>NZ_JAKKRU010000015.1:0-110328 GCF_025653925.1 Shewanella sp. SM68
TCCAATCGCGGAAGGCCCGAAGGTCCCCTCCTTTCCCCCGTAGGGCGTATGCGGTATTAGCAGTCGTTTCCAACTGTTATCCCCCTCGACTGGGCAGATCCCTAGGCATTACTCACCCGTCCGCCGCTCGCCACCTCAGGAGTAAACTCCCTTGTGCTGCCGCTCGACTTGCATGTGTTAGGCCTGCCGCCAGCGTTCAATCTGAGCCATGATCAAACTCTTCAATTAAAGTTTTGTTGCTTCCGTCTTACGACTTCAGCGGCTCAATGAATTCTACTGTTTTGATTCGCTTTGCTCACTAAGAAGCATCGCGTTTCAATTCATACATTACTGTATATACATATTACTATGAACACTCAATCATGCTTCCCGTTAAGGAGAATGACTTGAAAACATTGATTTAAATTTTTGACTGCCAACCCGAAGGCTAAGCAGTTTCGATTAACTCAACACCTGTGAGTGTCCACACAGATTTCTTGTTTTATCTTGTTAAAGAGCAACTCAATATTCATAAGAGAACTTGAGTACCACACTGAGCGTCGAACGCTTCCAGTTGGCTAGGGCTGCGTATTCTACGCATTTCCCGTTTCGCGTCAAGGAGTTTTTACAAACTTTCTCAACACTCATCAATCAGTAAACTCATCGATGAACTGTCACATCAGGCAGCTTAACGCCGTCTGCCGTGTCAGTGGATGCGCATTATAGGCAGCAGGAGATTTTGTGCAACCCCTATTTTCAGGAAATTTGCAGTTAATGCTAATTATCTAATCTAGCCACACCATACCCACCACTTACCCCCAAAGTTATCCACAATTCAGTCAAGACTACGCCTTTGTTTCGCATTATGTATAGCCAAAAGCCATCAGATGATTTGTTAGTAGTTATAAAAATAGAAGACTTTCGTCTTTTAAAATGAAGATTAAACGAGGCTAAGCGTGTGATTGACCTACGGATCGGCTTAAATGGATTTGTTTTAATGGCGACAACGCGTGACCATTAGTAAGTAGCGAGTTTGCGATGTAAGAACTAAAGCATGACTATGATAGGGTTCATTGGTGCATATAGATGTAGAAATAAAACAAACCCACAAAAAAGCCAGCTTACGCTGGCTTTTTACATCAACTTACCTTAACGGCAATCGATTACACAGCTGTCTGGAAGATCACTTCCGATGCTTTTTTTGTGTAAGACTCGATTTGATCAAAGTTCAAGTAACGGTATGTGTCAGCTGCAGTTGCGTCTAACTCTTTAGCGTATTCTTGATATTCTTCAGGTGACGGCAGACGACCTAACAGCGCAGCAACCGCAGCCAGTTCAGCAGAGGCTAAGTAAACGTTAGCACCTGTACCTAAACGGTTAGGGAAGTTACGGGTAGAAGTCGATACCACAGTTGAACCTTCAGCTACACGTGCTTGGTTACCCATACACAGTGAACAACCTGGGATCTCGATGCGCGCGCCTACACGACCAAAAATCGCGTAGTAGCCTTCTTCAGTCAGCTGATCTCTATCCATCTTAGTCGGTGGTGCAATCCACAGACGTGTTGGCAGGGTTTTAGCAAACTTGTCTAGCATCTTACCGGTTGCGCGGAAGTGACCGATGTTGGTCATACAAGAACCGACGAACACTTCATCAATCTTAGTTTGCGCAACAGATGACAGTAAAACGGCATCATCAGGATCGTTTGGCGCACACAGGATTGGCTCTTTGATGTCATTTAAGTCGATTTCGATTACTGCAGCATACTCAGCATCTTTATCGGCGCTCATCAGCTCAGGATTGGCTAACCACTCTTGCATGCCTTTGATACGACGTTCAATCGTACGACGATCGCCATAACCTTCAGCGATCATCCACTTGAGCATGATGATGTTTGAGTTCAGGTATTCAATGATAGGTTCTTTGTCTAACTTGATGGTACAACCGGCAGCAGAGCGCTCAGCTGAAGCATCTGACAGTTCGAAAGCTTGTTCAACTTTCAAGGTTTCAAGACCTTCGATTTCCAGTACGCGACCAGAGAAGATGTTTACTTTACCTTTCTTCTCAACGGTCAGCATGCCCAGTTCAATGGCTTTTAATGGGATAGCATGAACCAGATCACGCAGTGTGATACCCGGTTGCATTTTGCCCTTGAAGCGCACTAATACTGATTCAGGCATGTCGAGTGGCATAACGCCAGTCGCAGCAGCAAACGCTACTAAGCCAGAACCTGCTGGGAATGAAATACCGATTGGGAAACGCGTATGTGAGTCACCACCCGTACCAACGGTATCTGGTAGCAGCATACGGTTTAACCACGAGTGGATAACACCGTCACCTGGACGCAGTGATACACCGCCGCGATTCATGATGAAATCTGGCAGAGTATGATGTGTGTTCACATCAACTGGCTTTGGATAAGCCGCAGTGTGACAGAATGACTGCATAGTCAAATCAGCACTGAAACCTAAACAAGCTAAATCTTTCAGCTCATCACGGGTCATAGGACCTGTCGTGTCTTGTGAACCGACAGACGTCATCTTAGGTTCGCAGTATTGACCAGGACGCACACCCGCTACGCCACAAGCTTTACCGACCATCTTCTGCGCAAGTGTATAACCTTTACCGGTATCAGCGACATCTTGAGAACGTACAAAGACGTCAGATAACCCTAAGCCTAATACGTCACGGGCTTTGTCAGTTAAACCACGACCGATGATCAATGGAATACGACCACCAGCACGAACTTCGTCTAACAAGACTTCAGTTTTTAAGCTGAATTCTGAAATCACTTCGTCGCTATCGTGACGCTTAACCACACCAGCGTATGGGTAGATGTCAATTACATCGCCCATTTCCATCTTGTTTACGTCAAGCTCGATTGGCAGTGCGCCCGCATCTTCCATAGTGTTGAAGAAAATCGGTGCAATTTTACCGCCAAGGCAGAAACCGCCAGCGCGCTTGTTGGGTACAAATGGAATATCATCGCCCATAAACCACAGTACTGAGTTAGTCGCAGATTTACGTGATGAACCCGTACCCACAACGTCACCCACATATACTAATGGATGACCTTGTGCTTTTAATGCTTCGATTTTTTTCACTGGGCCAACGGCGCCAGCAACATCAGGCTCGATACCATCACGGGCGTTTTTCAGCATAGCTAACGCGTGCAATGGGATATCAGGACGTGACCATGCATCTGGTGCAGGTGACAAGTCATCGGTGTTGGTTTCACCAGAAACTTTAAATACTGTCAGAGTGACTTTGTCGGCAAGTTTTGGACGGCTTAAATACCAATCTGCATTCGCCCACGCTTCAACCACTTGCTTAGCAAACTCATTGCCCGCTTCCATCTTCTCAACCACATCGTGGAAAGAATCAAACATCAGCAGAGTGTGAGATAACGCTTTAACAGCTAAAGGTGCTAACGCTGGATTATCCAGCTGCGCGATCAGAGGTTCGATGTTGTAGCCGCCTTGCATTGTGCCTAACAACTCAGTAGCACGCTCAGCAGACAGAATCGGTGATTTTTCAGTGCCTTTGGCAACCGCATCTAAAAAAGCAGCTTTAACATAAGCAGCTTCATCAACACCTGGGGGAATTCGATTTTCAAGCAGGTCGAGAACGAAAGCCTCTTCACCTGCGGGTGGATTTTGAACTAACTTAACCAGTTCAGCCACTTGATGTGCATCTAATGGTTTAGGGACTACGCCCTCTGCAGCACGTTCTGCGACGTGTTTACGATATGCTTCTAGCACGGCAACATTCCTCTTTGTTTGGCGCTCTAACAACGAAACTGCACGTCTTCTTAATTGAAGCTGACAGTCCGACATGATCGACCCGTATTTCCGGCCTGCAGTATACTACACCTTTGCAAAAGTATGAATCAGGTCACACTCGGCAAAAAGCGAAATAAGGACTAAATCCGGCGGCGAATGCCAACTTACGGGAAGATTAAAACAAGTGAAATTAGACAATAGTTTGAAAACAGACAAAAAACCATACACTACAAATAGTTAACAATGTTTTATTAATTTTAAATCGAACAAGCAATTTTCCGTGTCAGAGAGCAAATAGGTATAAATTTTTCTCATCTTGCTGCATTTTGGCTTTTAAGATGCAGTGCGAGAACTTACACTCAGGCTTAATTTACTGCATATCTCAGTTATTTCCTTAGTCCATCGGAGTACCAATGACATCCCTTAGCATTCAAGCCGTTATTTTTGATATGGATGGCGTTTTAATCGATTCAGAACCCCTATGGCAGCGAGTCGAGTATGAAGTGTTATCCGCACTCGGCGTGCCAGTGACGATAGAAACGATTCAACAAACCACGGGCTTACGCATCGATCAATGCGTCGATTATTGGTACCACAAGGCACCTTGGCCACACTATGATAATGCCAAGGTCAGCCAAACGATTGTTGATAAAGTTGCAAATGAAATTCTGGTTAGCGGCGAAGCTATGCTGGGCGTTTACGAAACGATTGACCACTGCCAAGCGTTTGGCCTTAAAATCGGCTTAGCGACTTCATCCCCAAACACCATTATCCAAGCAGTATTAACGAAGTTAGATCTCAGTGAAAAGTTTATGGCGATAGAATCGGCTGAACACCTAATCTATGGCAAACCCCACCCAGAAGTTTATTTGAATTGCGCTAAAGCGTTAGATGTTGATCCCCGTTGTTGTCTTGCCATCGAAGATTCCTTTAACGGCTTAATTGCCGCCAGAGCAGCCAACATGCAAACGGTCGCGATCCCTGCGCCAGAACAAAGAGGCGATGCTAAGTGGATTATCGCCCATCATCAGGCCGAGAGTTTGTTGGCATTAACAACAATTTTGGCAAAATAACGTCACAACACACCGAGTTTCTGCAGGGCAGATAAGCTTAGTCTTTGCCCTACGGATAAATGACAGAATGGTGTATGCACCAGAAGGAATTCAATGTGAAGTACCTATCCTTAATACTGCCCATGGGCTTAATACTCATGTCCACCTGTTTACCCGCTAGCGCAGGTGAGACCATGCACTGTAAACAACAAGTGATCAATACGGGCGATACTTTAACGACTGTGCAGGATAAATGCGGCTCGCCCAGCGATATTCGAGAATACAGTCTGCCAGCGACTTATCTCAACGCTAACGGAGACAGGGTGATCGATCCTAGCAAGTTGCCGACTGAGTATCAAGAATGGACCTATGACTTTGGACCAACACGCTTAATGCGCCGCCTGTATGCCACTGATAATAAAGTCACAAAAATTGAATCCTTAGGTTACGGACATTAATCGGCAGCATCCTAGATTATGGTCATCAATAAAAAAGCCAGACATTGTCTGGCTTTTTTATTTCAATCTGCTGAATTTATTACCAAATTTTTACACGTTCATCTGGTGTTAAATACATTTTATCGCCTTCTTTCATATCGAAGGCCTTATAGAAGGCTTCCACGTTACGTGGCGTACCCATGGCACGATAATGGCTTGGTGAATGCGGATCTGTCAGCAAACGACGGCTCAGCTCTTCATCACGATAATTACGGCGCCATACTTGCGACCAACCCACAAAGAAGCGTTGCTCGCCCGTTAAACCATCGAGCACAGGCGCTGGTTTGCCGTTAAGGCTCATCAAATACGAACGTGCCGCTACGGTTAAACCACCTAAGTCGCCGATGTTTTCCCCTAAGGTCAAATCACCATTAACAAACTTGCCGGGCATTGCCTCATAACCTGAGTATTGGGCAGACAACTGCTTACCGCGCTTTTGGAACTCTTCTCTGTCTTTATCTGACCACCAATCACGCAGGTTGCCATCACCATCGTATTTAGCGCCTTGGTCATCAAAACCATGGCTAATTTCATGGCCGATCACGGCACCGATACCACCGTAGTTAACGGCATCATCGGCATCCATATTAAAGAATGGCGGTTGCAGAATCGCAGCAGGAAAGACGATTTCGTTTTTCACTGGACTGTAATAAGCATTCACCGTTTGTGGTGTCATACCCCATTCGGTACGATCAATTGGCTTGCCTAGCTTGTTGATCATGTCTTGATATTCAAACTGAGCGTAACGCATGTAGTTACCCACTAACTCGTCAGCCTTAATATCTAAACCTGAGTAATCTTTCCATTTATCTGGATAGCCAATTTTGTAAGTAAATTTAGCCAGTTTTTCTTGGGCGGCGACTTTGGTTTCTGGCGTCATCCACTCAAGTTCATTAATGCTGACTTCAAAACCTTTGATCAAGTTTTTGATCATGGTTTCCATGCGCGCTTTAGCTTCTGGCTTGAAGTATTGCTTAACATACTCTTCGCCCACTAACTCACCAATCACTTGGTCGGCGCCATCAACTGCTTTTTTCCAGCGTGGCTGCTGCTCTTCGATACCCATTAAGGTTTTGCTCTTAAAGGCGAAGTTCAAATCAACAAAGTTTTTACTCAGTAACTCGGCGTAGCTATCCACTAAGTGGAACGCAAGATAATCTTGCCAAGCCGATACAGGGAATGTCTCAAAACTGGCGCCGAGTTTTTCAAAATAAGAGGGCTGACGCACGATCACTTCAGTCACTTTATCGCCTAAGCCCGCACTCGCAGCAAAGGCATTAAAATCGAATTGACCGGTTAACTTTTGCAGTTCAGCACCATCTAACTTGTTGTATGCCTTGTTGGCATCACGGGATTCGACTCGGCTCCACTGACTTTTGGCGATCATCATTTCGATGTCGGCGACGTTTTTAGCCGCGCGTTTAGCGTCCTTGTAACCCGCTTCGGTCAGTATGTCTGTCACATACTTGGCCATGGCTTGGCGATTAGCGGCAAACTTAGGATCATCTTTTAGGTAATAATCGCGGTCAGGCAACGTAAGGCCAGACTGGCTTAAATACACCGCATACTGAGTTGAGTTTTTAGCGTCATTATTGACGTAAAAACCAAAGGGAATACTAGAACCCGTCGTCAGTAACTTGCCCATAACAGCGGGTAAGTCAGCGTGCGTTCTTGCGGCTGCGATATTGGCCAGCAAAGGGTTTAGTGGTGTAACACCTAAGGTTTCAAGTAAATCGGTATTCATGAAACTGGCATTGAAATCACCGATTTTCTGCTCATTCGAGCCTGCGGCAGGATTCTTTTTAGCGGCCGCTTCGTCGATAATTTTCTTCAATGCATCTTGGCTTTGGTCGTACAACACAGAAAACGCGCCATAATTAGATTTGTCAGCAGGAATAGGCGTATTCGCCAACCATTTTCCATTAACGCTGTAATAGAAATCATCTTGATGGCGGACTGAGGCATCAAAGTTTTGCAATTCAATGCCAGACACCGCGACGGCTTCAGTTTTAGGCTCAGTACTACAAGCCGCTAAACCTAAACTCAAGGCGATACTCAGTGCCAGTGTGCTTATCTTCTTCATTACTTTCCCCAGCTTCCGTTGAGAGTTATTATTTTTCCCGCAAAACCTTAGCATCTTGGCACGCCTCACAGTAGTAAGATTTTGTAAAAGGATATGACACTTTAGCGACACCCTTAGCTATTTCGGCAAGATAACTTCCATAGGGATGACGCTTATAGTTTTTCCATCGACCAAAAAGTAAGGGCACAACCTCAGTCATGCCCTTAAGTTCTTTACACAAATCTCAAACTAGAAGTTTTTACCCACAAATAAATAGAAAGACTTATCGCCAAGATCTGTGATCCCAAAACCAAGTGCCGCGGGTCCCATGGAAGTATCTGTACCGATATAAAGACTCGATGCATAAATCAGATCGGTCAGGGTGACGTCAGTGCGCTCGTCCCAGACATTCCCTGCCTCTAAGCTCCAACCTAGGTATAGAGGATAATCTGTCATACCTAGCGCATCACGCCCGAGATCATATTGATAAATAAAGGCCCCAAACACTTTATGTGCGCCCATAATGGAGTCTTTATGGTAACCAGACAGGTTTAAGAATCCTCCCAGCTCAGATAAATGCAGCATATTGACACCATCATTATTGTTGGTAGCAATCGATGCCTTACCAACAAAAGCGTGGTTACCTACACTCAAGGCACCTTTCCAGTCGGCCTCTATTTGCACGCTAAATTGGTTTTGATTATCGTCGATAATGTCATTGAAATCTTCATTGCGCACATAGACGTTTAAAGTTACGCGATTACCTGATGTTGGAAAGCTAATGCTATCTAAGCTATCGTAACCGAACCTAAAGTAAGCACCATAGGAACTAAAATCTAAGTCCTGCGTTAGCCAAACATCATTGACTATCGACCCCTTCTCTGCGACTAAGCCTAACTCAATCATCCCTTGTAAGGTGTAGTTATAACCTATGCCTAATTCAATAGTATGGGTTTTCTTGTCGAAGGTTAAGATACGACTGTTATTATTGTATAAGTCCCAATCACGGGTATCGTATTGATAGCGGGCACGGCTAAAGAACTGTTGATCCCTATCTAAAGGCTGATAAAACTCAGTTGCAAACAACTTTTCAATACCGAGTTTGACCTCATTGCGCCACTCGCCACCATTAAAGGTCAAATCGGTCATGGTATAAGCCATATCAAAACTGATGGCAGATTCTGAATTAAAGTCATCCTCCCAATTAAAGCCCAGTTGGAAATAATTCGGCCCCCAAGACTTAGCCTTAGTGGTGACTGTGAGTATGCGGCCATCCTCACCTTCTACAAATTCAGCATCGACACGTTCAAATTTATTGAGGGAGTAAATACGCTTTAACGCCTCATTAAGCTCGTCTTTAGATACAGCTTGCCCAGGTTTAATATCCAAGGTTTCCGTCAAGAGATTCAAACTCACCTTAGATTGGTTTTCAAATACGATTTCATTAATGGGATGACGTACATCCGCCATTAATAATTTACCTTTGGCTTTTTTAGCCTCGACGTAGGCGGCATATTCCTCAGGGCTCACGCTCATACTGCTCAACTTATAAAGCTGACCATTAGCGGCTTCTTTTCCAAGGGTTAATGCCAGCGGCATAATAGTGAAATCAGTGGTGCTGAGGGCGTCAATCGCGGGTCGGATCAATACATCTTTATCTGTCAGTAATTGTTTTTGTTTTTCAGTGCTGGCATTGGTCAAAAAATTAGAGAGCTGATCGAGCACTGCGATAGTACTGTCTAATTTATCTTTTTTGACCAGAGGCGAACCAATATCGACGGCGATAATAATATCGGCTCCCATGGCCTTAACCACATCGACGGGCATGTTATTAGCAATACCACCATCGACCAATAACTTGCCTTCAATTTGTGCTGGCTGAAGTGCACCAGGTACAGTTGCAGACGCTTGCATGGCTTTAACCATACTGCCATGACTAATCACCACAGGTAAGCTAGTTTCTAAGTCGGTTGCAACCGCTCGGTAGGGAATGGCTAAATCATCAAAATGACCAAATTGCTGTACCAGATCTGTCGACTGACGTAAAAGTTGTGACATAGTCTGTCCACGTAGCAGACCACTTGGCGCCCTCACTTGGCCTTCGTTATAGCCAATGTTTAACGGAATATTGTAACGGTCGCGTAACTGTTTATCCCTGTAACTCAAAATATTGCGCGGTATGGTGTCCGAGTAGCCACTGTCCCAGTTGACCCCCATCATGATAGCTTCCACTTCACTCGCACTGTAACCCAGTGAATACATGCCAGCGACATAGGCGCCTATGCTGGTGCCCGCGATATAATCGACTGGGATGTTATGTTCTTCTAATATTTTGAGCACGCCCACGTGAGCGGCGCCTTTAGCACCACCACCACTGAGTACGACACCAATTTTAAGGCGCTCTGCAGCCAAAGACGGGGTAACACACAAACACAAAATAATAGAAGCGAGTAGTTGACGCATCATGTGAGGCTACTTTTTATGGGATAAAAATCCGAGTTATATTAACAAACTTATCAATTTAACCGTCAGTCATATTTTATCTGGACCGACTAGTGATAAGTTTGTGTACTCTTTATACAAACAGATGAAGTTTAATTGAATAAACCGCTAAACAAAATATCCATCACCACTGAAGACGATAACGTTTACATCTCAAGCTCACAGGCTTATATCGTGCAGACGATTGCCCATCAGCTGTACAAATATTAAGTATTCGCGAGCCAATAATAGACTATGTTTCTAGCTTAATGATCAATAGAGACGATTTTGTTATCTGTCTCTAAATAGCGCTCAAAATCATCAACGCACATAGGTTTAGCAAAATAATACCCTTGAATAATATAACAGCCACGGCTAAAGACTTGCTCTAACTGCTCAACCGTCTCAATCCCTTCAGCAACCACATTTAATTTAAGGTTACGGGCTAATTCAATAATACTGCTCACAATCGCTTGATCTGCGGTATTAGTGGCGATATCAATCAAAAAGGAGCGATCAATTTTTAGGGTATTGACTTCAAAATTACGCAAATAAGCCAGTGAAGAATACCCAGTACCAAAGTCATCGATGGCAACCTCGATCCCCAAAGATTTCAATCGAGTAAGATGGTCTTTAGCGACATGCAACTCCTTCATCAATACGCCTTCGGTGATTTCTAATCCTAAAGATGCAGTTGGCATTTGGGTTTCTTGTAAAATTCTTTGGATATCTTCAATAAAATCTGGCTGCCTAAAATGCACAGCCGAAATATTAACCGACAACTTAAAGCCCGAGCCATAGCGCTTAGTCCAATTGGCTCCCTGCACACAGGCTTGTCTTAATACCCAGCGGTCAATATCAACAATTAAACCGCAGGCCTCGGCGACTTTGATGAAAATATCGGGACGAATAAACCCGTCCAGCGGATGTTTCCAGCGAATTAATGCCTCCATACCTATAAGCTTATCGTTACGTAAAATATCAATTTGCGGCTGATAATAAAGCTCGAACTCTTGTCGTTCTATGGCTTTGCGTAAATCGGCCTCAAGCCGTAAATGATAGAGGGCTTGAGCATTACGCTCCGAGGAATAATATTGGAAATTCCCTCGCCCTTCTTCTTTGGCATGGTACATAGCAAGATCGGCATTCTTGATAAAAGCCTCTGGCTGCACCGCATCGTCGGGCCAAATACTGATGCCTATGCTGGTCGAAATATAAAATTCCCGACCATATAACTTAAAAGGCGCGACAATTTGCTCCAACAGGCGCTCGGCGACATGGTTAATATCGTCAATGCTGTTTGCATTGCGGAGTAAAATCACAAATTCATCGCCACCAAAACGACAGAGTAAATGCTCGCTGGAAATACAAGATTGCAGTCGGCTTGATGCTTCGACCAGCAGAGCATCGCCCATGCTATGACCATAGGAATCATTAACATGCTTAAATCTATCGAGATCTAAAAACAGTAGCGCCAGTTTCTCACCTGTTTGTTGTGCAGCTTGAATCGACTGTAATAGACGGCTAGAAAATAAGGAGCGATTTGGCAACCCAGTAAGCACATCGTAATTAGCCAAACGGCGTAAATCGGCTTCAGTACGTTTACGCTCCGTAATATCAGAAAATACCACCACATAGTGGGTTACTTTCCCGTTAATGCTTTGCATCACCGACACGTTTAGCCACACAGGACAAAGTTGCTGATTGGCGCGGATTAACTCACGCTCTCCGGTCCAAGACTGACTATCACGGAGAAGTTGCTTAATCTCCGATGCTAACCCGTCATTCATCTGTACGAATTGTGCAAATGGTTGCCCGACTAAGTCGTCAGAATCTATACCAATAATTTGTTGCGCAGCGTAATTCGCAACGCGAATACCGCCTTCGACATCTAAAATCAACACACCTTCAGAGGTATTGCCAAACGCTTTCGCCAATAAATTAATTTCATCTTCTAGCTGGCGTTGCACAGTAATATCGCTATAAATACCCGCGACCCGTTCAATTTCATTTGAGTACTTATTGCGAGCAACTGGCCGCCCTCTAACCCTAAGCCATCCCCAATTACCGTCCTTACGCTGATAGCGATATTCGGCCTCGAATCGGTCAATCTCACCCGCCATCATGTTATCCCACTGAGCGAGAGCTTTCTCCCTATCCTGCGGATGCACAGGTAAATCCTCTAAGCTCACCACAATCTCATTGGCATGCGTACCAAGCACCGAACCGCGATTATCAAGGTGAAATGCCTGAGTATTTTTATGCCACTCCCAGAGATCTGAGTCACTGCCGCGCAAAGACTGCCTTAACCTGTCCTCACTCTCCGTTAATGCCAGATTCATCTGCTTAAATGTATTGATCTGTCGTTGTCGATACCAAGCAAGACTTAAAGCAATAATTGAAAATAACAGCAGCAAAATACCTTTAAAACCTTGGGATAACCACCAATGCTGCTCAACATAAAAAGGATAAGAGAACGGCTTATCTGACCATATCCCATTAACTTGACTCAAAATATCTAACACATAGCCACCCGCCGCTAATCCTGCGAGGTTGATCTGAGATTCCCCCTGCAACAAGACGTAATGGCTATCTTCATCCTGATAACGTAATCGGTATTTAAATTGAATTGGCGAATCATCGAGGTAATCTAAGTTAGTGATTTGAAAACTCACCATATTCGCATCGGGTTTGATGGTCATCAGGTTACGCGGCAACAAGGATACTTCTGTCGTGTTGTTATAGTACACAGAGACAGATTCAAGCATCACATGGTCATCGGTTATACGATTGACCAGCCTATTGACATCGAGTCGCATCACACCTTCAGGTGTTCCTAAGTAAAAGCCTGTTTTTGGCGAATAAAAATAAGCGCCCTCGTTCATTTCATCGGAAATCAAACCATCGAGTTGATTAAACATGGCGATATTGCCAGTTTGAATATCCTGACGAATCAAAGAATCAGCACAACCCACAAGATTTGACTTAGGGGTCTTTTGAATAAAAAACACTGAACTACAATTTAATTGCCATTCGGAAGTCAGTGAAACTAACGATTCCGCCTGCTGCTGATATTCAAACAAACCTTTTTCATAAGAACCAAACCAGATAATTCCCGGGGACATTTCTTCAATATGGCTAATCGTTGGTTGTGCCGCAAAAGCATTAAATAAGTGCCGTTGATCATGAAACTCGTTTTGACTGTCTATGTAACCAAAGACTTTTTTACCGCCAACCCAAAGACGACCGTCAGAGGTACGATAAATCGTGCGGATCACTGGCCGCTTGGGGCCATCAAATTCGTTCGATGACTTATCAATATCAAATGGCTGGGGCTCATAGAGTCCCATTTCCCAAAAATAGAGTCCCGTGGTAGTCGCAATCCAGACGCGTCCTTTCAGTTTGGGATCCCGATAAGTTTTATATATGAGCTTATTTTTAAAGTCATCCTGACCGTGAGTCCATTTAGAAAAACTACTTCCTTGCAAGGTCTCTTTATCAATAACAAAAAGACCACTGGTTGTTGAGATCAGTAAATAATGGTCCTCAAACTCACTAATATCATAAATACTTTCGTGGGGATTAAACCCCTCAATCGGAATGTTAACCGCTTTTTTACTGCCCTTAGCAACAAAATCTACACTGGAAGAACCGAGCCAAACCCCTTCATCACTGGCATGTACAGACCAAGTCATGGCATCGCTCAGCTGATAGGGTTCATCTGCCGCATAAGTATCAAGAATGAAATCAGGCGGTGACGCTAACAATGCCAATCCATCACCAGAGCCTCCAACCCACATCAAGCCTGCATCATCAAACAACATGGCTTTCAGCGTTTCCATGTTGGCCTCAGCCTTCAACTCTTGCTGATAATTCTCAATCAACCGCGTCTCAGGCGACCATTTTAACAAGCCAATACGACTGGCAAACCACAAATACCCTTTAGCATCTTCAATGATCGCTGTGCTCCAATCGGGTAATTCTGGCACAGGTGTAATTTGATGAGCGATTTGATCTAATTGATAAACACCACGCCCTGTCGCAATCCAGATCCTATGTTGAGTATCCTCCAACATATCGAGAATACTGCCCATAGATTCGGTCCAAGGGTATTGGAACAGCCGTTCGCCCTTGTTATCGAGGAGCTCTAGTTGCAACTGCCCCGCAACCAACATGTGTCCATTGGGCATAAGCAATAACTTGCGCCAAGGAAGGTCGCGATTAACAGCTAATTGGGTGATAAGGCGCAGTTCAGACTTTGAAGGGGAAAACTCATAGATCTGACCATTATCAATTAATAATCGCCATGTTTTGCTATTCTTGCGGGCTGCCGATATCAGCGCACCACCTGGAAACTGCGGGAATAGATAGGGAGAACCAAACGCGGTAAATTGATTTTGTACTATATCGTAAAGGTAAATCGCGGCATTGGTGCTGACCAATAACTTGTCTCGGTCGATGTTTACCACTGTCGTTAAAAAGTCATCCGCAAGCCGTGATTCCGTGCCAATTTTATCAATGCGCCGCACCTTAGAATTACTGACCCGATACAAGCCCTGCTCAGTCGCTGCCCATACAAAACCATAGTCATCTAAGGCTAAACCTCGGATGCTGGTGACAGCTAAACCGTCTCTATCGGTAAAAACACGCTGCACAAAGCCGCCCGCCCAAGCCGAATGGACGCTAATCAGTGAAAGGATGAAACATGTCAGAATTGTTCTAATTATTTTTGTTTGCATGTGACAACTTACTTCATACATATACCCAAACCACCTCAAAATGCAGCATTCAGCGGGAATTTAACGCACTTTAGGCAAGACGGCTATTTGCAGGCCTAGTGGGCTAAGTCAAAAATAGCCAACACCGCATAAAGTGCGTTACCCCGTGGTTAACATCAGCCACCGGGACGGAGCACCCAGAGCACTCCACTTCCGTGTTGCATCAATTCAAAAGGTGGCCACATTTTTTCATTGATGCGCCTTGAATTGAAGCACCCTGGGCGCTCTGAAACTCGTATTTTGAGGTCGCTTGGGTATAACTGTACTGTAGCAGCTCAATCCCTTCAATTCATCCGCTTGTTTACATAAAAGTTACAAAAAAATACAGGCAATAAAAAAGCGCTCAAGTGAGCGCTTTTTTAATCGACAGCTAAATTACTTTTTCTTTGCCTTTGGGTTTGGCAAATCAGTAATAGAACCTTCGTACATTTCAGCCGCTAAGCCGACTGATTCGTGCAGTGTTGGGTGAGCGTGAATGGTTAATGCTAAATCTTCAGCATCACAACCCATTTCAATCGCTAGACCGATTTCGCCTAACAGCTCGCCGCCGTTAACACCCACAATAGCACCACCGATCACGCGGTGAGTGTCTTTGTCGAAAATCAGCTTAGTCATACCTTCAGAACAATCTGACGCAATCGCACGACCACTTGCAGCCCATGGGAAAGTTGCGGTTTCGTAAGCAATACCTTGCTCTTTCGCTTCTTTCTCAGTCAAACCAACCCAAGCGACTTCTGGGTCAGTATAAGCAATTGATGGGATGACTTTTGGATCGAAGTAGTGCTTCATGCCAGCGATAACTTCAGCCGCTACGTGGCCTTCGTGCACGCCTTTGTGAGCCAACATAGGTTGACCAACGATGTCACCAATTGCATAGATGTGCGGTACGTTAGTACGCAGTTGCTTATCAACCTTGATAAAGCCACGCTCATCAACGTTAACACCTGCTTTTTCAGCATCTAACGACTTACCATTAGGTGCACGGCCAATAGCCACTAATACGGCATCGTAACGAACGGCTTCAGTTGGCGCGCTCTTACCTTCCATAGAAACATAGATACCGTCTTCACGGGCTTCGACCGCTGTGACTTTAGTTTCAAGGATCAGGTTGAATTTCTTCTTGATTTGCTTAGTAAATACGCGAACCACATCTTTATCAGCCGCAGGGATCACTTGGTCGAACATCTCAACCACGTCGATTTGGCTGCCTAAAGATGCGTACACAGTACCCATTTCTAGACCGATAATACCGCCGCCCATCACTAACAACTTGCCTGGAACTTCTTTCAGTTCTAATGCGTCAGTCGAATCCCAAATACGTGGATCTTCATGCGGAATAAATGGCAGTTTGATTGGGCGAGAACCCGCTGCAATGATCGCTTGCTCGAAAGTCACTTTAGTCACAGTGCCATCTTCAGCAGTCACTTCTAGCGTGTTAGGGCCAGTGAATTTACCAAAACCGTTAACCACGTTAACTTTACGCATTTTGGACATGCCGCCCAATCCGCCAGTTAATTGGCCAATGACTTTTTCTTTAAAGCCACGTAACTTATCTAAATCGATAGTTGGCTCGCCGAAGACCACACCGTGAGCGGCAACCGCTTTGGCTTCTTCGATAACTTTAGCAACGTGCAGTAAGGCTTTAGATGGGATACAACCCACGTTAAGACACACGCCACCTAAAGTGCTAAAACGTTCAACTATGATGGTTTCCAGACCTAAGTCAGCAGCACGGAAAGCCGCAGAATAACCTGCAGGACCTGCACCTAATACCACTACCTGAGTTTTGATTTCGTTACTCATGTTTTCCTCTAATTCTCATTCAATCCGTTGGAGGAGCTATCCTGCCAACCGAAAATGCGCCAGCGCGTAAGGTGGGCGCATTTTAACCTGTGTTTGATACTGATCACAATAAACAAAAGGCTGCTCAAGATGAGCAGCCTTATATGCTTACAGAACCAAAGTACGAATATCGGACAGAATTCCTGACAGCGTTACACTAAAACGTGCAGCCATGGCACCATCGATCACGCGGTGATCGTATGACAGTGACAGCGGCAACATCAATTTAGGTTCGAACTCTTTACCATTCCACTTAGGCTTAATTTCAGATTTAGACACACCTAAAATCGCCACGTCTGGGTAGTTCACGATAGGCGTAAACGCCGTACCGCCAATACCACCTAAACTTGAAATGGTGAAACAGCTACCTTGCATATCAGCAGATTTCAGCTTGCCATCACGGGCACGGATAGAGATATCAGCCAGTTCACGAGATAACTCGATAATGCCTTTCTTATCCACGTCACGCACGACTGGCACAACCAAACCGTTTGGCGTATCAACCGCCACACCGATGTGGAAATACTTTTTCTGGATCAGTGATTCGCCATCAGAGCTTAAGCTCGAGTTGAACACAGGGAACTGTTGCAACGTTTTAGCCACAGCTTTCAGCATAAACACTAAAGGCGTGATCTTGTAATCGGCTTTTTTCTTCGCCGCTACATCGTTTTGCTGCTTGCGGAACTCTTCCATTTCAGTGATATCAGCTTCATCGAACTGAGTCACGTGAGGGATAGTCACCCAGTTGCGGTGTAAGTTAGGGCCAGAAATCTTCTGGATACGGCTTAATGGAATCTCTTCCACTTCACCAAACTTACTGAAATCAACTTTAGGTGCTGCAATCACTTGCAGACCACCGCCGTTACCTGAACCAACAGAAGTTGCAGCAGTCGCTTTCGGACGCGACAGTTCGTATTTCACATACGCCTGCACATCTTCTTTCATGATGCGACCTTTACGGCCAGAACCAGTCACTTGGGTCAAGTCGACACCAAACTCACGGGCTAAACGGCGTACTGCAGGAGACGCATGTACCGCACCAGTAGACACAGGTGTACCTGCGCTTGGGTGATGGGGTACTGGTGGACGGCTTGCAGGTGTTGGGGCTGCAACGGGTGCAGCGCTCACTGGAGCAGGAGCCGCCGCTTGTGCAGCAGGTGCTGGCGCACTTGCTGTTGCAACAGAAGTCGTCTCAATCGTCGCAATGACGCTACCTTGAGAAACCTTGTCACCCACTTTAACAGTCAAAGACAGCAGTTTACCGGCGAATGGCGCAGGCACTTCCATGGTGGCTTTGTCAGTTTCAAGCGTAATCAAACCTTGGTCGGCAGTGATTTCATCACCGACAGAGACGAGCACTTCGATCACATCGACATTGCTGGCATCGCCAATATCCGGCACTTGAATTTCTTTTACCGCAACCACACTTGCCGCTGGTGCAGCAGGTGCTGCGGCCACTGGCGCTACCGTAGTGGCAGGAGCAGCTTGGGCAGCAACAGTTGGCGCGGCTGCAGGTGCAGCGCCGCCCACTTCAAGCATGATGACTAAAGAGCCTTGCGACACTTTATCGCCAACCGCAACTTTAACGTCTTTAACCACACCCGCGAAAGGTGATGGCACGTCCATCGTCGCTTTGTCTGTTTCTAGGGTAATTAAACCGCTATCAACTTCAATCTTGTCACCGACAGCAACCAGGACTTCGATAACCGATACATCTGTGTCGCCACCGATATCTGGTACTGTCACTTCAACCACTTTGGTTGCGCCCGTCGCAGGAGCCGCAGCCACAGGGGCAGGAGCCGCTTGAACTGGTGCAGATGCTGGTGCCGCCTGAGCGGGTGCTGCAACTGGAGCCGGAGCGGCTGCTGCCGCGCCCGCCGCTTGCATCATAGCAATCAAAGTACCTTCAGATACTTTATCGCCCACAGCCACTTTCAATTCGGCTAAAACACCGGCGAAAGGCGCTGGAATATCCATAGTCGCCTTGTCGCTTTCGACGGTAAGAATCGATTCTTCTGCCGCTAGGGTATCACCCACAGCCACACAAATTTCGATCACTTGCACTTCATCGCCGCCGATATCAGGAACAAAAACTTCTTTTAATTCAGCCATTTTCATTGCCTCTTACGCGTACTGTGGATTGATCTTGTCAGCGTCGATACCATATTCTTTAATGGCTTTTGCTAACACATCGACAGGCAGCTCTTTGCGATCAACCAGTGATTTCAGTGCCGCAATAACGATAAACTTAGCGTCCACTTCGAAGTGGTGACGCAGATTCTCGCGGCTGTCTGAACGACCGAAACCGTCAGTACCTAACACTTTGTAATCGGTAGGAATATAAGCACGTAACTGTTCGCCGTAAATCTTCATATAGTCAGTCGCGACGATTGCAGGTGCATCACTTGAAATCACTTGGCTGATATAGGCTTGTTTTGGCGTTTCGGTTGGGTGCAGCATGTTCCAACGTTCAGCGGCTTGACCATCGCGAGTCAATTCGTTAAAGCTGGTCACACTGAATACGTCGGCAGTAATACCAAAGTCTTTCGCCAGTGCTTGCGCCGCTTTACGAGTTTGTTCAAGGATAGTGCCACAGCTCATTAACTGAACTTTGCCTTTACCTGAACCCGCAACCGTTTCTAACTTGTAGATACCTTTCACTATGCCCACTTCCGCGCCTTCTGGCATGGCTGGTTGCTCATAGTTTTCGTTCATTGTGGTCAAGTAGTAGAAGATATCTTCTTGATTCTCGCCGTACATACGACGGATACCATCTTGTACCACAACGGCGATTTCGTAGCCGTATGTTGGATCGTAAGTAATACAGTTAGGGATAGTGTTCGCCAATACGTGGCTGTGACCATCTTGATGCTGTAAACCTTCGCCGTTAAGCGTTGTACGACCGGAAGTACCACCGACTAAGAAACCACGAGCACGCATGTCACCCGCTGCCCAAGCCATGTCGCCAATACGTTGGAAACCGAACATTGAGTAGTAGATGTAGAACGGGATCATAGGTGTATCGTTGACTGAGTAGCTCGTCGCTGCTGATACCCATGAAGACATAGCGCCGAGTTCGTTAATCCCTTCTTGCAATACTTGGCCGGTTTTATCTTCACGGTAGTAAGCAACTTGGTCAGAATCCTGCGGAATATATTTTTGGCCTTCGTGAGCATAAATACCCACTTGACGGAACAAACCTTCCATGCCGAAAGTACGGGCTTCGTCAGGAATAATTGGCACAATATTTTTGCCAATTTTCTTGTCTTTCAGCAGGGCTGTCAGAACACGAACGAATGCCATAGTCGATGAAATTTCACGGCCGTTAGAGCCCTGTAAAATCGAATCGAAAATCTTCAGTGATGGCACTTCCATCTCTTCGGTGAACTTTTGACGACGTTGTGGCACGCTACCATACAGCGCTTCACGACGGCTCATCATGTACTTCACTTCTTCAGAATCTGGACCTGGGTGATAGAAAGGCAGATCTTCTAACTGGTCATCTGGGATCGGAATATTGAAACGATCGCGGAAGTAACGGATAGACTCGATACCCATTTTCTTCACGTTGTGAGCGATGTTTTTACCTTCACCCGCATCACCTAAGCCATAACCTTTTACAGTTTTAGCTAAAATCACCGTTGGGCGACCTTTGGTTTTTTGTGCGTGATCTAAGGCAGCGTACACTTTCACGGGATCATGACCGCCACGGTTTAAACGCCAAATGTCATCATCTGACATATTAGCAACCATTTCGGCCGTTTCAGGATACTTACCAAAGAAGTGTTCGCGAGTATAAGCGCCACCTTTGGCTTTACAGTTTTGGTATTCACCGTCAACGGTTTCTTCCATTAACTGCAGTAACTTACCGCTAGTGTCACGGGCCAATAATGGATCCCAGTAACGACCCCAAATCACTTTGACCACTTCCCAGCCTGCGCCGCGGAATTCGCCTTCAAGTTCTTGGATGATCTTACCGTTACCACGTACAGGGCCATCAAGACGCTGTAAGTTACAGTTAACGATGAAGACTAAGTTATCTAATTCTTCACGGGCCGCTAAACCAATCGCACCTAAGGCTTCTGGCTCGTCACACTCACCGTCACCTAAGAAACAGTAAACGGTTTGTGCTGAACAATCTTTCAGACCACGGTCAGTCAGATATTTCAGGAAACGCGCCTGATAAATCGCTTGGATAGGACCTAAGCCCATAGAAACGGTTGGAAATTGCCAGTAATCCGGCATCAGTTTTGGATGTGGGTATGAAGACAGACCCTTGCCATCCACTTCTTGACGGAAGTTAGCCAGTTGGTCTTCGCTTAAACGACCTTCTAAGAATGAACGCGCATAAATACCAGGGGCAATATGGCCTTGGAAATACACTAAATCGCCACCGTCTTTTTCATTGGGTGCGCGGAAGAAGTGGTTAAAACATACGTCATAAATAGTCGCGCTTGAGGCGAAGCTTGAAATATGGCCGCCTAATTCTAAATCTTTCTTAGAACCACGAAGCACCATAGCTAAAGCGTTCCAACGGATGATGGCGCGAATGCGACGTTCCATCTCTTGGTTGCCAGGCATGTGCGGCTCTTGACCCGCAGGGATAGTGTTCAGGTAAGCCGTTGTGGCGTTATAAGGCAAGTGAGTGCCATTACGACGCGCTTTATCGATCAGCTTTTCTAGTAAAAAATGCGCGCGCTCTGGGCCTTCCTGTTCCAACACGGCTTGCAGGGCATCAACCCATTCCTGAGTCTCTAACGGATCTACGTCTTGTAGCATATCTTCAGACATGACACTGTCCTTCTCTATATACATGATAATGAATGGTGTTTGCGGCATATTCCGATTTAGCTGGCAGCTAAATCACAGAACTTAAGCGCCACTCTTTAAACGGCGCAAGCTTCGCTGCAACCGGCTATCTTCTTCCCGCACAGATAACATCACCTCTTCGATGTAACTTAAGTGTTCATTCGAGGCTTCTCTGGCGGCGTCGGGATCACGACGAACGATGGCAGCGAGCAAGGCCCGTCTGTGATCGTTAGCCATAGTAGAAGCTTCTTCGCGGCGGCTTAAAAGCTCCAGGTTTTGCGCCACATTTTGATGCAGCACAGGGGTTAAACTAAGAACGAGGTGTAACATAGCCACGTTATGTGACGCTTCCGCCACAGCACGATAAAAACGCACAATCGCAGCAGCTTTTTGTTCGATATCGGTGGCGGCTTCCACCTCGAGGATCATACGCTTGATATTTTGCATATCGGCGTCGGTACCACGCAGGGCCGCAAAATAGGCCATCATGCCTTCGGTGGCATGGCGGAACTCCAGTAAGTCGTACTGACTCTCTGGATCTGAATTCATCAGTTCAACAATAGGATCGGCAAGGGTCTGCCAGAGTTGTTCTTTGACATAAGTACCACC
The DNA here is from genome assembly GCF_025653925.1 of Shewanella sp. SM68. Lineage (NCBI taxonomy): Bacteria > Pseudomonadati > Pseudomonadota > Gammaproteobacteria > Alteromonadales > Shewanellaceae > Shewanella > Shewanella sp. SM68. The sequence goes on from NZ_JAKKRU010000015.1 coordinate 21,892, forward strand.
GCCTTGGCGGCGCATTAACAGTCCTTTTGCCTCAAGCTTTTGAATAGCTTCACGCAAAGAAGGTCGAGACACTTCAAACTGGATCGCCAGTTCGCGTTCAGGCGGTAACTTCTGACCGGGCTGTAAACTACCCTCTAAGATCATTTGCTCTAATTGCGCCATGATCACGTCAGAAATTTTTGGCTGATTAATTTTACTATAGGCCATCAGGCGCTCAGCTCCGTTGTAAATTGGTCTTACCAATTTTTTTGAGTGAGCGCACTTTATCAAATCAGCGTTTTGATGTCCAGATTGAAGATCACTCCTTAAAAGCGATCTCGATCAAAAGCACTCACGAAGAGAGAGCATAGCGGAAAAAAATGTTTATGGGGTCAGACCATTTGACAAAAGCATGGGCTTCGCCCTACTAGTCGCTGCAAAAAGCGCAGCGGATAGATTCTAGGCTCTAGACTCTAGACTAGAAGGAGCACAGTGACACCCTAGCAGCGAAGCGTTCTCGATTCTCGCTGCGAAGCGTCCTTCTTTCAACTCACCAATCCAAAAATGGTCAGTAATGAAAGTATTGCAACAATAAGTGTAAAGTTACGTTTACTGAGCACTAATAATGCTAAGGTTGATTGTACACATATAGGTGCACTTGCGACCTCAGGTAAAGGTTGTGCCGCTAATGCCGTTTCAGCAACCACAGTACGAGCGCTCACATTTAAGGTCAATCCATTACGGCGCCACGCCGCTAAACCTTCACTAAATTGACCACTTAAGGCATAACCAAAGGCGAAAATCCGGCTCGGTAACCAATCCAGTAGCCTAATCACTTCGTTGACTAAGGGTAGCTCTAGAGATTTACGGGCATTCTCTTCGGCATAAAAACGTACCGTGCAATACAGTACCGCACCGACTGGGCCTAAAAAAATGAAAAACAGCGCCACGGCACCATAATAACGATAGTTAATCCAAGCAACACTTTGACCCACTTTGGCACCTAGGTCTTTCTCGGATACAGCATCTAAACACTCGCTACAATCGAGTTCGGCGGCATAATGGTAACAAGCTTGGACGTCTGAGCGGCAAGCCGCTTGCATATATTTTTTGAAAATATCACGCTGTTTCTGATGGTTAAAACAAACCACGGCCACAACAATCCATAGGGCTAAACTCAATAAACCCCAAAACATTCCCGCCACTAACCAAGATAAAACATATACCAACAAGGCTGGCAGCACTAACGCCAACGCCATCATCACGCTTGTCAGTGACGCTTTATCACCAAAAAATGTTGTCTGATAGGATTGCAGTAAACGATCAAATTGCCATGATGAAGGAAGAAATTTAAGTCGCTCCACTAAAATGGCGACCAAAAGTGAAAATAATGCCATGGGCTGTACCTCTATAATTTGTCCATAAATAGTCTAGGTTTATATGGAATACGTCTAAAATCCAAAAAGTTAAGTGATTAACTAAGAGCGCAACGCCTAAGTATATTCCTTTAACTTGCCTAAATATCCTTCCCAATCAAAACTTTGCCCGGGGTCCGTTTTCCGCATTGGCGCAATATCACAATGACCCACAATCCGTTCAATACTCAGCAATGGATATTCTACCAGTAGGGCTTGTGTTAACTCGATAAGTGACTGATATTGCCTAGGAGTGTAAGACTCAGTATCTGTGCCTTCCAGTTCAATACCAATGGAAAAATCATTACAATTCTCTCTCTCGCCATAACGAGACACCCCAGCATGCCAAGCCCTGTCATTACAGCTTACATATTGGACACGCTCGCCATGGCGGCGGATCAAAAAGTGCGCCGACACTTGCAACCCCTGCAACGGTGCAAAGCTGGAATCGGCATTAGTATCTAAACACCCTTGAAATAATTGATCAATGTAAGGTAATCCAAAGCAGCCTGCGGGCAGACTAATATTGTGGATCACTAACAAACTCACTTCATTCAAGGGACGTTGATTAAAATGTGGCGACTCACAACGCCTCGCACTATCACACCAACCCGAATCAAACCGCATTATGAGCTTATCCTCTATGCCACATATACTGGCTTACTCTAACAGTATTCCTCCAAGCAAAGAAGAAACCCTGCGCACGGAACTTACTGACTGAGCTCTCTTTTAACATTGAGATCATGGAGCAAACCATCCACTCTCAATTTAAATAAGGCTGCAGCTTACACCTTTTGCCCAATCTTCCAACCTGTTCCGTGGGACCTAAGGCCGTGGTAATCTTAACCTAAAATGCAAGTAGGCCGTAATGCAAGGACTCCGCTTATGTTAGAAAATGATATCCGCCAATCAGTAAAATCTGCCCTCAGTGAAGACTTAGGTGGCACCGAAATCAACGATCAAACCAAAGCCATCGCTTATGGCGACATCACAGCAATGTTGATCCCCGCCGATAAGTACGCTGAAGCCACTTTAATCACCCGTGAAGAAGGCGTTTTTTGTGGTAAAGCATGGGCAGAGCAGGTTTTTAACCAACTCGGTGGTGAAGTCGCACTACATTGGCATGTGGATGATGGCGATCTAGTATTACCCAACCAGCTATTATGTGAATTATCAGGTCCTGCGCGCGCTATTCTCACTGGCGAACGCACGGCAATGAACTTTATCCAAACACTTTCTGGTGTTGCCACCTTAACCAAACATTATGTCGATAAACTGGCGGGGACTCACACTCGCTTGTTGGATACTCGCAAGACAATTCCAGGCCTACGCACGGCACAAAAATATGCCGTCACCTGCGGTGGCGGAAAAAACCATCGTATTGGTTTATATGATGCTTTTTTGATTAAAGAAAACCACATTATGGCCTGTGGCGGTATTCGCCAAGCCGTAGATACCGCCCGCAGCTTGTACCCGAATAAACCCGTTGAAGTCGAAGTGGAGTCACTCGAAGAGCTCGCCTTAGCACTCGACTCTGGCACAGATATCATAATGTTAGATAACTTCGACATCACTAAGATGGTCGAAGCGGTTGAAATGAACAATCAATATAAAGCTAAAGGCGCCGGCGCTAAGCTCGAGGTCTCTGGTAATGTCACCTTAGATACCTTAGCCGAATTCGCCAAAACAGGGGTGGACTATATCTCAGTTGGCGCACTCACTAAGCATGTTCGCGCCTTAGATTTATCACTCAGATTAAAAGCTTAAAACCGCTGGATGTTAGCTGGTAGTGGAATGTTCTCGCAAAGTACCGTAAGCACATTCCACTCATAAAATATTAAGGCGAAATGCATTTTTTTGTAGGACTCCTCCAAACCAAATGTGAAATCGTGCCAGCACTATCATACTCAGCATTCACCCTCACGATTCCCCCACCCCGTCACCATTTCATGTCACCAATTTGACAATATAGAGACACACGCCAGCTAAACAGATATTGTCAAAAAGTTGTTATAACCTAATATGTCGATAAGTTAGCCTTTTATACAAAAACAACACTTTATTAGTACTTTATACTTAATTTTTGTTTCCTTTTACCTAACTTTGTACTAACTTTTACCAAGGCGAGATGGCCGTTTGGTCAACCTCACCTAAGGTCAGCACTGGGATTCTTTTTAAAATTGCCTAGTTCACGTTTTTTGAGAGGCATATTTTTGAAAACGTTAGCCTAAGGTGCGGTTGCCGAAACAATTTATTCAAACAAGCGCTAACCCAGCATTAACTTAGTGCTAATTTAGCAAAACTAGCTTGGATAAATCAGCATGAGTCATTACACATGGGTCATTCAAGATCATCGGTGTACTGTTAATGTTACATAGATCATATAAATGATTTTATTGACATAAATGAGTAATAAAGTTTGATGAGATAACACAATTTATAGAGTAAAACAGCGGTTAGGTTAAACACTCTATTCAACCACAGTAAGTCACTAAATAGTTAGCTGGAGAGAAAAATGAAGGCCATGCATTTAAACAAAAGATTAAACAAAGCATTAAATAAAAAAGCTCAGGGTTTTACCCTGATCGAACTGATGATCGTAGTCGCCATTATCGGTATTTTGGCTGCGATCGCATTACCTGCCTATAAGGATTATGTGACTTCCGCACAAGGTAGTGCAGCAATGAAAGGTATTACTGCATTTACTCAGAAAGTTCAGACTTGTATTGAAACTGGTGTTGGATGCAATACATTAGCAGCGGAAGTAGCTTCAAATAGTAAACTAGGTACCACAATCGCTTTCGCTCAAGACGCTACAGGCACATTAACTTGGACTGATACTAGATGTATACTCACTGCAACATTTGCTGCAGCAACTGACACCACACCCGGCTTAGAATTTGAGATGACAGCAGGGAATGATGATGATTTACCTCTATGCCAAAAAGGTGCTGGTATAGGTAGCTAATTCAACTAAATTCCAAAAGCCCCTGTAAGGGGCTTTTTTGTCGAACAAAAAAACAGTTAAGCGTTAATTGTTGATTAACCCCTGCAACCATAAACGTGGATACATCTGATCTTTCAAATCTGGTTTTGCAAGGCTACTCACTAATATCCCTCCAAAAACTAACACTACCGTGACAGCAACTATCCGCCGTGAAATCGATAACTCTACTACCTTGTTATCACGACAATTAAGTGCCAATATCGCCATCAATAATGCTTGGGATAATGGCATCACAATTACCCCATCAAACATGGCATAAATCCATACCGCACACAGGGAAAATACCAGCACAATATCGGTTGTGCCCGTGTCTATGTCTGAGTCGATGTCGAGGCTTTTGTCGAGGTTTTTGTTAATGCAGCTTTGTGGTTTTGCAGCCAAAAGATCACTCAGCTTTGCCCCCAATAATGTCAGCATCTTTAATATTGCCCGTAATTTCATCACTGACCAACTCGCCAGCAAGATAAACGCAAATACACCAAACTCATATAAAAACTGCAGTAGGGCATTATGGGGATGGGCATTAGGCAAAGGTCGTGCTTCTGCCCATGCAAAACTCATTGGCCCGTAACCTAAGCCAATACGTTCAGGGATCGTTTGTAAAATATAAATCCACATGTCAATGCGACCTGAGCTATTGGTTCTTAATTGCCAAATTGGGCTATCAAAAATAAACAGTGGAATGATAATGATCAGCACCAGCCATAAAAGCGTACCGCAAACCACCGCCTTCAGCATTGGGCGAATAAATGCTTGACCTAAGTTGGCGGGTAAAAAGCGATACACCACAACAGCCGCCACTAACAGTGCTAATAATGCCCCACGAGCCTCTGATTGCAGCAAGATTAACCACAACACACTAAAGGCCAACATGGCTGCCTGCTTATATTTATTGAGTTGTTCAATATAAAAAGATAAGCACAATAGTGGCATCAGCATAACTTGCAACTGATTGAAAAATCTTACATTAATAAAGTCAGCAACTAAAGAATGCACATCGGGCCGATTAGCATCGAGGGCATGAAAAAGCAGTAGCAAAAAAAACTTAACTGAAATACAAACCGAAAAAAATAATGCAAACCAAAAAAAATATTGCGGTACAACAGTTTTGCCTATATCCGCAATCAGTACACCGACGATGTAAAACAAGCAGAGCAACAATAAAAAGTTGGCTAACTCAAGCAATGACCAAAATGTGTGCTTACTATTTAATGCAGAAATAAAACCCAAAATAAATATTGCACTGACAACCCAACATGTGTAAGGAGAAAGTATAGCTATCGGTACAGATTTTCTGTATGAAAGCAACACCATAGCGACCATCACAAATACGATAACTAAAATCCGTTTCAGATCATAAGAGTTACCCAGTCCAGCGAAACCACTGAAATAGCCCGAAAGAAGAGAGCCCATAAAAAAGATGGCAAAAAATAAAAAAAGGATTATTCGAGAAACGGCATGAGAGAGTATCAACTTGAACATCCTTATTGACGATTTAGACCATCGCAATGATTATTAAAAATAATATTATTGATTTTAAAAGGAAACTATATTTTCAAAAAGGACTTTATTCATATAAAACAATAAAAGTCGATTTTAAAATGCCCCCAATCAGAACACTAATAAAGATCCAAAAGTAGAAACTAACAGTACCCGATCGCTAAAGCATATACATCAAACTGCATCTCTATGATGAACATCATTTTTCTTCGATTATTGAGCCTTTATTATATATGACAAATGCTTTTTTTGGCGCTATTATGAGCTACTTTATCAAGATAGGAGTGTGTTATGCCATCTACAGGCCTTCACTTAGGGCTGTCGACCCTTTTTATCCGCAAAGGTCTGCTAAATGAAGAGCAGATGGCTAACGCTATCACTAAATCTCGACAAAACAAACACGCCCTTGTAAGCACCTTAGTTCAAAGTAAGCTAATCTCAGCCCGTGCAATAGCCGAGCTTTGCTATGAAGAGTACGGCACGCCACTACTCGACCTCAATGAGTTTGATCTTGCTTCCATTCCTGAGGACTTCCTCAACAAAAAACTGATTGAAAAGCACCGCTGCTTACCGCTGTTTAAACGGGGAAATCGCCTCTATATAGGCACATCCGACCCGACCAATATTGCCGCCCTCGAAGATTTCCAATTTAGTGCAGGCCTGCACGCCGAAGCGATTCTAGTTGAAGAAGATAAATTGGCTAAAGCGCTAGAAAAAATCCTCGAAGAAGACATCAGCGGCCTAGATTTAGGCGGCATGGATGAAGCGGCACTGGCGAGCATTGAAATTACCGACACAGACAGACGTAATGAAGAGTCCGCAGGCGAGGCCAGCGATGATGCACCTATTGTTATCTATATCAATAAAATTCTAACCGATGCCATTCGTAAAGGAGCCTCGGATTTACACTTTGAACCCTATGAGAAGCGCTACCGCATTCGTTTTCGCATCGACGGTATTTTACACGAAGTCTCTGAACCCCCTATAAGCCTTGCAGGTCGTTTATCAGCGCGCCTAAAAGTAATGTCGAAACTTGATATTGCCGAACGCCGCGTGCCGCAAGACGGCCGAATCAAGATGAAACTTTCCCGCACTAAGTCCATCGACTTTCGGGTAAGTACCCTGCCGACCCTGTGGGGTGAAAAAATTGTAATGCGGATCTTGGATTCATCCTCCGCACAACTGGGCATTGAAAAGCTCGGCTACGAGCCTGACCAAGAAAAACTTTACCTTGAGATGTTGGCAAAACCCCAAGGGATGATTTTAGTTACCGGCCCTACAGGCTCAGGTAAAACCGTCTCCCTCTATACAGGATTAAATATTCTCAATACTGAAGAGCGTAATATTTCTACTGCCGAAGATCCGGTAGAAATAAACCTTGAGGGCGTAAACCAAGTTCACATTAACTTAAAAGCCGGTCTCACTTTCGCCTCTGCTTTACGCTCATTCCTGCGCCAAGACCCCGATGTGGTGATGGTGGGCGAAATTCGCGATCTTGAAACCGCCGAGATAGCCATTAAAGCGGCACAAACAGGCCACTTAGTATTATCGACCTTACACACGAACTCGGCCGCAGAAACCTTGACTCGTTTAATTAATATGGGCGTGCCTGGTTATAACATCGCCAGCTCAGTTAACCTGATTATTGCACAGCGTTTAGCGCGTCGACTTTGCCCCGAATGTAAGCAGGCTGAAATCATCCCCGAGCACGAACTATTACGTTTAGGTTTTGCCCAAGCACAAATTACACAAGGTTTTACCACCTTTAAACCTGTGGGCTGCGAGCATTGCTCCGGCGGCTACAAAGGCCGGGTTGGTATTTACGAAGTGATGAAGATGTCCGATGAGATAGCGCGTACTATCATGGAAGGCGGTAACTCCTTACAAATCGCCTCCCAAGCTAAAGCGCAAGGGATGCGTGATTTACGTCAGTCAGGATTATTAAAAGTAATTCATGGTGTTACTAGCATCGCAGAAGTCAATCGCGTAACGAGTTTTTAAGCGTAGAGTGCTGCAAAAAGCGCCCCGCTTTTACAACCTAACAGAGATTATTTATGGCTACGGCAACAACAGTAAGAAAGTCTCGCGGCAAAAAAAACGAGCAAAAAAGCCAGCCCAAAATCTATACCTTCGAATGGAAAGGCGTAAATCGCGACGGTAAAAAAACGGCAGGGGAGCTTAGAGGTGCAACCGCAGCCGAAATTCGTAGCCAGCTAAAATCCCAAGGAGTAAACCCTAAGAGCGTTCGTAAGCAGTCATCTCCACTATTTAAATTAGGTGAAGCCAACATCACCCCTATGGATATTGCCATGATGACACGTCAAGTCGCGACTATGTTGGCGGCAGGCGTTCCTTTGGTAACGACATTTGAACTACTCGGCCGTGGCCATGAAAAAGCTAAAATGCGGGAATTACTGGGTACTATTTTAACCGAAATTCAATCGGGTATTCCCTTATCCGATGCTATGCGCCCCCATAGACGTTACTTCGACGAATTATATGTTGACTTAGTCGCCGCGGGTGAGCACTCAGGTTCACTCGATTTGGTTTTCGATCGCGTCGCCACCTATAGAGAAAAAACGGAAGCGCTAAAATCAAAAATTAAAAAAGCCATGTTCTATCCTGCAGCTGTCGTCATAGTCGCGCTTTTAGTCACGACATTGTTATTACTCTTTGTCGTACCTCAATTCGAGGAAATTTTTAAGGGCTTTGGTGCAGAACTGCCCGCCTTTACACAACTGGTACTGCATATTTCCCGCGGCTTACAATCCTCTTGGTATATCTTTTTAGCCGCTATTGTCGGCGGCGTATTTTTGTTTGTACGCGCGCACCGAAACTCGCAAATGGTGCGAGATAGAGTCGATGAAGCCGTGCTAAAAATCCCAGCCATTGGACCGATTTTACACAAAGGTGCCATGGCTCGTTTCGCCCGCACCTTAGCTACCACATTTGCAGCAGGTGTGCCGTTAATTGATGGCTTAGAATCCGCCGCTGGCGCATCGGGTAATGCCGTTTATCGCAAAGCCATATTGAATATTCGCCAAGAGGTCATGGCGGGAATGCAGATGAATGTCGCGATGCAAACCACAGGGCTTTTTCCCGATATGTTAGTGCAGATGGTGATGATAGGCGAAGAATCCGGCTCGCTGGATAACATGCTCAACAAAGTCTCAACCATCTATGAAATGCAGGTCGACGATGCGGTTGATGGTTTATCAAGCCTAATTGAACCTATTATGATGGTAGTCATAGGTACTGTGGTCGGCGGGTTAATTGTCGCTATGTATCTTCCTATCTTCCAAATGGGTAAAATCGTCAGTTAATTCATTCGATTCAAATAAAATAAGAAAACTAAATGTCAGAATTTATCTCTCTTTTGGGCCACTCTTTTGATCAGAGTCCTTGGCTCTTTATTACGCTAAGCTTTATTTTTGCCGCCACCATAGGCAGTTTTTTAAACGTAGTGATCCACAGATTTCCTGTGATGATGAAACGAGAATGGCAGCAAGAATGTAATCAGTATTTACAGGAATACCACGAAGATATAGTCAAAAAAATAGGCATAGACCAACTCAATACACCTATAGATAGCTTCCCCGAAAAATATAATCTTGTGGTGCCAGGCTCTGCTTGCCCTATGTGCAAAACGGCGATTAAACCTTGGCATAATTTACCTGTATTCGGTTGGTTAATACTCAAAGGAAAATGCGCCGCCTGTCACGCACCGATTTCCGCCCGCTACCCTATTATTGAATTCATCACAGGGCTACTTGTTGCGACTTTAGCGTGGCACTTTGGTCCAAGCTGGCAATTTGTCTTTGCGAGCATACTGACATTTGTACTTATTGCCCTTACTGGTATCGATCTTGATGAGATGCTGCTCCCCGACCAAATGACGTTACCGTTACTTTGGCTCGGCTTGATCATCAATCTAAATCATACCTTTGCGAGCCCAACCGATGCCATTATCGGTGCGGCAGCAGGCTATTTAAGCTTGTGGTCCATTTTTTGGCTATTTAAGATCCTCACTGGCAAGGAAGGCATGGGCTATGGGGACTTTAAACTGCTCGCCGTTTTTGGTGCTTGGCTCGGCTGGCAAATGCTGCCGCTGGTGATTTTACTTTCGTCCTTAGGCGGAGCAGTTGTCGGCATCACTATGATTGTCAGTAAACGCCTCAAGCAAGGTAATCCCATCCCATTTGGGCCTTATATTGCTGCCGCAGGCTGGATAGCCTTGCTATTTGGACAACAGATTGTTGATTGGTATTTAGGAACTCTATAGAGCGGACTTCGTCCTTCTAGGGTGCAGCAAAAAAATGCAGCGGCTAGAAAATGCAGAACGGGCTTCGCCCTTATAGATTCTCGCAGGACAAAGAAGTCCGCCTTAGCAGCGAAGCGCTCTAGCTCCTAGTAGAGATGCGTCCTTCTTGGCTTTTAAGAGAAAGTTATGTCCAAATTTATTGTTGGTTTAACGGGTGGGATTGGTAGCGGTAAAACGACTGTAGCCAATTTATTCGCCGCAGAAGGCATTACCTTAGTCGACGCCGATATCGTTGCCCGCGACGTTGTCGCTCAGGGTTCAAAAGGACTTGAGGCCATCGTTAGCCATTTTGGCATTGAGATGTTAACGCCTGAGGGTGAACTCGATCGCGCCAAACTGCGGCAACGGATATTTAGCCACCCTGAAGAACGTAAATGGTTAAACCAGCTATTGCACCCCATGATCCGCCAAGAAATGCTAGCGCAGGTAGAAAAAGCAACCTCAGCCTATGTAATTATGGTCGTACCCTTGCTATTTGAGAACGGGTTAGATAGGTTAGTCAATCGGACTTTAGTGGTGGATATTTCGCCTGAGTTGCAAATCAGCCGCACCATAAAAAGGGACAATGTTGATGCATCTCAAGTAAATAACATCATTAACAGCCAATTGAGCCGCAGCGAAAAACTCGCCCGAGCCGACGACATTATTGATAATCAGGGAGAGATATCAACCTTAAAACGAGAGGTGCTAGCATTGCACCAACGCTATTTACAACTATCTGGTACTCATAACGCCCATGACTGAATTAGTTTACGAACAGCCCCTAAACGAGAAAATTCGCAGCTACTTGCGGCTCGAATACCTCGATAAACAGCTGCAAAGTAACCTAAGCAATGACCACCAACATAGATGTTTTTATCCGCTGTTTTCCCTCTGTGAATTATCTGAACGCTGCGATTATCGCAATGAAGTATTAAAAGATATTGAGCGGCACTTGCTGCAACTGAACAAATGGCAAGAATTAGATCACGTCGACCACCAGCAAATCAATATCTATATCAATGCCCTCACCCAAGCCCGCGAACCGTTACAAAAGCCTGAACGCTTCGGCAGCCAATTAAAACAAGACAAATTTATTTCCGCACTACGACAACGCTTCGGCATGCCAGGCGCTTGCTGTAACTTCGACCTACCGCAACTGCATTATTGGCTATCTAAACCTTGGGAAGAAAAACAGCACGATTATCGCTCTTGGATAGCGCATTTCGAACCCTTACTTACCCCGATCACGTTACTACTTCAACTTACTCGTAGCACGTCCCATTACGACAATGCCATTGCCCACGCAGGCTTTTATCAGGGCGACAGTGCCCAAGCACTTGCTTTGGTAAGGGTTAAAGTCGATGCTTCCCACGGGTGTTATCCTACGATTAGCGGCCATAAAAACCGTTTCGCTATCCATTTTGTGCAGTTTGAACAACAACGCCACTCCGACCGTTCAATTGATTTCTTACTGGCTACCTGTGCATGAAGCCTTTACACTAATGGCCTGAAAGACATTCGTATTGGCGGCCGCTTTATCGCCGTTAACCAAGAGAACAATTATGCCATTGACCGTTAACTGCCCTATTTGCAAAGCCCCTGTCGAGTGGGTGCCACAATCTGCATTTAAACCTTTTTGCAGCGAGCGCTGTAAGTTGATCGACCTCGGCGATTGGGCGTCAGAAAAACACGTCATCCCAGTCAAAGCCGAATTTGATCCAGAAGCATTTGATGAATTTGATCTCGATGAAGGCGATTTTTTTAAAGAGTAATTTTGGGTTTACACACGAATAACTCAGCTCAAGCCTTTAATGCACTTACCTTTACCCACTCATTAATCGATAAATATTATGACTAAACGCATCCATGTTGCCGTCGGCATTATTACTAACTCGGCCGGTGAAATTCTGTTGGCAAAACGCCCAGATCATTTACATCAAGGTGGGAAATGGGAATTTCCTGGTGGTAAAGTTGAGACAGGCGAAACTGTCACTCAGGCATTGATCCGTGAACTCAAAGAGGAAGTCGCGCTCAATGTCACTGATAGTCAGCCATTTATGGCGTTGAGTTTCGACTATCCCGATAAACAAGTGCTACTCGATATCCATTCAGTCACAGAATTTAACGGCACAGCTCAAGGCCTTGAAGGTCAGCTTATCGCTTGGGTCACTAAAACCGACTTAACCAATTACGACTTCCCAGAAGCTAATAAGCCTATTCTTGAAAAAATTCTGGATCAGTAATCCAGCAATTTACCTTATCCTCTCAATGTGTTCTGTCCCCGAATCACAATTCGGGGATGAAATTTTTCAATGCCTTAACTCCGAAAAACATGTAATTATGTGATCGTTAAGCTTATAAATATTAGCAATGCGTGATCTTGCTTGCAGCAAATCAATTAATCGCTTTAATCGTATCCAGAATAATGTTTGAATCGAATTTCATTCTTTCTCTTCGATTTCGAGGGCGCATCATGCACAATAACGTTAAGGCATTCCTAGCCACTACCGCCTTATTTTTTAGTTGTCAGGTACTAGCCAATGGTGGCTGTGGATTTGAAGAACAACAACAGGGTTTAATTGCGACCTGCAGTGAGGAGAAACAAGAAGTGATTTTAACTGGTATAGTAGAAGCACAACATTTAGTCACAGATCTCAATGAGTTTGCTGAAGGGTATAAAACCTATCAAGTCGATACCACTGCAATCACCCCGCTTAAAAGCATCACTGAACCTACAGAAATTGTTGTGATCATTGGTACTTGGTGCCCAGATTGTCACCGGGAAACGCCGCGCTTTATCCGTATTATGGAAGAAGTCGCTAATCCCAATATTAAAGTGACCTATATTGGTGTCGACCGAACGAAAAAAGATCCAGAAGGCTTAGCCGCAAAATACGACTTTACCCGCATTCCAACCTTTATTGTGCTGCAGCAAGGTAAAGAAGTTGGCCGCATCGTAGAGCGTCCAACGGTTTCCTTAGAAAAAGATCTCGCCGATTTATTGAAATAATCGCCACAGTACAAACAATAAAGGCCGCATCGCGGCCTTTGGTTTTTATCATGTTTCAATAAAATATTAGCTGACTTCGTCAATAATCCGCTGAGCTAACATCACTAAAACACCTTCACGTAATGCGCCGCCAGATAAGGCTAAATGCTCGATCCCCAGCAACTCAAACAAAGCCAATAGAATAGCGACACCCGCAGCAAAAGTCGGTGCTCGCTCACTGCAAAGCCCAACAATCCCCATTAAGCTAATATCTTCTTGAGCGAGGATCTCAGCCTTCAACTGAGTAAGCACATCGAGTGTGATAGTTTCAGATAACCCTCGGTGTAGTAACACTTCTACCACGGACTGTACAGCGCCGGAGGCACCAACGACACAATGCCAACCAAGATCACGTAGGGTTTGTCTATGCTCAGCTAATGCGGTTAGCACTTGCTGCTTAGCATCATCGAAATCTAACTGCTGCAGCGGCAAACTGCTGAAAAATTGGCGATTATAAGTCACGCTACCAAAGGGCAAACTGGTTTTGAACAGCACTTGATGCCCATCGCCAATGATAAACTCTGTACTCGCCCCACCGATATCAATAACCAAGCGACGGCCTTGACCACAAGTGGTCGCCACCATACCTTGATAGATGAGCTCTGCTTCACGCATACCAGAGATAATTTCGATCGGATGACCTAAGAGTGGCAATGCACGCTGATTAAACTCATCAGCATTGCTAATACTGCGAAGAGTTGCAGTTGCAATCACAGCAACATGGTTTGCTTCAATCTTATGTTGCACCAACATCTGGGCAAACATACTCAAACAGTCGAGGCCGCGCTGCATGACATCGGGGCTTAATTTGCCATCGTTGCCTATGCCTTCGGCGAGCCTCACCTTGCGTTTATATTTCGCAATAATATGCGGCTGACCACCACGCGTTTTGGCGATCAGCATATTAAAACTATTTGAGCCTAATGTTATAGCGGCATAAGCGGGTGTTGGCATTTACGAATGTCTACGTGTCCTATCATGACGAGGAGGGCGAGCACCACTGCGTTGAGCACCTGGGCGGCTTGCCCCTGAACGATCACGCAAGTTTCGAGTGCCGCTAGGGTGTTTACGGTGGATCTTCGCTGGCGTAGGAATATCGGCCAGTAAAGCTTCACTGTCGTAGTTACTTACTGGAATCGAATGATTGATGTAGCTTTCGATTGCAGGCAAGTTCAATGCGTACTCTTCACAGGCAAAGCTTATCGACATGCCTTTATTACCCGCACGACCCGTACGACCGATTCGGTGAACATAGTCTTCGCAATCATCAGGTAAATCATAGTTATACACGTGTGAAACGTCAGAAATATGTAAACCACGAGCCGCAACATCAGTAGCAACCAATATATCTAGTTGGCCACTGGTAAATTGCTCAAGGATACGAATACGCTTTTTCTGTGGCACATCACCCGTTAATAAACCCACACGATGTCCGTCACCTTCAAGCCAAGACCAAAGCGTTTCACAACTGTGCTTAGTGTTGGAGAAAACGATGGCTTTTTCTGGCCAATCTTCTTCAATCAAGGTCAACAGCAAACGCATCTTCTCTTCTTGGGAAGGATAGAAGATTTCTTCTTTGATGTTTTTGGAGGTTTTTTCTTCGGGGGCGATTTCAACTTTAACGGGCTCATTCATATGATCATAAGCCAGCTCTTGTACTTTCATGGACAAGGTTGCCGAAAATAACATATTAAGACGTTGATTTGCCTCAGGCATACGTCTAAATAAGAAGCGAATATCTTTAATAAAACCAAGATCAAACATACGATCGGCTTCATCAAGTACCACAGCCTGAATTGAATTCAAGCCAATAATACCTTGGCGAACGTAGTCGATAATTCGACCCGTTGTACCAATCAAGATATCAACACCTTGATCTAATACTTTACGCTGCACATCGTAACTTTCACCGCCATAAACAATACCCACCTTTAAGTGTGTATGCTTAGCGAGTAAAATCGCATCTTTGGCAATCTGAATCGCCAGTTCACGAGTCGGGGCCATAATGATGGCGCGGGGCTGATTAATCAGTCGCCCTTCAGGTATGGGAGTCGATAATAAATGATTAAACGTGGCGACCAAAAAGGCCATTGTCTTACCAGTGCCCGTTTGTGCTTGGCCTGCGATATCTTTTGATTGGAGTAATACAGGCAGTGATAACGCCTGGATCGGCGTACAAAATTCGAAGCCGTTCTCGGCAAGGGCCTGTTTAACCTCAGGATGTAGAGGTAGGTCGGCAAACCTTTGGGTAGATAGATGTGTTTCGCTCATAGCGCAAGCTTACCTGTTGAGGTTGCAATAAGATACTCGATCGTTTGAAATAGCCACATTGTAAAAAGGTAACTTGAAAAGCTATTTTTCAGCCCCAATATACATGGTAAGCCATTAACAAACCAGCAATGGCACCCAAACTGGAGAACATCATGAGCGATAAAATTATATACCTGAGTGACGACAGCTTCGAAAACGACGTATTAAAGTCTGATTTGCCAGTATTGGTAGACTTCTGGGCCGAGTGGTGTGGTCCTTGTAAAATGATCGCTCCAATTTTAGACGATGTGTCTGAAGAATATGCAGGTCGCTTGACTATCGCTAAATTAAACGTTGACCAAAACAATGTTTCTCCAGCGAAATATGGCGTTCGTGGCATCCCAACTTTACTGCTATTCAAGAACGGCGAATTAGCCGCGACTAAAGTTGGCGCACTCTCAAAAACGCAATTGAAAGAGTTTATTGACGCTCAAATCTAATTTGACGTCGTAATGAGTGACCTCCGGCACAAGCTATAAATTAATTGTGCCGGAATTTCCCTAAATTTCTGGACGCCCCGCTTTGTTAGTGCTACTTTAATAACCAGATTCTTTCTAATAACCTCTTCTCGCTCGTCAATCACTATCCTGAATTACATCCTTACTGATTGATCGCGGTAAGCTTTGTCGCGTAACACAAGACCCCCAAAATGAACTTAACTGAATTAAAAGACACGCCGATTTCTGACCTAGTCTCGCTAGCTGAAAATATGAAGCTCGAAAATATGGCCCGCGCTCGCAAGCAGGACATTATTTTCTCAATCCTTAAAGCCCACGCAAAAAGTGGAGAAGACATTTTCGGTGGTGGGGTATTAGAAATACTCCAAGACGGTTTCGGCTTCTTACGCAGCTCAGACGGTTCTTATTTAGCTGGTCCAGATGACATCTATGTCTCACCAAGCCAAATTCGCCGCTTCAACATGCGAACGGGTGATACCATTTTTGGTAAAATTCGCCCACCAAAAGAAGGCGAGCGTTATTTTGCTCTATTGAAAGTCAACGAAGTTAACTTCGATAAACCAGAAAACTCCCGTAATAAAATCCTCTTTGAAAACTTGACTCCACTCCACGCAGAAGAACGTATGCGTATGGAGCGCGGCAACGGCTCAACTGAAGATATTACAGCGCGTATTCTGGATTTATGCTCACCGATTGGTAAAGGTCAACGTGGTTTGATCGTTGCACCACCAAAAGCCGGTAAAACGCTATTACTTCAAGGTATTGCTCAAAGCATCAGCTACAACAACCCAGAAGTGGTGTTGATGGTATTGCTTATCGACGAACGCCCAGAAGAAGTAACAGAGATGCAGCGCCTCGTTAAAGGCGAAGTTATCGCATCAACCTTCGATGAGCCAGCCAGCCGTCACGTTCAAGTTGCCGAAATGGTGATTGAAAAAGCAAAACGTTTGGTTGAGCACAAGAAAGACGTCGTTATCTTACTCGATTCGATTACCCGTTTAGCCCGTGCCTATAACACTGTTATCCCGTCATCGGGCAAAGTGTTAACTGGTGGTGTGGATGCAAACGCTCTACACCGTCCAAAACGCTTCTTCGGTGCGGCACGTAACATCGAACACGGCGGCAGCTTGACCATTATCGCCACAGCCTTGGTTGATACGGGTTCTAAGATGGACGAAGTAATCTACGAAGAATTTAAAGGTACAGGTAACCAAGAGCTACATTTGTCACGTAAAGCGGCAGAAAAGCGTGTGTTCCCAGCCATTGACTTCAACCGCAGCGGTACCCGTCGTGAAGAAAAACTCACGACTCAAGAAGAACTGCAAAAAATGTGGATCCTGCGTAAGATCCTCAATCCTATGGATGAGGTCAGCGCAATGGAATTCTTAATCGATAAATTGGCGATGACCAAGACTAACGAAGAGTTCTTTACCGCCATGAAACGCACTAAGTCTTAAATCTCACTCAGTGAGTCTCTAAACTAAAAGCCGCATTATGCGGCTTTTTTGTTATCTAAGATTTTTTCACTGCTAATATTTTACTCAAGTTTTTACTCAAAGCCTGTGTTCGCTGCCGGAGCATTTCCCGTAGTAAGAGCACGACAGGCGTGACATGTTCACGTCCTGGGCACACTAAGTACAAATCGACGGGCTCCCCCTGATACTCAGGCAACAAACGTACTAATCGCCCTGAGATTAAGTCATCGGCCAGATCTAGACTCGACTTAAATACCAACCCTTTGCCAGCCACAGCCCAACGGCGGGCAATCTCGGCATCATTAGCACTACGATTGCCCGTGACACGCACTTTGAATTCTTGAGCATCACGCCTAAATAGCCATTGATCGTGGGTGCGATCATCTAACTTATAAAACAAGCAATTATGCTCAACTAATTGTTCTAATGAATCAAGCGCACCAAACTTGACGAGATATTCAGGTGAAGCGCACAAGACACGATCAACACTGCAGATAGGGAAAGCCACTTGGTTAGAATCCTGCGGTTTTCCATAGCGCACGGCAACATCAATTTTATCGTGGTAAAAACTGCTGATATTGTCGCCAAGGTGCAAGCGCACTTGCAGTTGAGGGAAATCGAGCAAAAACTCGTCGAGCCAAGGCACAAACAGATTACGGCCAAAGTCTGAAGAAACCGACAGGCTTAAGGTGCCAGATATTTTACCTTTATCACTGGCGATAGCCTGTTCGCCAAGCGCTAAATCGCTTAGCGCACGTCGGCAATGAATAAGATAACGCTCACCTTGCACAGTCAAACGTAAGCTGCGTGTCGTGCGGATAAATAAACTAGTATCGAGCTGTTTCTCAAGCCGTTTTATTGCTGCACTGGCAGAAGCAGCCGAGATATCCATCTCGGCTGCTGCGGCAGATATATTGCCGCAATCAGCGACTCGCACGAACAAAGCTAAATCATTAATTAGCATGATTATCAAAAATCCTTTGAAAAAATTACAAACTTTATCCTGTTTATCTCTTGGCTAATATTCCACACAATGGCTACACGATACAAGTACACTCAAACAAGTAAACTCCAGCAAGTACACCCAGAGGAATAAACATGAAAGCCATTGGTTACCAGACAGCAGGTGCAATCACAGCGCCCAATGCATTAGAAAACATCACGCTAGCCGAGCCAACTGCGACAGGTTTTGACCTTTTAGTGGAAATCAAAGCCATTTCTGTCAATCCGGTTGATACAAAAATCCGTGCATCTAGCTCAGCGTCTGCAGGCGAATACAAAATTATCGGCTGGGATGCGGTCGGTGTCGTCAAAGCCGTTGGTGAGAAAGCCAGTCTTTTCAACGTTGGCGATGAAGTGTGGTATGCGGGCGATATCAGTCGCAGTGGAAGTTATGCAGAATATCAATTGGTTGATGAGCGAATTGTCGGCCATAAACCTAAAAGTTTAACCTATACCCAAGCCGCGGCATTACCTTTAACGGGGATTACGGCATGGGAGATTTTATTCGACCGTTTAGCTTTACCCCAAGATGGTTCGGCAACTGACGCCCGTATTTTAATTATCGGTGCGGCCGGCGGTGTGGGTTCAATCATCACTCAGCTTGCAGTAAAACTCACTGGTGCAGAAGTGATAGGCACTGCATCTCGTCCTGAATCCGCCGCTTGGGTGCACAAACTTGGTGCCGATGCTGTCATCGACCACACCAAGCCACTTTCGCAGGAACTTGCCAATATTGGTATTACTGATGTGACTCATGTGATTAGCTTAACCCAAACCGATCAGCATTTTGATGAAATAGTACAAGTGCTTAAGCCACAAGGAAAACTAGCATTAATCGATGATCCTAAGGGGCCATTAGATGTGATGAAACTTAAGCGTAAAAGCTTATCCTTACACTGGGAACTGATGTTTACCCGCAGCCTTTATCAGACCGAGGATATGATTGCGCAACATCACTTACTCAACCGCTTAAGCGCCCTTATCGATACAGGCGAGTTACAGAGTACGTTCGGTAAACACTACGGCACCATTAATGCCCAAAACTTAATCAAAGCTCACGCTCAGATAGAGTCTGGCAAAGCGATCGGTAAAATTGTTTTAGAAGGTTTTAACCAATGAAAATAACAGTGTTTGCTCAAATCATAGCGAATCAAGGCCAAAGCGATACGCTATTTAAGATACTCAAGCAACTCGTGACAGACACTCATACCGAGGCTGGCTGCATCGAATACAAACTGCATCACTCATTAGATGATGAAAATATCTTCTGGATGTACGAAATTTGGCAATCCCAAGCCGCACTGGATGAACATATGGCGAGTACGCACTTTCAAGCATTCGTCGCTCAAACCGCAGACATAATCAATCAAGCTGACATTCACAAAAGCTACGCCTGCTAATCAACAAAAAAGCGCCAAACACGTTGGCGCTTTTCATCATTTATACTTATCAAATCAAAGTCATGGCCATCTTGCGGCGTAAATACGCGATTTGCTGCATGTGTGGCAAATCCTTAGGACAGTTGTCTTGACAGCCGAGTAACGTCATACAACCAAATACGCCATCCTGATTGCCAATCACATGGTAAAAATCCTCGGCAGTACGAGCGTCACGGCTATCCATCTCAAAACGAGCTATTTTCATCATGCCCACAGCGCCGACAAAAGTTTCACGCATTTGTTTAGTCGCACAGGCAGAAACACATACGCCACATTCAACGCAGCGCTCTAGCTCATACAAACGCGCAGCTTCATCTGGATCCATAGGATCTTCAAGCCGATGCACGCTTATATCATTGGCCTTAGGGTGTAACCACAGCTTTAAGCGTTCGGCCAGTTCCCGCATAAACTTACCAGTGTTAACCGAGAGATCACCAATCAACTCAAAACCTGGCAGCGGCATTAAGGTGATTTCGCCCTTAGGATATTTGGCCGTTAAGGTGCGGCAAGCTAGCGTCGGGAAACCGTTGATCACCATAGCGCAGCTACCACAGATACCAGCACGACAGACAAAGTCGAACTGCAATGAAGTGTCTTGTTCTTCCCTGAGTTTATTAAGGGCGATAAATACCGTCATCCCCGGCGTTTCGGTGAGCTGATAACGCACCATTTTCGGCTTATCGTTTGGCTCCTGCGGATCATAACGAAAGATATTAAAGGTTAACTGACGACCTTGGCTCATTATGATTTTTCTCCTAACGCATTGGCAGATGGACTTTTTAAAGTATCACTTAAACGTTCGTTATTAGGTTGTAAGCTCTCGGGTAATTCAAAGGGCATAAGAGCCCGCTGCCTTTGATAACGGTCAGCATCATCACCTAGCTCAGCTAAAATCTCGGCAATTTGCTGTTCACGCTTTTCGGTATCGGGATGCACTATGGCGTTGTTGATGCCATAACCACGATAACCCGGCGGGAGTTCCATCTTCATCACATCGAGTGCTTCGTAGTTAAGCACAGGTTCGAGTGCCTCGGGATCAGGCCAGCTGGCCAGGGTGCGATTCAGCCAGTCTCGATCATTTCGCTGCGGATAATCCTCGCGAGCATGGGCACCACGACTCTCTGTTCGCGCTGCGGCCCCGCAGGCTACGGTTAGCGCCACTTTTAGCATACGCTTGACCCGCAGGGCTTCAACTAACTCGGGATTGGCGTGACGCTTTTTACACTTAAGTCCGAGTTTACGCGAACGCTCGAGCAACACTTTTAGCTCGGCAACCGCTTTTTCAAGCTCGGGGCCATTACGGAAAATCCCCACATAATCCATCATGATGCGCTGCATTTCGCGCTTGAGTTCAAAGGCGCTCTCGTGACCATCACCCTCGACCAGCACATCGATTTCACTCTGCACCTGCTGCATAAACCGTTCAGCAAGCTGAGTATCGATCTCAAGGCTATTGTTCTCACAAAAATCGGCGACATATTTACCAATAATCATGCCGCCAACCACGGTTTCGGCCAACGAATTACCGCCTAAACGGTTAAAGCCGTGCATGTCCCAACAAGCCGCCTCACCTACGCTAAATAAGCCTTTAAGCTGCGGACTTTCACCTGTGGCATTAGTCCGAATACCACCCATAGAATAATGCTGAGTTGGGCGTACAGGGATCCAATCTTTAGCGGGATCGATGCCGAGGAAATTCTCACAAATTTCCTGCACTTCCCTAAGATTCGTTTCAATATGCTTGCGACCTAAAAGGGTTATATCTAGCCACAAATGCGGGCCATAAGGGCTATCGACGCCCTTACCTTTACGTATATGTTCGGTCATGCGACGCGATACGACATCCCGCGATGCCAACTCCTTTTTATCGGGCTCATAGTCAGGCATAAAGCGATAACCGTCTTTATCGCGCAATAAGCCGCCATCACCACGGCACCCTTCCGTTGTTAAAATGCCCACGGGGACAATGGCAGTGGGATGGAATTGTACCGCCTCCATATTGCCAAGCCTTGCCACGCCAGTTTCCAATGCCAACGCTTGGCCAATACCTTCGCAGATAATCGCATTGGTCGACACTTCATAAATTCGGCCATAACCACCAGTGGCTATCGTAGTGGACTTAGCCACATAGGCTCTAAGTTCACCCGTAATCAAACAACGAGCAATCACGCCATGACAACGCTTACCATCGTGAATAAGTGCCAAGGCTTCGATACGTTCATGGACGGGAATATCCATGGAAATCGCTTTGTTATCCATAGCGTATAACAGCGAATGCCCCGTACCATCGGCGGTATAACAAGTGCGCCATTTTTTAGTCCCGCCAAAATCACGGGCGTTGATAAGACCATGGGCTTTTTGGGCCTCATGTAGCGTGACTTTTTGCGCATTGACTATCACTTCTCTCGGGCCAGCAGTCACCCGAGACCAAGGCACGCCCCAATTGGCCAGCTCACGTACTGCCTTAGGTGCACAGTGGGCAAACATTCGTGCGACATCTTGATCGCAGCCCCAGTCGGAACCTTTTACCGTATCTTGAAAATGCACATCCTCATCATCGCCCATTCCCTTAACTGCATTGCCTAAACTCGCCTGCATCCCTCCTTGAGCGGCAGCAGAGTGGGAACGTTTTGCAGGAATGAGTGACAGAACTAAAGTGTCAAGCCCACGCTCTTTCGAAGCGATAGCGACCCTTAAGCCCGCGAGCCCAGCTCCTACCACCAATGAATCGGTATAAATCAGTTTCACGCCTGCTCCTTAATGGGGTCTATTGTTTTGTGCTGTTTTTTTATGTTCGACATTCTATTCACTGATTAACTTAATCATTGATTAAAAGCGGAATTAACTCGCGTAGGGTAAAAATGCCAGAAGTGAGGCGACGCCGACAGTGACAAATAGCACACTCACTATGGTCTTGATCTTACGTAATCGACTGCGGTTGTTGAGATCCCGCGCCGCGCCCCATTTCAAAGCCACACGGTAAATGCCAATTGCTGCATGTAACTCCACAGTGAGCAGTAAAGGCAGATACACCATCCAGACACCTTGATTCCAAATACGATCGGCGCTTCCCTGAGGGCCAATGGTTTCGGGAGCCGAGCCAATAAGCCACAAATGCACAGGCAACAGCAATAGAATCACTACACCGGTAATGGCTTGCCAGCGCCACAAGCGAGTATCGCTGTGGTTGATCACTTGCATTTGTTGGCGTAGAGCCCTTTGCTGACGCAGACTCATGGGTAATTTTTGCAATGCCACTAACACGTGCACTAACGCCAAAATGGCAATACCAATGGCAATACAAGTCACTACCCAAGGATAACCGTGTCCATCAGCGGACAGAAAACTCAGCTCCATGGTGCGTGCCACCCAACTCATGGCATCCGCACCCAATAAAATCGATGACACTAACACTAAGTGGGTCCACAAAAAGACTGCGAGTATTACCCCTGACAAACTCTGGCTTAAATCCAGCCAAGCACTCCATTTTTTAATATTTAATTTGATCGCCATCCTATCGCCTCACGCCGTTGACCTTATCGAGCCAATCTCATTAAGTCTTATCGCAAACTAATATCGCTCACACATCCACACGAAAACGTGAGCCAGATCAATTGAGTGCTGAATAATTAACCTAATGCTTAATAATAGCAGTGAAACAAAATCCTGCTGCTAGCTTAAAGCCTACTCAGGTACGAAGGGCTGCACAGGAATACCGAGCTCGCTACCGATAAATAGATATGAAACAAGGCTCGCAGTACCAAGGCATAGCAAATAAATAATCAGCACCTTAGCGAGTTTTCGCAGGCCTGAGCGCTGAGTGGTTAAGCCCCACTTTACCGCTACGCGATAGAGACCAATCATGGCGTGTACCACTACAGCAGGAAGTAACAGCGCATACAGCAACCAAGCATTATCGTGATAAACCCGCTCTGCCGATAAATGCGGGCCAATTTCGGGATTCAAAATCATAGTGAAGAGATGAACTGGAACGAGGAAAAATAAGATAAAGCCGGTGATCAGTTGCCAAAACCACGCATGGGTATCCTTATGCTTGATATTCCCCATGTGCGAACGCAGGGCTCGCCATTGCCCTAGCTGCGCCGGAAAACGCCGTAGCGCCACCGCGGCATGTACTATTACCACCAATAGCATAAACACCGAAAACACTTTAGTGACCATCGGAAACCCGTGGCCAGTACTACTAAACATGCCGCCTTCAAGCAGTTGTACTACTTGGTAAAAAGCCTCTTTACCCAGCAAAATACTCGATTCAAAATGCATGTGTAATAGTAAAAAGCTGCCAAGCATAATCCCTGTCGCACTCTGCAGCCTATCAGCCTTAGCCGACCAAGGATGACCTAGCGGTGTACTCACCCTATTGTGAACTCGAGTTATGCTTGTCATCTTGAATTAACCTATGTCGTTTATCGTTGGCACCTCTTGGCAAACTACACCATAGCAGCAACTCAAATCAGGCTTCAGTGTCACAGATTTAAAGCGTGAGCCAACTCACCTGACGGAGTTAAACTCTTAGAAGATGATCACAAAAAACGTATCGAAACCAAACAAAGGTAAAACCAATTAACCAATATTTTTCATAGTGTTATATCAAATAATAAAACTGACAATTCGTTTTTTAACACCAATCCATATCTACCAGCTAACCCCTTGTCTGTATAGACAAAAGCGCAATACCAGGATAGCCAGTCGTCGAACCTAAAGCCTAGTGATAACCAAACGACCTTACCTAAAGCGCTTTAAATTCCCGCTACATCATGCATTTTGGGATAGTTTGGGTATACAATACCGCGATATTTTGAACCCTTAGTTTATGAACACTCAGTCACAGGATGCCCCCATGCCTTGGATCCAACTCCGTATAAACACCAATAGCGATGACGCTGAAACCATCAGCGACTTGCTCATGGAAGAAGGTTCAGTCTCTATCACCTTCGAAGACGGTAAAGATACCCCTATTTTTGAACCTAAATTGGGCGAAACCCCACTGTGGCGCGATACCGTGGTAGTGGCCTTATTCGATGCAGAAACTGATCTGACACCGACCATCGCCATGCTGAAAACCTTGCCTTTCCTCGGTGAGAACTTCAGCCATAAAGTCGAACAAATTGAAGATAAAGACTGGGTACGCGAATGGATGGATAACTTCCACCCAATCCAATTCGGCACACGTTTATGGATCTGCCCAAGCTGGCGCGAAATCCCAGATCCAACCGCAGTTAATGTGATCTTAGATCCGGGTCTTGCCTTCGGCACAGGCACTCACCCTACGACAGCTCTGTGTTTAGAGTGGCTAGACAGCTTAGATTTAAGCGATGAAGAAGTGATCGATTTTGGCTGTGGTTCAGGTATCTTAGCCGTAGCCGCACTGAAACTGGGCGCGAAAAAAGTCACAGGTATCGATATCGACTATCAAGCCATCGACGCCTCGCGTGCCAACGCCGAGCGCAATGATGTCGCTGACAAGCTAGCCTTGTACTTGCCAGAAGACCAACCCGCCGATCTCAAAGCCGACGCACTGGTAGCCAATATTCTTGCCGGTCCACTGCGTGAATTAGCGCCTTTGATCGCAGAACGCGTAAAAACCGGTGGCAAACTTGCCCTTTCCGGTCTCCTCAAAGAACAAGCCCAAGAAATCTCTGACTTTTATAGCCAATGGTTCGATATGGACGCAGCGGCTCACAAAGAAGATTGGAGCCGCTTGACAGGTAAGCGTAAATAGCGCTAAAGGGTGGCGCAACATGCGCCACCGCTGGCTTCCAACAATTTGGCCTCTGACTTCTCGTCGATTAAAAGTCAAGAAAAAAAATTACCTCTAGGTCATTTATTGACCTTTTCACGGCCAACAAAAAGGGCTACTATAGCGCCCCTTTGAAGAGCTAAGGTGAAACATAAAATGCAGATTGGACCCTATCAACTGAACAATCAGCTGATCGTGGCACCAATGGCAGGTGTCACCGATCAAGCCTTCCGCAATCTTTGTCTTCGTTATGGCGCAGCCTTAGCGGTTTCCGAGATGCTTTCATCCAATCCCGAGGTTTGGGATACAGATAAAAGCCGCCAGCGCATGACGCATTCTGGCGAGGAAGGCATCCGCTCAGTGCAAATTGCAGGGGCTGATCCTGATTTAATGGCGCAAGCCGCCTTGTTCAATGTCGAACAAGGTGCTCACATCATTGATATCAACATGGGTTGCCCGGCGAAAAAAGTGAATAAAAAGCTGGCAGGCTCGGCGCTAATGCAAAATCCACCGCTGGTAAAAGAGATTTTACAAGCCGTGGTCGCCGCAGTGAACGTGCCTGTCACGTTAAAGATTCGCACCGGCTGGGAGCCAGAGCACAAGAATGGTGTTCAAATCGCCCAGATTGCAGAGGATTGTGGCATAGCCTCGCTCGCCGTTCACGGCCGCACGAGACAATGTATGTACAGAGGCAACGCCGAATACGACACGATCAAAGCAATCAAACAGAATGTCTCGATTCCTGTTGTCGCCAATGGGGACATCGACAGTCCGGAGAAAGCCCGCTTTGTGCTGGAATACACCGGTGCCGATGCCTTGATGATAGGACGGGGTGCTCAAGGACGGCCTTGGATTTTCAGAGAAATCCAGCACTACTTGGAAACGGGTAATAAGCTAGCGCCCATTGAGGTTGCCGAACAGCGTCAAGTGATGCTGGAACACCTCACCAAACTGTATGACTTATATGGTGAATACAAGGGTATCCGCTTCGCCAGAAAACATATGGGATGGTACCTAGACCAAGAAGCTCAGCGCCAATTTAGGGCTGACTTTAATCGGCTGGAAACCGCTGCAGAACAGTATTCCCTCGTGGAATGTTATTTTGATGAATTAGTACAGAATTAATAAAGAGCAGAATAGAATGTTTGATCAGACAACTAACACAGAAGTTCACCAGCTTACCGTTGGCAAAATCGAAACAGCAAACGGCACTATCAAGCCCCAGTTATTACGTGACGCCGTCAAGCGTGCCGTAACTAACTTCTTCGCACAGTTGGACGGTCAGGAAGCACAAGAAGTTTATGAAATGGTGCTAAGCGAAGTTGAAGCGCCTCTGCTTGACATCATCATGCAACACACTCGTGGCAACCAAACCCGCGCAGCAAACATGCTAGGTATCAACCGTGGTACTCTGCGTAAAAAATTGAAAAAATACGGCATGAATTAATCCGCAAAGATTAAGCTGTTGTATTGAAAAAAGAAAAGGCCTGAAGAGATTCAGGCTTTTTTGCTTTCTGATACACGCCTTTCTAATACATAGTTACACACAGTCAAAATCATGCTTGGTTTATCATTCATCTCACTTCAAACTAAGACCTAGTTAACGAATACCTAAGTTTTGCTCCATCTAGCGACCAAAATTAATAAATAATCCATACAGCCCATAGCACAACCTTAACACGAGCCATCGGGTTTTAAGTTATAATGCATTTATAAATCAGTCTGTTAATTCTAAAACTTTTTAGCCGTAGGTTTTACATTGTCATTGAATCACTCTGAACAAGATATCAAACACAGTTGGTTTGGCCGTTTCTTTATTGGCAAAGCTGATGCGGTAAAACTCACCACGAGTGGTATTAGCATTAATCGCACTAAAGGCGGCTTTTTTGCTCACTCTCGCAGCGCTAACAAAGTAGAAGCTGACGAATGTTTTACCTGGCAACAGCTCGATTCCCCACCATTTTTTACCTTAAGTCCACTAGGTTATCTACTCGGTTTCACGGTATTAGGCAAAGCCTATCAACTGCCGTTTCTCAGCTATTTTGCACAACATCAATTTAGCTATCAAATCGCACAGTATTGGGCAAATGCCAATGGGCCGCGCGTTGCTGAGTTAATGGCGAAAGTGGATAAGACACTGACACACACTTATTTACGTGAATCACGGGTGGAAATGATACAAGCCAGAGTCGCGCGCGAATATCAGCGTTGGTTCCCTTGGTGTGAAAACCTGCCATTGTCTGCACATTTACACACAGTGTTAGCGAAGCTTAAGCAAATCCACCGCTGGACTCGCGCCGATATAAAGCAACTGCGTGAAGATTATATTCAGTCGCAGCTCATTAAATTTGCTGACTATTTTGAGCATGTAGAATCTAATCCCTTAACCGAAAAACAGCGCCGAGCTTGTATTATCGATGATAACAATAACTTGTTATTGGCAGGCGCAGGCACGGGAAAGACCAGTGTGATGGTTGGTCGAGCAGGATATTTGCTTAAGAGTGGTCAAGCAAAAGCCGATGAAATATTGCTATTAGCCTATGGCCGTAAAGCGGCTGACGAGATGGATGAGCGGATTAAAAACAGGCTCGGTACGGATGATATCAAGGCGAGCACCTTCCACAGCTTAGGCTCAAAAATTATCGCCGACGTTGAGCGAGCGAAACCGAGTTTGTCCCCTTTAGCGGAGGATGACAAAGCCAAAGAGCTGTGGGTGCACAATACCCTTGAGACTTTGATTGAAAATGAGGCTTACCGTAAACAGCTTTTCGAGTACTTCAGTCGTTTCTATTATGTTGAAAAAAGCCCATTCGAGTTCGATATGGAAGGCAAGTATTTTCAATACTTGAATGATAACGATATTCGCAGTCTTAAAGGTGAGCGAGTCAAAAGCTTTGGTGAGCTCTACATTGCCAACTGGCTATTTAGCAATGGCATCGAATATGTCTATGAAGCTAAGTATGAGCATGATGTGCGCAGTATTGATTTTCGTCAGTATCAACCCGATTTCTATCTGCCTGAATACCAAATTTATCTTGAATACTATGGTATTGATGAACACCAGCATACCGCTCCTTATATCGATAACCAGAAATACTTGGAATCGATGGCATGGAAACGCCAGCTACATCAACAGCATGGCACTAAGTGTGTCGAGCTATTTTATTACCAACATAAAAAAGGGTTGTTAATCAGTAAGCTTGAGCAAGCTTTACAGGTCTTTAAAGTACAATATGCGCCCTTACCCGATGAAGCCATACTAGCAACCCTACATGAACTTGGCCGCGTGACCGAATTGGCAAAAATGTTTAGTCAGCTGATAAGGCTGTATAAAGCGGCTTGCCTTGATGAACATGGGCTTGAGGGTGTATTTGCTCGCGCCGCCGATGCTCAGCAGACCCGCAAGGCATTCGAACTGCTTGAGCCCATACTCACGCGCTATGAGCAGCATTTAGCGATAAATGGCGACATTGATTTTGAGGACATGATTGGCAAAGCGTTGACGTATCTACAACGCGGGCAATTCATTAGCCCGTGGCGTTTTATTATGGTGGATGAGTTCCAAGATATTTCAGAACCACGTGCCCGCTTAGTCCGTGCCTTGAGGGATTCCAGTGCCCCCCATTCTAAAGCGTTGGCGTCTTTATTTTGTGTCGGGGATGACTGGCAGGCCATTTATCGTTTTAGCGGTGCAGATGTGAGTTTAACTACGCAATTTAGCCAATATTTTGGCCCAACAGCTCAAAGCTACTTGGATCTGACTTTTAGGTTTAACAGTAGTATTGGGCAAGTCGCCACTCAGTTTGTCACCCAGAATCCCACGCAATTGAGGAAGGACATTCGCTCCCTCATGCAGGTCGCCTACCCTGCAGTCTCAATATTACGCCGCGGAGAAAACGAGCAGTCAAGCCTAAATGAACCAAGCCCAAATGCACTGGAACAAGCATTAACGGCCATTAGTGCAAGGATAAGCGCTAGAAGTGACAAACTTAACAGCGTAGCAAGCGTCTATTTACTGGCACGTTTTTGGTTTCAGTTACCCGATAACATCCAAGTTAACCAACTTAAAGCTAAATATCCCAACTTGAAGATTGAGTGCCAATCTTTTCATGCTTCGAAAGGGAAAGAAGCCGATTATGTAGTGATCATGGGGATGAAAACGGGAATGCATGGCTTCCCTTCAATGAAAATCACTCCTCCGATACTAGATGCATTTTTACCAAAAACAGAAGCGTTTGAATTTGCAGAAGAACGTCGACAGTTTTATGTCGCGTTAACGCGGGCAAAACACCGCGCCTATGTGATTGCCGATATGACAGACGTGAGCCCATTCGTCACCGAACTGCTTACAAAAGGCTACGCAATTGAACAAGATGAGTTCAGCACCTCTTTAGTACAAAGGTTATTTGAAGACATAAAATGTGTACGTTGTAGCACGGGAACACTTAAGCCTAGAACGGGAAAATTTAAATCGTTTTATTCCTGCTCACATTTTCCCCTTTGCGATCACAAGGAAGAAGGTTGTGAGCTCTGTGCTAGCCCAATGACCCGCACACGCTTTGCTGGCTTTAAGGTATGTTTAAATGAGGACTGTGGTCATATAGCACCGCTTTGTAGCCTCTGTGGTGGCGATATGCTGTTAAAGGATGGTCGATTCGGCCCCTTTTGGGCTTGTCGCAATTACCGCGGGCAAAACCTACCCAGCTGCATGAATATTCTAAACAAGGCCAAGTTGTCGCTCCCATGCGAGCGACCCAAAAAGCATGTGAGCTAGATGCAAGAATGCTCAACAAAAGCCTATAACAATGAGTCGCAACTCATTTTTATAGGCAGGGGATTTAGAGTAAAAAGAAGAAATAAACAACGAGGAAAAAGGAGCTGAGTGCGCCAATAACCACTGGGTAAATAAGATAAGCATCTTGCGCTCTAGCAGCACGAATAAAACATAAATGAGCCAGAAAATAATTATAGATAAAAATCATAATTGAAATCATAACACCATGGCTAAAGCGTAATGTATTCATATTGAGTGCAACAATAATAAGCAATAGCCAATTCAGCAGAATAAGATACAGAAAGACCTTCTGTAATTTATCCGAGCCGTTTCGATGAAAAGATGCAGCCATTGCATATCCTATATTTTCGCCCGTAGTCTAATTGCATCAATCAAGTTCTGGACTTCAGCTTTATCACGATAAATCCAGCGAGCGCCTAAGAACTTCAATCGACCTTTAATCGTCTGTTCTCGAGTTACCTCACATAAGACTCGTGTTTGCTCAAGTTCAATATAGAATCTCCTCCCTACTGGCAGTGGTTCATTGCACAAAATCCCAACACCGCCAATGCTAATATCTTTTATATTTGCAGTTCCAATCGGCGTAATAACAAACCAGCGAGTTGTTGATAAATTCACTGTCAGGCCATCGCATGCAAATGCGAGTGGCGCTCTTTTATTTCGTCTCAGGCTAAATCTTTGATGAGTTCGACGATTATCAAATTCAATAATCTGATACTCAGGGGTCGCTTCAACTTCATCCTCAGAATGTACAAACTCTTCATACAGATTCATAGTCATCCCTAACAAATGAGAGCAGGTATTAACACTAACGAGTGTTTGCTTGGCGCTTAATTTCGTTGATTGTAACGCCACTTGGGACTGTATCGATCGGAGCGCCAATCATGCCTCTTAATAACCGTTCAGCAGAGGAGGTTAAAATAAGCGCCTCAATCCGACGATTAGCCGCCGCAGCAGTATCCGAAGTGATGTAAGGAACCTGATCAGCCATACCCGTCACCTGAATAACCTGATCGCGTTTAACACCGCCACGCTCAAGCACTCTTCGTGCTAATAGTGCTCTTTCACTCGATAATTCCCAATTAGTAAATAAACTGCCCGCATAAGGCGTTGAATCCGTATGACCAGAAATAACCATGCTATTAGTTATATTTTTTAAAATAGGCCCTAAAGATAAAAGTAATTCTTCAAAATAGGGCTGCATCTGTGCACTGCCCCGCGTAAACATAAATTGATTCACATTATCGTGAATTAAGATGCGTATGCCTTGAGGCACAATAGTCACAGAAATGTTCTCAGCCATGCTCGAGCTTTGCACGACTCGATTCAATTCTCTGGCGAGCACAGTTAATTGCGCCTGAGTATCAAATTGCCCGGGGATGAGCGCACCTTCCTCTAATCCTTCTGACTCTGAACCTCTAGGCATAGAATTGGAAGGTATGATTGGAGGGGCAATAGACATATTACCTTCTAAATCAATAATTGAAGATGACTGACTTAGCTCAAATGGATTCATTGGACCAGTGGGATTCATATCTCCACGTAAATACTGCACTATCATGGTTCGCTCTTTTTGATCAGCGATTTGCATGATCCACAGCACCATAAAGAGCGCCATCATAGCAAGCGTGAAATCGGCAAAAGCGACTTTCCACGCACCACCATGTCCATGATTACGCTTTCCTCGCTTTCGCCGCTTGATAATAATCGGCTCATTTTTATGGAGCATTAGCTTCTCTGCCCTTCCATCCAACGTTCTAACTCGATAAATGAAGGACGATTTTCACTTTGTATTTGTTTCCGTCCCGCATCAATAGCCATCATTGGTGGTTTACCTTTTGAAAAGGTCACTAAAATAGCGGCTATGCACCGAAGCTGTGCCGATTTGCGATCAACTAGATGTTCTAATGCCTTTGACATTGGGTCAAAGAAACAATAACACGCGAAAATACCAATAAATGTACCGACTAATGCCGCGGCAACTTTGACACCAATCATAGTAATTGGGCCATCAATATTAGACATAGTAATGATAATACCGAGTACAGCAGCTAAAATACCAAAGCCAGGCATAGCCTCTCCCACCTTACTAAAAGCTTCCGATGGCCGTAATCTGTCCTCTTCTATACGATGAATTTCTTCTTCTAGGATATGCTCTAAGTCATGGGGAGATATTTTCCCAATAGACTGCACTCGTAAGTTATCAATTAAAAACTGTAAAACATTTGGGTGATTGAGCACGGCTGGGTACATTAGAAAAATAGAGCTCTGATGAGGATTTTCTAAATGTTCATCGAGCACTTTTAAGCCTTGAGATTGGATCTGAGCCATTAAAGTGCCCATCAAAGGAAATAACTGAGGATATAATTCAGGATCTTCTTTGCCCTTATTAAATAATTCTTTTAACTGCTCAAGCATTTCTTTTAATACTGATTGTGGGTTAGCAATAATAAGCGCTCCAACTCCGGCCCCCATAATGATTAAAATTTCAGCAGGCTGCCACAATGCAGACAAAGCTCCACCCGCCCAAACATATCCACCAAACACAGAAGCTAAAATGATTAACAGCCCAACTAGTTTACTCATTACGATCTTCTCACTTTTAAACTTTAGCGCTGCAATATTGTTTTTAACTGTGAAATAGCTGATTTATGCAGCTGGCAAATACGCGTTTCAGTCAATCCCAATGCCATAGCTATCTCTTTTAAATTCAGCTCATGATGATAGTAAAGCGACAGAATTAGCTGTTCTCTTTCATTTAATTTTGAAATAACTTTGATCAAAGTTTGCTTCAGTATTAACCGCTCAACATCATTACTTCTGTCTACTGGATGATCACCGCCCAATAGCAACTCATCTAAGCTTTTCATCGACTCTGCTTGCGTCGAGTATAAACGTTCCCGATAATCCTCCGCGCTCAGCCCAAGCGCACTGGCCACTTCAAGATCGCTTGGTTCACGTCCCATCTCTCGACTCAAACGTCTAACAACATCATTAAGCTCATGGGCCTGCTGTCTAACAGGTCTAGGACGCCAATCCTGCCGCCTCAACTCGTCGAGTATAGCACCGCGAATCCGTTGCCCAGCGAAGGAAATAAATCCATTATCCAGCTCGCCAGGATACCGACGTGATGACTCAAGCAAGGCCATCATGCCAATTTGCTCCATATCCTCGAGTGATAACATCACGCCGCAGTGACTGCGCATCTGCGAGACTATACGTTTGATTAATGGCAAGTATTGTCGAATAATCTGTTGTTCAGATTGACGCTCTTCGACTGGATAATCACAGGTTTGTTGATATGCGAGTTGGCCCGCTGCTGTCATGATAAGGCCTCTTACTGGATCACCATGCGAGTAAAGAGTACTTCATCAATATCTGAAGGTAATTGGTTATCTGACAGCACTTTAACCATCAATATCAACGCCTCTGATTGTAAACTGTCAAGCTGATCTAAGTGGTTCAACTGCTCAAATGTTTTACGTGAGAACATCTTCATCATAGCGTTTCGTATAAGTGGATCTGACTCCAGCAACACCGTTTTCATATTGGGATTACGGCTTTTTAATGACATTTCAAGCAGCATGTAATGGGGATACTTATCCCCGGGAATCGATATCACAAACTTTTCTAACGGGTAAAACTTTGCAACTGGTACAGGTTCAACTTCAGGTTCCGATGCAAAAAGCTCTGCTAGCTTCCAATCTCCACTACTTGTCCCAATCCAAAATGCACCTGCGGTCGAACTAATGAGCACAAGTAACGCTAAAATGATCTTTACTAAACGAGATTTTAAAATTGCCATTAAACGACTCCGGCACTTAAGCCAATAAATCTAATTGGGATTTCTCTCTCGCCATCACATCGACTACATTATCCGTTGTAGTTTCAGCCGCTATCGACGAGGAGAATAATGCAGTTTCCTGTTGATGCTGTTGCGATTCTCCTTGGCCAATATCGACATCAATTTGACCGCCATGATCCATTGCTAAATCCACCCTCAAACGATCTAAACCATTGAGCAATGCATCTCGAATTGCCGGATTTACTGCATGCATTTGCACCTGTAAACGATCGCCCTCTAAACGAATATTGAGCTCAATCTTGCCGAGTTCTGGCGGATCTAACCTTAATTCGGCTTTCTTAATATGTTGATCGACTTGGAAACGAAGATGCTCTCTTAAGGGAGTAAGGATCTCCTGAGAGTGCTGCGCTAAAGAAGCCATGGGAGTGAGAGATACAGGGCCCCATTGAGTAGCACTTGCAGCCTGCGTACCCGCAACCTGCTGAGATCCTATCGCATTAATATCTTTAACTTCATGCCCCCTCAGTTCTGCCAACACACGCTGAAACACTGACGAGTCAGATTTCAAATGCTCAAAATCCCCAGAGAAAGTTGCCAGCGTTGAATCCTGCGTAAATACGCCGCTCATTTTCAAGGATTCGCCACTCATACCCGCAGGCTGAGTACGACTTCCTGCAAGAGCCATAGATGAGGTCATCCCTGAGCTAAATAGGATTCCTCTTTGATCTGTGACTGAGAGCCCAATTAAAGACGCAGGAGTTCGACCTATCGGATCCGCTTTAACAGTTTCCGCAGGAAAAATCACAGGAACAAACGGCGCGACAGCAGTCGGTGAAACGAGACTAGCCTGAGGCGTGGCGGCTAAGCCATCTTGAATAATAGGCGCTGAGTTGATCTCAGTATTTAACAGTGGCTGAGACAATACTGGTACAACAGGAACAAAAGATACTGAGTCAGATAAATTGCTATTAAAATATTGATTTGAAAGAGTATCAACATCTCTTTCTAAAGTATGTTCGGCATTCTGAGTCCACAGAGTTCCCTCTAACGGGAGAGGTGCTGCAGACAATCCGACTGGCAACCCCAACAAGGTAAATGACTCTGATTTATCTTGATCAACTGCACTTGCCACTTTAGTCGTCAAGCTGGTATTTGTGCCAACAGGACGAGTTGAAAGAAGATCAGAGATCATCCAAAGCTCCACTTACTTGTGTTAATTGATAGGCGGCTAAACCTGGTTGTTGCGCCTTAAAGCGGCCCATTTCAGCAGCTAATTCATCACGAGCCAAGATCAACTCTTGTAGCACTTGGGAATGAACCCGCTTTAATTCTGCACGTGCTAATTTCTGCTCAATATCATGAGCCTCACCAGCCTGTTGCAGTGCTTTGATCAAAGCGATGTTCACTTTTCGGACGCTTTCCCAATCCTGAGCATCTGCATATTGGCGTAAAGCATTCGCAAAACGCGCCCACTGCTTAATTGAGATTTGTCCATCCTTCTCTGACATTCGTAATCACCTGAGTCACTGGAACTAGCGCTTCAGCACTGTTTTCGACACTGGCGCTGACAAGCTGACGGCTACAAAAGTCATAGAGACGATGTAAGCTCACGGCAACCTCACCACCATTTTCAAGGTCAAGCATAGAGTCCAAGCCATGCACGATATTAAGGCACTTATGGATACTCATTCCTTTCGCCTCAAACCTTTGGTATTCCATATGGCCAGCGGTCCGCTCTAGTTCTTCCAATAAACCATCAAGTAACATACGCACCATGTCATGGGTTGTTGCTGCCGCTACTTGTGCATCTAAAGCGGTTTGCTTGTAGGCATTAAATGGATCGTACTCATTTAACATTTTTTACTGCTTCCTATGAAAACAACTGACTTGCGGAATTAAACTGATTAATGGTGGATTCCATTGCCGTAAACTGGGTTAAATAAATCTGATACTTTTGATTCATTTGATAATCATGGCGCGCCATACTGTCATTCACACTTTTAATCTGCTTATTTAGCGCTTCCTGCTTTTGATCGATATAGCCATTGAACTGTGTAAAAGGTTTTAGGGTCTTTTCTATGCTTTTGATATAACTGTCAGGACCAGTAAACATGGCTTGTACTTTTTCTGGATCACTTTTAAAGCTATCGGTCAGCTTAGCATCATCAATTTTTAGTTTTCCGTCTCGTCCAATCTCAATTCCGATATCAGACAAACGCATGCCATTAGCAGCCGTTGCAAATACAGAATCACGTAATTTAGACTGGAGAAGGCGAATAGAGGTATCCCCCTTCAACACACCAATTTGCGCTTCACTCACTGCAGTGCTTTTGTCTTCCTTATCTTTATCGGAAGAGCCAGAGTCAGAGGTTTTAACGCCCATAGAACGAGTTAATTGATTAATTTGCGTCATTAAAGAATTAAATGAATCGACAAAATCCTTAACCGCTTTCTTATTCGCTTCAAAATCGTCAGTGACTTTAATCATGCTGCTTTCACCAGCCGCATGCACCTTGACTAATTCGAGGCTGACACCATCAACAACATTTTCTAGATAGTTACTACTGCTGGTAATACTGATACCGTTTAATGTAAGTTCCGCATCTTGTGCTGCACGACGTTCTGTCATGCCCCAATCGGCACCGTTAAACTCAACCTTCACTTGATTCGCGACACCCGATTCCTTTGAAGACAGCATAAATTCGATTTGGTTACCTGTGCGCACTAATGACGCTTGTACACCAGGATTACCCACTTGTTTATTGATCACATCGCGTAACTGAGACACAGAAATAGCCGCACCGCCATTAACCGTTGCCAAATCAATTTCCATGCGCTTAGTCGGATCACTACCGACTTGAATACTGATAATGCCCGACGTTGGCAACAATTCACTTTCAGAGGAATAGGCTTTAGTCAGTTGATGCGCTTGCGCAAGTTTATGCACGCTCAAATCATAGTTGCCCTTTGGAGCATCAGATTTAACTGTCGCGGTCGCATTCTCGCCCGTAACCGTAGCAATTTTGCCTTTAGCTGCATCGCCACCCATTTCACTCAGCTTAGTGGCCATCTTCTTCATATTATTTTCGAGCAATGTATAGGCATCTAACTGTGTTTTGCTGGCAGTTAGCTTGCCTTTGTAAAGCGTATCTTTACCTGCGCGGTCTGCGCCAATCAGTTGCTGAGCAAATTGTGCTGCATTCATACCTGAAATCATGACTACCTCCACTCGTTCTAGAGCAAAACGCATGCCAAAAACAAGTTACTGTTTTTAAAGAAAATTAAATAATTAACTGGCCCAAACACAGCTAAATACTTCCGCATGAACACTTAAACAGGAAAACCATCTTCCACTTTGTGTTATCGAAAATTACCCACTAAAACATGAACCTTATAGGTTTCAATCTCGGGTTTAGCGACTACCGACCAATACATAAACCGTGGCTAAAATAAAAATGCCAGTCAGCGCAACTAACTGGCATTTTAGCCGTGACCAATGACATCACTTGCCCAATAGCATTAACGCAATAGACCCATGACTAAACCCGTGTTCTGGTTAGCTGAAGACAGTACCGTTGTACCCGCCTGAACTAATAATTGATTACGTGTCATATTGGCAGATTCAACCGCGAAATCGGCATCCATAATACGGCCGGCAGCGGCTTTAGTATTTTCAGTTACGCTGGCAAGGTTAGCCGCAGTATGGCCAAGACGGTTAATGTTGGCACCTAAGGTTGAACGTTCTGTCCCCACTTTAGCCAAGAAGGTATCAACAGCCCCGATAGCCGTATTGGCGGCTGCAGAAGTCAACAAATCACCAGTAACTGTCTTATCAATAGCACCTAAGGTAACTGACATTTGCTCTGCTCCATCCGAGCCAATCTGAAAGGTCACACCTTTGACGAGTACACCATCAGTAGCATCTTTAAATAAGTTATTACCCGCATAGGTTGTATTTTCTACAATCCGGGTAATTTCTGCATTTAATTGCTTAAATTCATCATCCAACGCTTTTAAATCTGCTGTAGAGTTAACGCCGTTTGATGCTTGAGTCGCCAATTCTTTCTGGCGGTTAGCAATAGTCGTTAATTCTTCTAACGCACCATCTGCGGTTTGCAGCATAGAGGTCGCATCAGAAATATTGCGTGAAGCCGTTTCCATGCCCTTTACGTTAGCGCTCATGCGGTTAGCAATTTGCAAACCCGCTGCATCATCAGATGCGCTATTGATACGTAAACCCGTCGACAGACGCTCCATAGCATTAGTTAATAGATTATTACTTTTATTAACAGCACCTTGTGCAACAATTGACGCGTAATTAGTGTGAACACCTAACATATCAGCTCTCCTAGAAAAAACAGTTATCTTGGCTATGCCTGAATCCCGGTATAGCTCCATAACTAAGTAAGGCGACAGCAACAGCGCAAAACTAAAACTTATTTAAAAATAGATGGGAGCACCTCTATAAAAACAGACTTAAATGGCATCCACAAAACGCCATAAAAAATGCCAGCAAGCTAAGCTTACTGGCACTTAAAACTAACTCAACTCGGCGTAATTAACGCAGTAGCCCCATCACTAAACCTGTATTTTGGTTAGCAGAAGACAGTACCGTTGTACCCGCTTGAACTAATAATTGATTGCGGGTCATATTGGCAGATTCAACCGCGAAATCGGCATCCATAATACGTCCAGCGGCAGCTTTGGTATTTTCAGTCACACTGGCAAGGTTAGCTGCAGTATGTCCAAGACGGTTAATGTTGGCGCCTAGTGTAGAACGTTCTGTACCGACTGCTGCGATAAAAGTATCAACAAGGGCAATTGCCGCATTCGCGCCAGTAGTTAAATCACCAGCAGCCAGCGCAGCATCATCTATGGCTGTTGTTGTAACAACCAATTTTTCACCCGTTCCGGCACCAATTTGGAAGGTAACACCAGCCTCCAACTTGGTGAATAAGTTATTACCGGCATAAGTTGTATTATCGAGAATACGGGTAATTTCGGTGTTTAATTGAGTAAACTCATCATTCAGAGCCGTTAAATCATCAGCAGAGTTCACACCGTTTGCCGCTTGAGTGGCGAGTTCTTTCTGGCGATTAGCAATGGTCGTTAATTCTTCTAACGCACCATCAGCGGTTTGTAGCATAGAGGTCGCATCAGAAATATTACGTGAAGCGGTTTCCATACCTTTAACGTTAGCGCTCATGCGGTTAGCAATTTGCAAACCAGCAGCATCATCAGATGCGCTATTGATACGTAAACCTGTCGATAAACGCTCCATTGCATTAGTCAATAGGTTATTGCTTTTGTTAACAGCACCTTGAGCAACAATTGAAGCGTAATTAGTGTGAACACCTAACATATGTAGTTCTCCATTAAATAACGAGCATTTGGGTTAGACCTGAGTTCAGGCATAACTAACTAAAGCGACTACACAAGCCCACAACTAAAATCGATATTTAAAAAATAGAGTGTATAGCACTGTAAAAACTAGACTGAAATGGCATGCACACCATAAAAAAATGCCAGCAAGCTAAGCTTACTGGCATTAAAACTAACACTGACTAATTGAATAACATTAGCGCAGTAACCCCATCACTAAACCCGTATTTTGGTTAGCTGAAGACAGTACCGTTGTACCTGCTTGAACTAATAATTGATTGCGGGTCATATTGGCAGATTCAACCGCAAAGTCGGCATCCATAATACGCCCTGCAGCGGCTTTAGTGTTTTCGGTAACGCTCGCTAAGTTAGCGGCAGTATGGCCAAGACGGTTAATGTTGGCACCTAAGGTAGAACGCTCAGTACCCACAGCGGCTAAGAAGGTATCCACAAGGGCAATCGCAGCATTGGCGGTACCACCTGTTAAAGTACCTGCGACAGTTTTAGGAATTGCGCCTAATTTAACATCCATTGTCTCCGTTGTTCCGGCGCCAATTTGAAATTTCACACCAGTACCTGAGGTCAATACACCAGTATCGAATAATTTATTACCAGCATAAGTGGTATTTTCTACAATACGCGTTATTTCGGCGTTCAATTGCGTGAACTCATCATTTAATGCCGTTAAATCAGCCGCAGAGTTAACGCCGTTAGAGGCTTGAGTAGCCAATTCTTTCTGGCGATTAGCAATGGTCGTTAATTCTTCTAACGCACCATCAGCGGTTTGTAGCATAGAGGTCGCATCAGAAATATTGCGTGAAGCCGTTTCCATACCTTTTACGTTAGCGCTCATGCGGTTAGCAATTTGCAGACCAGCAGCATCATCAGATGCACTATTAATACGTAAACCAGTCGACAAACGCTCCATAGCATTAGTTAAAAGGTTATTGCTTTTATTTACAGCACCCTGCGCAACGATTGAAGCGTAATTAGTATGAACACCTAACATAGTAGTTCTCCAGAAAATAACGATTGTTTTGGTTAGGCCTGAATCCAGGCATAACTCATTAAGGCGACATGAAAAGCTCTTCACTGAAGCCAAATAGCTTATTTTCAAAAATTAAATAATCACACTTAGGGTTCGCTTCAAAAATTAGAGCAGCAGAGCACTAACCTGTTCGCGGTTCGTATTTCCCTGCGCCATCAAAGATGTCACTTGATAGGCAAAAGGATAGGGTTGCATAAATTTATGCAAATGTTGGAGTTCAAATTTGGGCTGACTAGATGCGGTCAATTGCTTAACCTTCACCAGTAGTAAACGGTGGGATGCTTTAATATCATCAATTTGCACTGTGACTTTTTTATCTACCTTTGACACTTTAGCCAATGTCATTTTTAACTTTTCAGTATCCGTAAAATTCCATTCACGGGGATCCTGCCAACTAAATTTCTCTTCTAATGGTATATTCCTCGGCTCACCCGCTGGCAATCTTTGCCCTTCGCCCACCATTAAAATCCCCCCATTGAGCTTCATCCAAGTCTCATGCTGTGCAGTAAACACTGTGTCATTGGTCGATAAGCGGTCAATACTTATCCCTATCGAAGCTAAAACAGGCTCTATGATATCTTGTAGCTCTAAGCGATTTTTATTGGCAGGCAAAAGCAAATGCAATGTTTGCTTCTCAGTAAAAAGCGTAATCCGCTCATCGCGGTTCTTAGGTGATGTGAGATCGACTCGTCGGAACCTAAAAAAATGTAATGCCGCAGGCTGGGATGCTGAAATCAAATTCAAGTGATGATCGAGTAAACGCTTTCCTTGGTAATAAGGCCTAATCTCGATTAATTGTCTTCGACACTCCTCCGCTTTATGTAATGCATCTTCAACAACTGTGTTTTTACTGAACAAGCAGGTTTGTAGCTGTTTGTTCAGTTGACCTAGGATACTCTTGGCAGAAATCAAGCTCTGTAACACCACTTGCGATGCACTAATATTATGTTGCTCTTGAGTCACCTTAGCCCAACGTCCATAGGCTTCCAATCTATGCTTAGGTATGGGCCTCGCTTTCGGTGCACTGCGGGGCACACCTGATATCGGAGCAACATAATGAGACGTTACCGTCTGACTTTGGCGTAACTGACTAAGTGACTCACCTATCCCTTTGATCATTTAACTCATTACCTACATATGATTGAAAAGGGACAGCTGGCTTATCTGTACAAAAGTTTGCTGGGTAATTTTTAATGCGGTTAATTTGACATTGAACTCGGCAGTGGCAGCGGCATAATCGAGCTCCTGCGTTTCACCTATCACTTGTTTACTAAACAACACCATTTCTTCATGGGAGCTTTTAACTAACGCGAGATTATTTTGCTTGCCACCGAAATCGGTAATAGCAGCACCTATGCTATCTAAGGTTTCACTTAACGCTGTTTGTATTCCACTCGCGGCCGCACTAAAAGCAGGATCGCTTGGTGATAAGCTTGGATCATTTAATACGTTAATGTAGTCCATTGCTTGATTCAAAATATCTTGACCAGCATTGGAGAACAAGACTTTTTCGGCGGTGATATTAGCCGTAGTCCATGAAGAGCTAGATGTTTGTACCGTTCTCTCGCTAGCATCACCTTGGTAGACGTATCGCCCAGCAGTATCCTTAACTACCGCAGCTTTCTCAATCGCGTTACCCGAGAACAGGTAATTACCCGACTCATCAGTGGCGTTAATATTATCCACTAACCCCTTTAAGAGTTCTTCCATTTCAGAAGCATAGGATGCTCTATCCTCTTTCGAGAGATTCGAGCTATTAGTCGCAATACTGATTTCTTTCATCCGCTGCTGCGTCTCAACCATGCTGGATAAATATGTTTCAGCACGGCTCATATTGGTACTTAAGGAATCGATATTTTTAACATATTGCTGTACTAGTGCTAAATCACGTTGGTTATCCATTACCCGAACAACACCAATAGGATCATCCGAAGGCGATAGTATTGAAACACCTTTAGAGAGCATTTGATTCAAACGTGCCACATCATAGGTCGTGTTCTGCAAACTGTTTAAATTGTTAGTGTATAAATTTTGCATTGTTACACGCATGAATAAAGTCCTTAAAAGCTACTAAGCATAGTTTGAAACAGTTGATCTGCGGTGGAAATCACCTTCGCATTCGCCATATATGACTGCTGATAGATGATCAAATTAATCCCTTCTTCATCGGGATTTACACCACTGGTACTCGCCCATTGGGACTGCGCATCTTTTTGCAAATCTACACTGGTTTTAGCAAATGAAATCGCTTGGCGAGAAGCAGAACCTAACTGGCCAACCTTACTGGAAAAGGATTCCGCTAAGCTTGTATTACTGCCAAGGCTAGTAAAACTCAGCTCTTTATTCGCTAGCTGTACTAAAGCTTTTAAATTTGCGTTATCGCCTTGGGTGCCATCTTTACCAAAGGCAAGTTTATCAGGCGTAAAACCGGCCGTTAGAGATAAGCTTCCTCCTGGGTTATTAGCTTGATAAGTAAATAAATCCTGTGACGGTGTCGCACCATTTAAGTCAGTGCCAGAAGCAAGAATAGAATTAAACTCTGTCGCTAACATGACCGCTAATTCATCTATGTACTGTTGCGAATCTGCGAGCTGCACATCACGGTACGTAAGCAAGGCACCTAAACTGCCACCAGCGGTTTCATCAACATTAAACTGGCTAGCACCAAATTGGATAGTCACCAAATCGTTCTTAGGATTGGTGGGATCGGGATTACTCGTTAACTTAGCGGCAGTATTTCCCGTCAATAGCGGCTCACCTCGGGCCAGCGAGATATTGACCATGCCTTGGCTATCTTCAACAACCCGAATATCTAAAATCGCCGCTAAGTCATCAATTGCAGCATCTCGACTATCTTGCAGTGCAGGGGGAATCGTTCCTGTTACACTCGCTGCCTGAATGTCGCGGTTGAAACTGGCAATAATATTAAGTTGTGAGTTGATCTCTTTAACGGATGAACCAAGCTGTCCATTGATCTGATTACGTTGCGAATCAATATTGTCGTTGATTGCATTCACTCTTTGGGCAACGGCCTTAGCCTCATTAAGTACACCTTGTCGATAGGCAATGAGATTAGGTTGTTCCATAGATGAATTAAGGGCGGCGAATAATTGATCTAGGCCTTTTGAGATATTATTCCCTTCGGCACCAAATACTTGTTCAGCCTGACGCAAATAACTACTTTGCACTTTAGAAAAACCAACAGCACTCGTTGTTTGCCATAACTGCGCGACTTCGTATTGATCAGAGATCCGTCTAACACCATCAACAAACACGCCCGCGCCGGAGCCATAAGCACCGCCACCAACCGAACTTAACATCACCTGCTGACGTGAATAGCCTGCAACCATAGCATTAGCAACGTTATTTGAGGTTGCATTCAATGCGGCCATGCTTGCCAATAAGCCAGACTTACCAATGTTCAACATGCTCATTTAAAATCCTTCACAACGGGCCGCATAATAAGTGCAGGCTGCATCGCTGTTGTTGTCATCTGTTGAGGATCAAAGGCGACCGGATCTTTCTCAGACTGAAATGAACGTGATAGCTGCTTAGTCATCACGTCA
Source organism: Shewanella sp. SM68 (assembly GCF_025653925.1). Classification (NCBI taxonomy): domain Bacteria; kingdom Pseudomonadati; phylum Pseudomonadota; class Gammaproteobacteria; order Alteromonadales; family Shewanellaceae; genus Shewanella; species Shewanella sp. SM68. The sequence goes on from NZ_JAKKRU010000015.1 coordinate 66,186, forward strand.
GCCAAGCCCATACCATTGACTTGGCTTAAACGACTGGCCAATTCCGCATCATGTAAATCTTGATAAAGGCCATTATTGCTTTTGGAGGTTAAAGGATTATCTTCATCGGCCATAGCGTCGGTGGCTGAGCGCATTTGCTTAAGTACCGTTTGCAGGAACTGCGCCTCAAATTGTTGACTGACTAATTTAAGTGCACCTTGCTCGCCATTCGCCTTAATCAAATCATCAGCATTCAGCTTATTTAAGTAACCGCCCGTATTTTCAACTTTCATTAAATTACCACCAAATCAGCTTCTAAAGAGCCCGCTTCCGCCAAAGCTTCTAAAATTGCCATCAAGTCCATTGGTGTCGCACCTAAGCTATTTACGGCACGCACGATTTCTTCAATTGCCGTGCCCTCGGGCCAAACAAACATACGTTTGTTACCTTGCTCGACTAATACTTGGCTATCATTAGTCACCACGGTTTCCCCTGCGGCATTACCAAGATAAGCGCCATTAGGCTGGCTCACGTTTTCCCGTTCAACAATAGTCACTGTCAGATTGCCATGGCTCACAGCGGCTTTACGAACCACAACATCTCCCCCTAATACCACAGTGCCAGTACGACTATTAAACACGATTCGAGGTGAACGTCGGCCTTGGTCAATCTTGAGTTCTTCAAGCATTGACATAAAAGTCACACGCTCTCGATTCGACTTAGGCGCGTGTATCAGAACCTTGGCATGATCTTGCGCACGTGCAACATCGGGTCCAAATAGTTCATTCACAGCCCGTTCGATATTTCGGGCGGTTTTAAAGTTAGGATCCTTAAGGTTTAATATGATGTCTTCATTATCACTAAAGTTACTTTTGATTGGTGCCTCAAGTAAGGCACCATTGGGGATAGTGCCAACAGTTGGCACATTCACAGTCACAGATGATCCATTACGACCGGCGGCAGAAATACCGCCAACCACTAAGTTGCCCTGCGCTACCGCGTAAACCTCACCATCGACAGCCCTAAGAGGCGTCATTAATAAGGTTCCGCCCTGAAGACTTTTTGCATCACCAAGGGATGAAACCGTCACATCTAAGGATTGTCCTGGGCTCGCCAGAGAAGTAATAGTCGCATGCACAGCAACAGCGGCGACGTTCTTTAACTTAGGATCGGTTTTATCATCAATCTGTACACCAAACTGTTTAAGCATATTGACGACAGATTGACTGGTAAATTTAACTTGAGAGCGGTCACCCGTTCCATTTAATCCGACGACTAAGCCATAACCCACGAGTTGGTTATCACGCAGACCTTGCACATCGACAATATCCATCAAGTAGCGGCTTTGCTCTTCCGCTTGCAGTGTACCAGTAGCCAAAAGTAACAATAATAAACAACGTAGCATCAAAATATCCTTTGCTAGAGCGGGAACCATGGACTATTGAAATAGCGAGAAGCCCATCCCATAGCATTACTGTCGGCAATGGCACCTTGACCACCATAGATAATTCGGGCATCGGCAATACGTTGCGACGATATCGTATTGTCATTACCTATATCATCAGCACGTATAATGCCAAGTAAGCGTAAATACTCATCGCCCTGATTCAATCGCAGCCATTTTTCACCACGTATCAACAAGGTACCATTAGGTAAAACCTTAGAAACAGTTACAGTGATTGAACCTGATAACTGGTTTTGCTGTGTACTTGAGCCTGCACCATTAAACCCTCTCGAAAAAGAGGTTTTACCGTCAGCATTGGCCGTTTTATCACCAATATTGCCCGCAAGCCCCATACCCATATCTTGTTCTTTGTTGGTCTTGGTATCCGCTTTCTTACTCGAATAGGTTTTTTCATCTAACGCGACGGTTAAAATATCGCCCTCACGGAAAGCACGTTTATCCTTAAAAAGCGTCAACATAAAACCGGGACGATAAAGACTGCCATCCTTTGCATCTGGCAGGCTGTAGTCAATCTCAGGCGGTGCCCACTCTTTAGTGCCAGGTTTAGTCTCCTTATCTGGAATATGCGACATACAACCCGATAACAGTGCAAACCATAAAAACCATAACCAACGCATGATTGCCTCTCTAAACCGATTGATTGAGGAACTTGAGCATATCGTCTGAGGCTGACACAACTTTGGCATTCATCTCATATGCTCTCTGCGTGGAAATCATTTCGACCATTTCTTCCACCACGTTGACGTTTGCGCCCTCTAGCGCACCCTGTCTTAAAGCACCTAAAGCTTGATCACCCGCCACACCTTCAACCGCCACACCCGATGCCGCCGTTTCACGGTAAAGGTTGTCACCTCGAGCTTCTAACCCTGCTGGATTAGTAAAGTTAACAAGCGTGATTTGACCTAAATCTTGAGGTTCAGCTTCACCCGCCATTTTCGCTGTGACTACACCATCGTTAGCAATGGTAACGGTTAGCGCATCTTCAGGGATCACGATATTGGGCACTAAAGGTAAACCTTGTGACGTGACCATCATGCCTTCGCTGCTGCGATAAAACTGACCGTCACGGGTATAAGCAAGATCGCCATTTGGCTCTTCTACTTGGAAAAAACCATGACCTTCGATCGCTAGATCCAACTGCTGACTGGTATTTTGCATATCCCCAGTAGTGAATATTTTTTGAGTACCAACGACTCTCGTTCCTGCACCTAATTGCAGACCCGATGGCAGATTATTCAGTGCATCAACCTGTCCACCTGGCTGACGTTGAACCTGATAAAACAGATCATTAAACGCAACACGGTCACGCTTAAAACCTGTGGTATTCACGTTTGCCAAGTTGTTGGCAATCGCAGTCATTTTCGTATCTTGTGCTGTTAGGCCGGTTTTACTTACCCATAACGCTGATTGCATACCAATAATCCTTAAACATTGCCCAGCAGACGATTACCAGCCTCGGCCAGCTTTTCTGCACTTTTCATTAACTTAACTTGAATCTCAAATTGACGACTCAAATCCATAGATGCAATAAGCTCTGACACGGCCTGCACGTTACTCGACTCAAGGAAGCCACTATCCACTAACACACCTTCATCTTGTGGCACTGCTTGGCCATCACGACGATAGAGCAACCCATCTTGCCCCTTTTGCATTAAGGCAAAGTCAGGATTCACTAGCTTTAATCGGCCCACCTCCTCAATGATCCCGCCTTCAGAGGGTAAAACACTGACGGTGCCGTCTTCACCCACAAAGACATCTTTATGCTCAGGCAGCGCTATCAGCCCATCAACGCCTAATACAGGTCGGCCATCGATAGTCAGTTGCCCCTCGGCATTGGTCTCAATTGCACCTGAACGGGTGTATGCTTCAACACCGTCAACAGCCACACTGAACAAGCCACGATCGCGGATCGCTAAATCCAATGAACGGCCCGTAGGATTGATCACCCCACTTTGCTGGCTAAAACCACTACTCTCAGTCTGTGCCATAACCCTTGTGTTCAAACTATTACCTTGAACAGCTAAAGGCACGGCATTAACGCGCTCAAGGTCGGCTTTAAATCCTGCAGTTTCAGCGTTAGCCAAGTTATTCGCGCGAATACTTTGCGCCTCAAGAATACGAACTGCACCACTGGCGGCGGTATAAAGCATCTTCTCCATGTCAGTGTCTCTTCTTAAATGGCATTAAGTAATGCTTGTTGCATAGTCGAGTTCACATCGAGAACTTTGGCGTTAGATTGATAATTACGTTGTGCCGACATGAGGTTAACCATTTCAGCGGTCGTATCCACATTCGAGCCCTCTAAATACCCCCCCGTAACAGTGCCCATAGTGCCTGTAGATGGCGCCCCCATAATCGCTTGCCCAGCGGTATTTGTAGCCACCCAAGCATTGTTACTCACGGCAGATAAACCATTGGGATTACTAAAGTTTGCGAGGACGACCTGACCCTGTAATTGATCTTGGCCGTTAGTATAAGTGCCATACAACATGCCATTGTCATCCAGACGCACGCCTTTCAATTCACCCGAGGTGTAACCGTCTTGAGATAAGCTGGAGTTGTTATATTTGGCGGCATACTGAGTGCTTTTATCAAAATTGATATCAAATTTAAGCGGTGATGCCCCATTACCCAATGTAAGGTCGAAGGTATCCTTTGTCGTAGTTGGATCTAAAATGCCTTTTGAATCAAATTTTAATGTTGTTTGGTCTGGCAGAAGAGTCCCATCCAGAGTGTAATTAACAGTCCACTCATTCGGCGCTGTTTTTACATAATACTGAGTCACCACATGCTCTGTACCCAAAGAGTCGTAGACACTGGTGGTACCAATAGAGTGATAACTATCAATATTTTTAGGATCAAATGGCACGGCTGGGACAGCTGGAGGAATAACATCGACTCTCGCATCGAGATTTGAAACCATGCTGACATTCGTTGTGGCTTTGGCCGCTAAAGAAGCCGTTTGTACCTGTAAGTCACCCGCATTACCGGTTTGTAATCTTCCCGTCGTATTCACAGAATATCCCTGTAAACGATTACCGACTGGATCGGTTATAAAGCCTTGATTGTCCTTATGGAACATCCCTGCTCTAGCATACATGGCGCCGCCATCATTCCCCTTGAGAACAAAAAAGCCTTCGCCTTGGATCCCCATATCAAGCTGACGACCGGTATAAGTTAAGCTGCCACCTTTAGAGAAGTTTTGGCTCGTTGACATCACGCCAACGCCACCCGCCTGACCACCATTATAAATTGATGCAAATTCACTACGGCCACCGCGAAACCCACTCGTCGATGCGTTAGCAATGTTATTACTGATAGTGTTGAGATCTTGAGTCGTCGCCTGTAAACCACTTAAAGCTATGTTAAATGACATCTTAATATCCTATAAAAATAATTTACGAAACTTCAGAAATATTGAGCACAGAAACAACCCCAACACCATGGCCCATTTCAGCCATCATCATGCCGGATGCACTGGAGAAATGGATTCTCTCGATCGGTGCCTTAATATACGTTGGCGCAACTAAACTATTTTCACCTAGTGTCGCCTTAGCTTTGATTTCATATTGGCCTGCAGACAACCCCAGCTCAGCTGGATCGATAGAGAACCGAACATCACCAACATCCTGAGCACCGAGTTGAATAGTGCTAACGACCTGACCTTGTGCATCGATAATTTCAAGATCTAAGCCTTCAGCTGCATTCTCTAAATACACTTTGCCTTCAACCGCTTCACCATCGAGCTGAAACTCAGACACAGGCACCATGGCATTCTTACCAATCAAAGATGCCGACTGTACTATGCCCAAATTTTCCATCATGACCATTTGGCTTGATTGATTCTTCCGCATTCCCTCTAAGCTTTCGACCTGCGAAAACTGCGCTAATTGAGAGATATACTCAGCACTGTTAAGCGGTTTAGTGGGATCTTGATTCTTGATTTGCGCGATCATTAAGGTCATAAATTCATTCTTTAATGACGCAGCATCATTCCCTGGAGCCGCTAATGCACCTGCTGGATTCTGAATCGAGTTGTTACCAGAGCGAGCCAATTCCATTGCTATTTATTCCCTAGTTGCAATAAACCTTGCTGCATAGAACGCGCACGATTCATGATTTCAACACTGGTTTCAAATGAACGACTTGCCGCCATCATGTCGGCCATTTCTTCAATCGTGTTCACATTAGAGTAAGCGACATAACCTTGTTCATTGGCAAAGGGATGATTCGGCTCATAACGCATATCCAATGGGGCATCCGCTTGGACTATCTCACTCACTTCAATCGAAGCACCAATCGCACCTTGTTGAGTCGCATCATAAATAGTCGCAAATACGGGTTTTAATGCTCGATAGGCCGACTCAGGGTTTTCGGCGGCAGTTCCAGCGTTAGCTAAGTTACTCGCGACTGTATTTAAACGTATGGTCTGAGCATTCATGCCAGCACCCGCTATTTGATAAATATCGCCAAATGACATACAGGCTCCTAACGACCTTCAATAGCAGACTTTAGACCGGCTATTTTCATGTTTAAAAATGTCAAACTCGTTTGATAATCCATCGCATTCTGTGAATATCTTGCCTGTTCCTTACCGAGTTCCACGGTATTATCATCGGCAGAATTTTGATAAGGCATGCGATAAGCGAGGTTGTACTCTTGATTCATCTGCATGCCTGCTTCAACTTGCTTCATGGCCGCTTTGAAATCCAAATCTCTCGCTTTGTACCCCGGAGTTTCGGCATTGATTAAATTACTCGCTAATACCTTGCTTCTCTCCACTCTAAAATCGAGTGTCTGAGGATGTATTCCTAATGCTTTATCAAGGTTGATAGCCATCTCAACTCCTAGTACTGTATGCGTAATTAATTTAGATGGTCGAGCAGCTTACAATTAGCATGCCAATATACTTATTCATATAAAACAGTTGGTTAAATGAAATCGCTATTGATATACGGAAAGTTCTTTTCCCTCACTTTCTTACTGAGCATAGGGTTACTTCCGCTCAATGTGCACGCGAAAGGGAAGATCACGGCGACAGAACAAATATCTCAGCAAATGACAAACTCCGTAGCCGCAGAGATAGCTAAGTGGCAACAATCGCAAGAGATCAAAAAAGTCAGCAAAAAAATCACACTGCACATTCCTTCCAGCACAGCCAAGCTAAAAACGTGTAGCACGGCGCTCCAAGTCGAGGCTGCTAAAGGGCTCCCATTCGGTCGGATCCAACGAAAAATAAGCTGTGCCTCTGAAGGCTGGTCACTCTATGTTCGGGCCAAGGTTGCTCTCAGCGCCTACATTCCTGTTGCCAACAAAACGCTTAAGAGAGATGAAGTTGTCACATCAGAAAATCTACAATGGCAAATGCTGCCCTTAACTGCGTCAGATCAAGACATTATTACTGATGAAAAACACATTTTAGGGCAAGCGGTTGCCAGAAAAATAATCAAAAACAAACCCATAAGAGCAAGCAATTTAAGTGCACCAGAACTCGTGAGCATAGGAGATGAAGTGATTATTGAAGCAGTCAGTGCCACCTTTTATGCCAATATGATTGGGATTGCTATGGATGCGGGTAAACAAGGTGATGCCATTAGAGTGAGGAATAGTAGTTCAGGGAAAATCATTACCGCCTACCCCATAGCTAAGGGGAGAGTTGAAACCCGTTTTTAACATTCAGGTCACCTGAGGATAAATTTAAAAATTTATTTTAGATTTATCCTATTTAGGTCGCCTATATCTAATATCTAGCCATTTATGACGATGAACATCTATGGAAATTAATAAAATTAGTAGTGCCTTGAGCACTGAGTTCAGCACGAGTAAGAGCGCTAATACGCCCAGAAAGCCCGTTGAATCAGAAAATCTATCAACGCCAACACGACAAGATATTAGTCACGACTGGCAATTGTTAGAACAAACCCAGAAAGAGTTACATACCATCTCCGACGTTGACACAGATAAAGTTGCTGCTATACGTCAGGCTTTAAGTAATGGCAGCTTTGAGCTGAGCTTAGATAAAATTGCAGATAAGATATTGATACAGCATGGATAATAGTCAAGTAAATAAGCGCGAACTTGTTCAAAGTTTAATTCGCGATATTCGTCAAGATCTTGAGGGATATAGTCAATTAAAATCAATGCTTAAGCACCAACGTGAATTAATGCAACGCAGGGATAATGATGCGCTCTTAGCCCATAACGAGCGTCAAACTGCACTGTGTAACAAGTTAGCTTTGAGAGCCAAACAGCGAAGCGAAAATCTCGCGACACTAGGTTTTAATAGTGACAATAGTGGCATGAGACGCTTAATCACGGCGCTACCTGATCACCTAAGACCGCAAATAAAAATGTCATGGGACAACTTGCAGCTGTTAGTGAAAGATAGCCAAACAGCCAATGAAACCAACGGCAGATTGCTAGTAATACAGCAAGAGACGATTAACCGTATCCTGAATCAAGATGGCCAACACCATGAAATTGATTACGGTGCCAAACGCTAATCAAACTGAATTATTGAGAGTTACCAAAGCCCTCGCTAATGGGACATAGTTTAAAAGGTGGCTCTCAGCTGTAATGACACAGCGCTTATTGGCCTTTATTCTTGTAATAGAAACCCGCCATATCATCAACAACAGCCTGTTCACGACGTGCCACTTGTGCTTGCTCTTGTATATGTGTTTGTTTTTCAAGCCACTTCAAACCTTGCTGACGCCCTAATTGCTTACGCCATAAGCGATCAATACGCAGCAGTTCCTGTTGTAGAAAGACCTCCTTTTGAGCTAACTTCACCCGCATAGGCTCTAACACTTGCGCCATACTTGCGGAATTTTGCCAGAGCAAAACATTTGAGCCCTCTTTCGCACCACGATAAGTCAATATCATTTGGGCTAAGGCTTGATTTTGTTGTTGATTTAGTTGAACGCTTAGGCTGGAATCATCGCGTTTTTGCCCTAGCTGCGCTAATTTCTTTTCAGCTTGAACACGTAACTTAGAGAGATGACGCTGGCTCATATCCCATAACTCCCATCAACTGTTCCAATTGCACTAAACTTTCAGCCAAATTGACTTTACTGTGTGTAGTCTGGCGTAAAAATCGTGCCATTTCTGGATACACTCGCACAGCAAGATCCATTTCAGGATCTTGGCCCGCTTGGTACCCACCTAAAGGTAATAAGTCTCTGACCTCATTGTAACGACTCAAAAGATGTCTAAAGATCTGACTCTGTTCAATACTGCTAGAGGTCGCTATGTGCATGGCTAAGCGGCTCACAGACGCATTAAGATCAATCGCAGGGAAATGTCCTTGCTCGGCCAATTTACGACTTAGCACTATATGGCCATCTAAAATAGCTCTCGCTGCATCTGCAACAGGATCCTGCTGATCATCGCCCTCGGCCAATACGGTATAAAACGCGGTTAGCGTTCCCGTCGGATGTTCACCATTGCCCGCCATTTCCACCAGTCTAGGTAACTGTGCAAATGCCGATGGCGGATAGCCTTTGGTTGCTGGAGGCTCACCTAAACTCAAGGCGATTTCACGCTGTGCCTGAGCATAACGAGTCAATGAATCTACTAATAACAGTACTTGCTTGCCCTGATCCCTAAAAGCACAGGCAATGGAGTGGGATAACCGCATTGCACGTAATCGCATCAGCGGTGTGGTATCTGCAGGGGCTGCAATAATCACAGCCCGTTTACGCCCTTCTTCACCGAGTGTTTCTTCAATAAACTCCCTGACCTCACGGCCACGCTCACCAATTAAGCCAACCACCACGACATCTGCTTCAGTAAAACGAGTCATCATGCCTAATAACACACTCTTACCCACACCAGAGCCCGCAAAGAGCCCGAGTCGCTGGCCTCTACCAATGGGCAACAAACTATTGATAGCGCGAATACCGACATCTAGCGGCTGCCGAATAGGCTGGCGCAGCAAAGGGTTGTAACTCGTGTGAGATTGCGGGACTTGTGAAACACCGGTTAAATCGCCCAGTAAGTCGAGTGGCTGTCCAAGTCCATCAAGCACCCTGCCAAGCAAACCATCACCAATAGCAATTGTTTGCTCATCCGTAATAGGCAGCACTCTGGCACCTGGCATCAAGCCCTGTGTAGGCTCAATCGGCATAAGGCACAATACGTCCCGATGAAAGCCAACGACTTCAGCCTCAATTAAACGACCATTTCGCCCTTCAATCTGGCAACGATCCCCCATGCCAAGCTGACAGCCAACAGCCTCAAGCAATAGACCATTGACTCGAATGAGACGTCCATAAACCCTTGCAACTGGAACCTGAGGCCAATCGTCATGAAATACATCAGACTCCAATCTCAGCCTCATTCAACTTGGTTTCAACCTGCTTCATGCAAGCATCGAGTCGTGTCTCGACTGAAGCATCTGCATCGGATTTATCACTCACAATACGACAACTGCCCGCTGAAATACTGCTATCAGCGATGAGATTCCAGCCACGGATTTTATCTTCCGAGAGCTCTTTTAATTTAGTCACGGCACTCGGCTCTAAATGGATTTTGATATCCGCTTGATCATCGGGCAACGCACTCAAGGTTTCTTCAACGAGTTTAAGTATTTGTTGTGGCTGCAGGGTTAGCTCGCAGCGAATCACTTGTTGTGACACTCGGCGTACTAATTCAAGGATCAAATTTTGCTGTTCACGAACCTGCTTTGTATGACCGTCTTCGAGTAGTTCTCTCAAGGCACCTAGCGGCACAAGTAAGCTGTTGAGCTGCTCATCGATGGATGCCCTACCCGCTGACTGCCCATCTAACCGACCTTGATGAAAACCAGCTGCATGTCCAGCAATGCGTCCTTCTTCTATGCCAGCCTCATAACCCGCACTCTTACCTTGAATAACACCTTCGTCATAACCCTCATCAAATGCTTGTTGATAACTTTGAAAATCACTGCCCGCATCGGAATTTGATTCCACCGCATCGTGTAATGCAGGAAAACGATAACGACGAGCGAGATTGGTATTTAGACGCCAACGAGAATGCTTGTTTTCCATTAAACAACGACCTGTTCTTCAAATAGCTGCAATTCAATTTCACCTTCTTGCATTAATTGCTTCGCCAGTTCCATTATCTCTTTACGCGCCCCACTCGCTCGGCTAACAGGTACACCACCTAACGCTTCTATTTGCGTTTCAATCGCTGACGACATACGTTTAGGCAAGGCATTGAGCAAGGCATCTTTTAATTCAAAATCAATGCCTTTTAATGCTAACGATAAGGTTTCAGAAGGTACCTGTCCTAATAAGGTCTGCAACGTTTCTTGCTTTTGTCGCCCAAGAATAATGAAGTCAAACATATTATCGGTGACATCGATCGCCATCTGCTTATCATGGAGTTTGATCATTTCCATCAGTTGTTCTCTGTCGCCTTCGAAGCGATTGAGGATATCGGCAACCTGTTTGACGCCCGCCACTTGCGTGTGACTTTTCTCCATTGCCATCAACATACAACGCTCAACCAGTTCTCGCAGTTCCTCAACAACGTTGCGGTCTAATTCGCCAAGTTGCGCGATACGAACGAGCACCTCATCTTGGCTATCAGTGGGCAACATTTTCAGAATTTTAGCGGCACTTTCTGGTGGTAATAATCCCAACAATACCGCTTGCAACTGGCAGTGCTCATGGGTGATTTCACGGGCAAGTAATTGTGGGTCAACCCATTCGAGACGCTTAACGAGCACTTTAATCTCATCGCCATAAATGCTATCGATAAGACTTTTAGAGACTCTGTCTCCCAAAGCGATATCGAGTGTCTTTTGTAAATAGGACCGTGAGGCTCTGGCGATACCCGATTGTTCTTTATAGCGTTGGAAAAAACGGCTGAGTACTGCCTCGGCTTCTTGCTGGGTAATACTCGATAACCGCGCCATTTTATGGCTTAAGTGTTGCACATCGTTACGATCCAAATGCGCCATGACCATGGCAGCACCTTCTTCTCCCATACTCAGTAATAACATGGCCGCTTGGGCGTAATTGTCCATCTTAATTTCGATTGAATTATTCACCGTCTTTATCGCCTATCCAATGAGCTATCACTTCTGCAACACGCGCGGGTTCTTTGTTTGCGAGCAAGGCTAAATGCTCCATTTTAACGGTCAAAGGTGAGCCGGGCTCGGGTAAACCTTGACTGCCTAGCCAGTCGGCACTCGGTAACTGATGTGCTTGATTTGGTAAAGTATCGGCGGAATGCCCATCGAGTGCAGCAGCGGAAGCGGCACTTAATGCAACGGGCTCAATTCTAGGCGCGGTAATTTGAGCGGTTCGGGTCAAGTGCTTAACCAGCGGCCTTAATACGAACAAAATAAGTCCAAAGCCAAGGATGCCGCCTATGATGTAGCGTAAATAAGCTTGGTAATTTTCTGATTGCCACCAAGGTGACGGCGTAAATTCGGCAGCGACGGTTGGGGTAAACTCAAAGGCATTAATGGTAAAACTATCACCTCTCGCCGCCGAAAAGCCGATAGCATCCTTAACCATATTGCCAAACTTAACCAGTTGAGCCTCTTCATTAAATGCTCCTTGACCCGTAGCACTATTAATAAGCACTGAAACTGAGAGGTTTTCGAGCTGCATTTGTTGATAACGAACATGACGCACAGAACGACCAACGTCATATTGACGACTTTCTTCCTGCTTCAAATTACGGGTCTTATCATTCGTCGCCTCTTTGCCTGCTTGGGGTGGCTTATTACTTAAAGCTCCGGGAATTCCTGCGGCAATACTATTACTTGAATCATCGACACTCGTACGCTCTTGAGTCACGACATTTTGCGGATCGAGTGACTCCTTAGTTTCTTCAACCTGATTGAAGTTTACTTTTGCAGTCACCCGCACTTGGAAATTATCTTGACCAAGCACAGGCTCGAGCATAGAGGCGGCATTAGCCACTAAGCTATTCTCAAGTTCACGCGTGTACTGTAACTGCTTGTTTCTAGACTGGCTAAGATCTTGATTGCCTGAAATGTTCTCACTTAAATATCGACCATCTTGATCGACAACTTTGATATTACTGGCCGTTAGTCCAGTCACACTGCCTGCGACTAAATTAACAATAGCCTCAACTTGTGTTTCAGAGAGTCGAGTATTCGGGTCTAGCTGTAGCATGACGGAAGCCGTCGGCAGTTCAGGCTCCTGACGGATAAACAGAGTTTGTTTAGGTATCGCCAAATGAACTCTTGCGGCACGGACCGACTTTAACGACATGATAGTGCGAGCTAATTCACCTTCTAAACTATGGCGATACTTAGCTTGTTCCATAAATTGACTCGTGCCGAGCGCGGTATTGTCGAGTGCCTCCATACCCGAAGGTACTTTCGCTTTTACCCCTTTTGCGGCCAAAAGCATACGCGCATTACCGACTTGCTCTTCTGCAACGAGGACTGCCCCAGTATTAGCCTCGAGGCGATAATCAATGCCTTCTGCATCCAAGACATTTAACACTTGAGAAGTATCGACATTTTCTTGGCTGCCATATAAAGGTCGATACCCTGCAGTAGCAGTCCATAACATCAACACTATGACACTGGCGACAACCACCGCAAGTAAAGCTAAGGCGATAACCTGACGATCACCACGGTTAAAACGATGCCATTTTTGGGTCATGCCAGCAATGAATCCTGACGAAGATTCAGTCCCGGTAATATCCTGACCTGATTGAACAAAAGTGGTAGACATTCACACAATTCCTTAAATAGGCATCTTCATTACATCGTCAAATGCTTGCACAAGACGATTACGAATTTGGAGCATAGTCGCAAATGACAAACTGGCTTTTTGCGAAGCCACCATAGCACCGACGAGATCATCGCTTTTTCCACTATCGACAGCCGCCATCGCCATAGAGGATTGGTTCTGATCTTGGTTAACGGCAGAAACTTTACTCTTAATCAAGTCAGTGAATGACCCATAAGCCATACCATTATCGGCAGGGTTTGAAGTGATGTTGATCGCCCCTTTGGCCACTTCACGATGAATGTTTAAGGTTTCCATTAACATATTTGAGCTAACAATCGCTCCATTAGACATATTCCATTCCTATTACTTTTTGATTGCTCTAAGCTGCTCGACCCGCTTGCTCTAATAACATTTCAATATCAATACCCGCTTCTCGCATTTGTACGAGACGATATCTTAAGGCTCTAGTCGTCATCCCTAGCGCCTCTGCACTTAACGTGCGTTGCCCATTAAAACGTTTAAGTACATCAATAATATATTGAAACTCTGCCTGTTGTTTTGACGCTTTAAGTCCATCTGAGGCGCCTAAAGGCTCCAACTCAAGCATCTCTTCTTGAATGTTTAACCCGAGTTCCGCAACTTGAATCGCCTGACCTCTACGCATCACTAATGCACGTTGAATACAATTTTCTAGCTCTCTTACATTTCCGGGCCAATCATAGTTAACGAGCACTTGTCTTGCGTGCTCACTGAAGTAACAGCGACTTGAGCAATCAGATTGGCCATATAAATTTAAGAAATGTTCAGCTAGAGGCAGGATGTCAGCCTTTCGTTCTCTTAAAGGCTTAATTTTCAGAGGTAAAACATCTAATCGATAGAACAAGTCCTCCCTAAAATGTCCAAACTCCACGGCTTGTCTTAAGTCGCGATTGGTAGAGGCAATGACTCTGATATCCAGTGGTATAACATGCTGGCCACCAAGTCTTTCGACTTCACGCTCCTGTAGCACCCGAAGTAACTTCGCCTGTAACGGCAAGGGCATTTCACCAATTTCATCGAGTAATAAAGTACCGCCATTGGCCTGCTCAAATTTTCCTGCCTTATCACAAATGGCACCAGTGAAGGCACCTTTGACATGCCCAAAGAGAACGGACTCTAGAATACTTTCAGGGATGGCAGCGCAGTTAATCGCAACGAAAGGCTTATGTGAACGGGAGGAGTGACGATGAATATAACGAGCAAGCGGTTCCTTACCAGTACCACTTTCACCCAATAATAAAACACTGGCCTCAGTAGTTGCGGCGCGATGGGCCAACATCAACAATTGTCGACTAACAGAAGCCGCGACAACCAAACTAGAATCAGGTAATTCTAAACGGTGTAATCGCTGAATGGAGGCAAGTAGCTGCTCAGTTTCTACGGGGATTAATAGATAATCCTGTACGCCAGCACGCATTGCTGCGGCTGCCAACTCACCTTGCTCTGGTGCGAGTAACGCGACGATATTACGGCCAGGAAAACGGGCAAGATAAGACTTCACATCACAAGGACTACAATCCGACAAGTTAACGATAGTGAGCCAAGGTAATTCCATTGCATCACTCCACAGGTAAAAATCCTCCTGTGTTATTTTGCATGCAAGTTCCGCAGATATGTTTAACCCTTCAATCCGTATACTTAGGCCACCCACTCATTAACTCCCTCTCGTTTACAGTACATTAAATAACACCTTAATTTAGACCTATAAGTATCTGTGCTTGAATGTATATAAAAGCTATTACTACTTACTTATCCATCTAGATGAATGAGCAATAAATAACTCAAGCCATTAAGAACAGTAAAAACAAATGCGGAAGCGAAATGCGGAAGATATATTTCCGCATGTAATATCAAAGCCAGCGATAGAGAACTACACACAATGAGTATCCACATTGACAATGGCTAAGGATATGCCCTCAACTAAATAAGGTTTAAACGTGTTCCAGTGCAATCATCGATAAGAAATGTGACCAGCAACAAAGTTTAAGGTATCACCGAATTATATGAATCAATTGCTATCAACCATGAAAGGTCTAAAAGAAAAACCGCAAAAAAGTGATGCATATAACTTAGGACTGACTTATACCAAATATATTTGTAAAATAATATATGACAATGATAAAAATGCACCATCGATACTTTTAAAATAGTGACAAAATTTAACCACCAATGTTTAACATTAAATAAACCACAAAATATATCGCACAAAAAACAATTAAAATCAAAGACAAACAGATTTGCAACACAATATCATCATTAATAATCAATATGTAAATGCTGACATAAATATTGCCCGCCAAAATATCGACAAATGTCAAAATAATATCTAACCGCCTTTTTATTGACGCGAAAATGCAAAACCTAAAGCATTAATATCTTCTTACACAATCTCAAAACAAACATTTTGTTTACAACCAACTTTACCCTACAATTCTATTCACATATATTTCAGCATTTCTTATAATTATTATTGAATACTTAAGCCTTATTAACTTATCATCCTCGTCGTTTAAAACAGAGTCGAACCTAAAGTTCAACGCTTAACTGTTTTAAGAAATTCATTAATCCTTAACGATAAAGAAATAAATATTTAGGCACTCTGTTTGTGTATGTTTTTTATGCGCCAACTGAATCACGGAGGTAGCCAAGCAGCATTCTAGTAGTAAAAACACGTTTAATAGGAAGAACAATGAAGACGACGGCGAAAGCTAGGCTTATAAAATCAAATTCCAATGAAATAATTAGACCTATTATGCTAGTTCAAGAAAAGCTAGCGAGAACGCGATTATTGCAACAGCTAGAAAAGCTACATCGTCCACTTATCGATGCCATAAATAATATCCTATCTCCGCTACTAAGACAGGGTCATCCCGCTGTTTCGGGGTCAACGTTAACAGAACCTAGAACACCTGTCGTTCCAGAACATTGCTATTCATGGTTTGTATTAAAACATCATCAAAATACCCTCGGTTATTGGAGAATTGATCGCTGCACGCTCGATCAATTGGCGAGTAATTATTACGGTAATACCTCAACACCATTAAGTTCTCCTTTGAGAAACCCCAGCCAATCTGAATTTAGGTTAGCCAAAAAGTTGCTACTTTCCGTAGTGGAGGAGCTACCTAATAGCACGATCGAAACCAATAATCTTGAAGTTGAGCTCATAAAAGGCCATATGCCACTCGCAGTATCGGCAGTATGGTCGTTCAATTTTACCAATGGCCCACTAACCCCTCCAATGCTCTTTTGCTTAACTGAGCATTTACTGGGGCATCTGGCCGAACAGCCTAAGAAATCTGAAGTATCTGCGGATTTACCCGCAAAACTAGCCGTCTGGCTAAAAAGTCTCCCCATAAAAATGCAGCTGACATTAGGGCAACATAGCATCCCTGTGCAATCACTCAGCCAATTAAAAACTGGGGATATTTTACCTATTAATCTCTATCCAAAAACCTTGTTATCAATCGGAAACACACCGCTATTTCATGCCTCAGTGCATAGTCATGAAGGACAGATGGTAGCGAAATTGACCCAAGATATTTATCAGCATGAGGAGCATGACATTGGCTGAACAATCTATTTTATCGGATGATGATTTTCTATTAGAGGACGATATTTTCTCTGAGAGAGCATTTTCAAAGCCGGACACCCATAACCATAAATTGAAAAATAATAATTTTTTTCAACAACTTCCTGTTCAAGTTACTCTCGAACTGGCCAGTGCTGAAATGTCTTTAGGCGAACTAAATCGTATGGGAGAAGGTGATGTTATCGCACTCGACCGTATGGTAGGTGAGCCGCTGGATATCAGAGTAAATGGTGCACTATTAGGAAGAGGCGAAGTCGTAGAAGTGGCAGGCAGATATGGCGTACGTTTGCTGGAAATAGAGAGCATTACTCTCGATGGGACAAGTAACGAATGATAGTTCGGGTATTGTTACTGGCGATTCTATTGTTTGCTCCCCAAGCCCTCGCATCGGAAGGACTGACCTTATTCACACTGGATAGCGCTCAAGACAGTCAAGCAGTTAACATTAAACTCGAAATTTTAGCGCTCATGACGGCCATTAGTTTCTTGCCCATCATGCTGATGATGCTAACCAGTTTTACTCGTATTATCATTGTATTAGCAATTCTCCGACAAGCTCTCGGACTACAACAAAGTCCCCCTAACCGAGTGCTTGTTGGGATAGCATTAGTACTCACTATCTTTATTATGCGCCCAGTGGGAGACAAAATTTATAAGGAAGCTTATTTGCCCTATGACCAAGGTAAGATCGAATTGATGGAGGCTGTCTCAATAGCCAAAGTCCCTTTAACTCGATTTATGCTGGCGCAGACAAGGGAAACTGATCTTGAGCAAATGCTGAAAATAGCTAACGAACCCACACACATGAAAGCAGCAGAGGAAGTCCCCTTTTTTGTCCTTATGCCCGCATTTGTACTGAGTGAACTCAAAACAGCTTTCCAAATTGGCTTCTTACTTTTCTTACCTTTCTTAGTTATCGACTTGGTTGTCGCAAGTGTCCTCATGTCTATGGGGATGATGATGTTGTCACCGTTAATTATTTCTCTCCCATTTAAACTGATGGTTTTTGTATTAGTCGATGGTTGGGCTATGACGGTAAGCACCTTAACCGCAAGTTTTGGGTAGCTAGATGGACATCAATGAACTGACCTCGCTCTTTGCTGACTCAATGTTTCTCGTCATCATCATGGTTTCTGTGTTGGTGACACCGGGACTCATTTTAGGCTTAATCGTTGCGGTATTTCAGGCTGCGACACAGGTCAATGAACAAACCTTGAGTTTTCTGCCAAGGCTTATCATTACTCTACTTATGGTTCTGTTTTCAGGCCATTGGCTCATACAACAGCTAAGTGATTTATTTGACAGGCTGTTTATGAATATTCCTCATATTATCGGTTGATATGCTTTCCCTCACCTCAACCGAACTCAGCATGTTAATCGGCAGCCTTTGGTGGCCATTCTGCCGGATCATGGGGGCATTTATGATAATGCCCTTGTTAGGTAATTCTTATGTGCCTGCAACAGTAAGAATTTTTCTTGCCTTAAGTATTGCAGCGCTTATTGCACCTATGCTGCCACCCGTTCCCGCTGTCGATGCGCTCTCGCTTGGATCATTGTTTTTAGCCATAGAGCAACTACTGACTGGATTTATGCTCGCGCTATTTTTAACCATTTTAATCCATGTGATGACCATGCTTGGCACTATTATGTCGATGCAGATGGGTCTAGCGATGGCGGTGATGAACGATCCCGCTAATGGCGACACCAACCCCATTCTCAGTGAATGGTTACAAATCTTTGGTACATTGATTTTTCTGGCTCTTGACGGTCATTTAGTCGGGCTCAACATCATTGTTGATAGCTTTCGTTTATGGCCAATTGGAAATGGGATTTTTGACTTACCGCTAATGGGATTGGTTAGTCGAATGGGCTGGCTATTTGCTGCATCGCTGATGCTCGCCATACCCGCAGTACTCGCCATGTTAATGGTTAACATCACTTTTGGTGTATTAAGCCGCGCTGCGCCGTCATTAAACATCTTCTCGCTCGGGTTTCCCATGACCTTGTTGATGGGCTTGATTTGCGTCTTCCTTTCGTTAAGCGGCATTCCAACTCGTTACAGTGATCTGTGCTTAGACGCATTAACTGCAATGTACCAATTTATCGGAGGGATCTCATGAGTAAAACGCCCCAACAAGATAAAACAGAAGAAGCTACACCGCAGAAAAAGCGTAAAGCGAGAGAAGAAGGCCAAGTTCCACGCTCTAAAGATCTTGCCTCCGCAGCACTGGTCGTTGGTTGCTCGGTGATGCTGACCAGTAATGCGGATTGGTTTGCGACGAGAGTCAGTGGATTAGCTAAATACAATATGCTGCTCACGCGGGCAGAGTTAGATCAACCTGACATCATGATGCGCCATCTTGGCGCCAGCCTAGTCGAAATGCTAAGCATCTTAGGTCCACTATTCATCATGGTTGCTCTGTTGGCCGCAGTTGCAGGAGCCTTACCTGGGGGGCCGATATTTAATTTTGGAAATGCTAATTTTAAGTACAGTCGTATCGATCCCCTTGCCGGTGTCGGAAGAATATTTTCCGCTCAATCTCTTGTTGAGTTACTCAAGTCATGCCTAAAAATTGTGTTACTGATCGGAATTATGTTGGTTTTCTTGAATGGTCACTTACAAGAACTACTTAGCTACAATCAACGCCCTATTGATGAAGCGGTTCGTGATGGCATCAATCTACTGTCGCAAGGCATGTTTTATCTTGGTACTGGGCTGCTCGTGATCGCCTTTATTGATGTGCCTTACCAATATTGGCATAACAGCAAAGAATTACGTATGTCACGTCAAGAAGTAAAAGACGAGCATATCCAGCAAGAAGGTAAGCCAGAGATTAAAGCTAAAATCCGCCAAATACAGCAACGAATGGCTCGCTCTCGGGCAGATACCACCATTCCAAAAGCGGATGTTCTATTGGTTAATCCTACTCACTATGCCGTGGCATTAAAATACAATCCTGACTTAGCGGATGCGCCTTACGTCATCACTAAAGGCACTGAAGAACTCGCCCTCTATATGCGAGAACTCGCTAAAAAACATGATATTGAAATTATTGATATCCCACCGCTCACGCGGGCTATTTATCATTCAACGCAAGTCGATCAACAGATACCCAGTGCCCTTTTTATCGCCATAGCGCACGTATTAAGTTATGTCATGCAAATAAAAGCATCTCGTAAGGGCTTACAGCAGAAACCTGAGCCTTTACCACATTTTTTTATTCCCCCTAATTTACGTCACGATTAAAGGATTGCTTAACCTATGAATTGGCTTTCTCGCACCTTTTCAGGAAATTACAGCTATATCGGCATTCCAGTCATGCTGCTCGCTATTCTGGCAATGGTGATTTTACCGCTGCCTGCATGGCTACTGGACATTTTGTTTACATTTAACATCGTCCTTGCCGTCATGGTGCTGCTGGTGAGCGTCTCGATCCGGCGACCATTAGAGTTTTCTGTATTCCCAACCTTATTGCTCCTTGCGACCTTAATGCGTTTGACCTTAAACGTTGCATCGACGCGCGTAGTACTCATTGAAGGTCATGAAGGAGGCGATGCTGCGGGTAAAGTGATCCAAGCCTTCGGTGAAGTCGTCATTGGCGGAAACTATGTCGTCGGTGCGGTTATCTTCTTAATTCTAATGATTATTAACTTTGTTGTAATCACTAAGGGGGGCGAGCGGATCTCTGAAGTATCGGCGCGATTTACATTGGATGCCCTACCGGGTAAGCAAATGGCAATCGATGCCGATCTCAATGCCGGCACACTCACACATGAACAAGCCAGCCTACGTCGCCAAGATGTCGCCAGAGAAGCAGACTTTTATGGTTCCATGGATGGAGCCTCAAAATTTGTGAGAGGAGATGCCATCGCAGGACTCTTGATCTTAGCCATCAACATTATTGGCGGGATCAGCATAGGCATCTTTATGCATGATCTGGGTGCTACAGAAGCCTTTAAAACCTATGCGTTATTAACCATTGGTGATGGCCTAGTTGCACAAATTCCATCATTACTACTCGCCACTGCTGCCGCAATTATTGTGACTAGGGTATCCGACGCAGAAGAAATGCCGACCCAATTGAGTCGACAGTTACTGGCTAACCCTAGAACCTTAGCCACTGCAGCCATTGTGATGGCGATTCTCGGTATCACCCCGGGCATGCCAGCACTGGTATTTTTATCTTTTGCAATACTACTAGGCTTTGCAGCGTGGAAACAAAACCAGAATAAAGCCTCCTTTACTGAAGAGAAAACTGAAGAACTCATAGAAACCAGCCTGACAGAACCTTCAGCGCCAAGCTGGGAATCCCTGCCTTTTACCGACATCATCGAAGTACGATTAGGCTATAGATTGGTTCATCTAGTCGAAAAAACCAAAGGAGCAGAATTACAAAAACGCCTAACAGGGATCAGACGTACCCTTTCAGAACAAATCGGATTTCTGCTATCGGAAGTGAGAGTGCGCGACAATTTAGCCTTGGCACCACATGCATACCAAATTAACTTTATGGGCACTCAAGTGGCTATCGCCGAATTAGAGCCTGATCTACTGTTAGCAATAAAAAGTGGTCCTGTATACGGCAAAATTGATGGGATTTTAACTAAGGAACCCGCTTACCAAATGGATGCGATTTGGATTACGCCTGAACTAAAAGCCAAAGCACTCAATTTAGGTTATTCGGTCGTCGATAATGCGACAATCATTGCCACTCATGTCAGTAAATTATTACGTGAGTCTCTGCCTGAATTATTGCAACATGATGATATTATGCAATTAACTGACAGGCTCAGTAAGCAAGCCCCCAAACTGGCGGAATCACTCAGTACCTGTTTAACCCCCATTCAGTTACTCAAAGTTTTCCGCTTGTTACTCAAAGAGCAAGTGCCGCTAAAAGACATACGCACCATAGCAACGACCTTGCTGGAATGCAGCGAGCAAACCAAAGATCCCGTTCTACTCGCCGCCGATGTGCGCTGCGCTTTACGCAATAGTATTTTGCATCAAATCGCAGGCAGCAGTCCGCAGTTGAATGTACTCACTCTGACCGCAGAATTAGAACAGACTTTAATGACAGCGTTAAATCAATCGCAGCAACAGGGCCGAGTAGCATTGGATAGTTTCCCTATCGAACCTAATCTACTGGCGCAGCTACAACAAAGAATGCCCCAATTACTCGCGGAGACAAAAGAGAAAGGCTATAACCCTATCCTACTTGTTTCTCCACAACTCAGGCCTTTCCTCGCGCGTTATGCATTAGCCTTCGCCCGTGGACTTCATGTTTTATCCTATAATGAAGTCCCTGAAACAAAAGAACTTATGATTGCGGGACAACTCGGGTAATCAAACGCATTAAGCCCTATCGCTTTATTAAGTTTTCATTGTGCAAGAAGCATCAATGACAGAATGCTAACCAGCGTTCGACATTGGTGCCACATGCACTTAGCACTATTTTACGCAGTCAGGATGAAAAGATTGGGAGCTGAACTTAGCGCTTAATAAACGTTAGCATTTCGGTATGACCCGACATTGCGCTTATCACTTCATTCATTTTTACATCGGTATGTTAATCAAATTTTCACAATAGTATGAGCTGCATCAGGTGCTAGGAGACAAATGTCCTCTGGCATTCCCTCTTCCCTCCCTATAATCCACGCCATGACTTCGTAACTCGGTGCTTGAGCCTCTGGTTTTGGCTGCATGGCGGCACCGTTTCCTCTCAGGAGCTAGCTAATGAACATACTCGTGCTAAACGGGCACCCCAACTTAACCCAGTCTGTGGCCAATGCCAGCATACTTGCCCTTGAGGCTGAGCAACTGGGCTGGCATATCAATTCAGTGGCTCAGTTTGATGGGGATATAGCCACGGAGCAGCGACTGTTGCTTGATGCCGATGTGATTGTGGTGCAATTCCCGCTCTATTGGAGCACCTACCCCGCCGTGCTCAAACATTGGATTGATGAGGTATTTACCTATGGTTTTGCCTTTGGCCCTAATGGTAGCCAGCTCCAAGGTAAACCTGTCCTGTTTTCTATCACTGCGGGGGCGACTGAGGACTCCTACAGCGAAACAGGCTTTAACTTTTTACCCTTTAACGTATACCAACAAGCTTACGAACACCCATTTCGCGCAGCCGCTGTCGAGATTATCGATACCATTATTAGCTTTGAGATGAACTCCACTGCCGCCGAAGGTGGTAACAAATCCAACACCCTTTCCCTTGCAAAGGCCCACGCTGAGCGTGTGATTGCAGCCATTAATTCATATAAGGACCACTCAGTATGATCCAGTCCATCCTCGGCATTTTTGTACTCTTAGGCGTAGGTTTGCTGTTTTCTGACAACCGCCGTTTGATCAGCTGGCGTGCCGTTATCGGTGCGTTTGGCATTATCATCGCGCTAGCTTTTTTTGTACTGGCAACCGAGATTGGTGCCGATGTGCTGCTGGCCGTATCAAATACCGTAGGCAAAGTCTTTGGTTATGGTACTGAAGGGATTAAATTTGCCTTTGGCAGCTTAGTTAATTTCAGCGTTGAAGGCATAGGTTTTGTCTGGGCGTTACAGGTATTACCGCAAATCATCTTTACTGCCGCACTCACCTCTTTGCTGTACTACTTAGGCATTATGCAGTGGTTTGTTTTAATTATTGGCGGCAGCTTGCAAAAGGTGCTCGGCACGTCACGGGCGGAGTCAATGAATGCGGCGGGCAATATTATTCTCGGTCAAACCGAAGCACCGTTACTGATCAAGCCCTACCACCGCGTTCTCACCCGCGCGCAAATTTTTGCGGTAATGGTCGGTGGATTGTCTTCGATTGCAGGCTCCATTTTAGCGGGCCTTGCGGGGATGGGCGTTGCACTTAACTATCTGATTATGGCTTGCTTTATGTCAGCTCCAGCGGGGTTGATGTTCGCTAAGTTGCTTATCCCAGAAACCGAGCCAACCGTTAATGAAGTGCCAGAATTACCCGATGATGAAAAGCCCAGCAGCTTTATTGATGCCATAGCCAAAGGCGCTATTGCTGGTATGGGAATCGCTGCCATCGTCGGCGCAGTCATTATTGCCTGTATTGGCCTCATGGCATTGTTGAACGGCGGATTAGGCGCGATTGGTGAACTGTTTGGCATGCCAACCTTAACCGTAGATATGATCCTCGGCACCTTGTTTGCGCCAGTAGCTTGGTTGATTGGTATTCCATGGGCTGAAGCAAGCACTGCCGGCGCCTTCCTAGGGCAAAAAATCGCCATGAATGAGTTTGTTGCCTTCGCCAATATGGGCAATGTGGAACTGTCTGCACGTAGTAATGCCATTATGACCATTGCCCTTTGCGGTTTTGCCAATATCGGCTCAGTGGCCATGGTGTGTGGCGCCCTGAGTCAAATGATCCCGCAACGCGCGGGGCTGATAGGTCAGCTCGGGATGAAAGTACTGCTAGCGGCGACGTTAGCAAACTTGATGAATGCTGCAATTGTCAGTTTGTTTATCTAAGTTTTCCCTTCGCGGTAGCCCGATACAATTCGGGGCTACCGCCAAGCTAAGTAATTGATAAAGGTCAACAATGAGTATTCAACCCCATATTCTCGTCGCGCCCCATCAAGTCAGTGAAAAAGCCGTCGTCTGCGGCGAACCCAATCGAGTCAACCGCATCGCGGCGCATCTAACGGATGTCGAATCCTTGGCGGATAACCGCGAGTTTCGGTTAATGCGTGGCCGTTATGGCGACACTATAATCACCGTCTGCAGCACTGGCATTGGCGCGCCCTCGGCGATCATTGCCCTTGAGGAACTGTATCAATGCGGTGTTAAACAACTTATCCGCATCGGCTCCGCCGGTGCGCTACAACCGCAAATAGCCATAGGTGATGTGATTATTGCCGAGGCCGCAGTGCGTGATGATGGCGGCTCTGCCAGCTATGTAAAGCCCGGTTTTCCGGCCTGTGCCAATCATCGTTTGGTCGGCAAACTGCAAGCATACTGCGCGCAGTATCATATTATTGCCCATAGCGGCGTAGTGCGCTCCCACGACAGTTTTTATACCGATCAAGAACAGGAGCTCTGCCACTATTGGCATCGCCAAGGCGTGCTCGGGGCCGATATGGAAACCGCTGCGTTATTCACCGTCGGCCGACTGCGCCAACTTGAAGTGGCAGCGATTCTAGCCAACGTAGTGCTATTTGAGCAGGATGTTAAAGCAGGAGTTAATGACTATGTTGCGGCGTCCAAAGCAAGCGCCCAAGGTGAGCAACATGCCATTTTAGCTGCGCTCAACGCACTGTGTGATTAGAGCTTGTTGAGGTTAATTAGCAGTAAGCCTTGCCGCTAAACGCAGCATCCAGATAACCACCAAGTCATCCTCTTAATGGCGCAGCCAATGCGCCATCATTCTCACTAAAGCTCACACTCACACCGACCTGTCATAACACACGTTTGCAGCGTCACAACAACGGCGACACACAATGCGATCGACCATCTACCGCCGCCAAAGTGCCAGCCCGCACGCAGGGATTTACATATTTTATGATCGAATGAGTATCAATCCTGCGGCGAAATGCGTACCTTAATCGCATCAATATCCACAACTATCATCAACATGCAGTTACATCCTGAACTCTCTAGCCGCTTTGGCGACACATTAAGCGAGCAGCGCGAACTCTTTAAGCAGGCCTTATTTCAGTGCCAAACGGCCAGTCGACAATTTTCCCCCGGTGATATCATGTTGCAACAGGGGCAAAATGTGCGTGAGCTTTATGTCGTGTCCGTAGGAAAAGTCGCCATGTATACTAGCGCCCACAATGGTCGGCGCTTTCAGTTAGGTGAGCTAAATTGTGATCAGCATATTTTTGGCGAAATTGAGTTTTTTACCAAACTGCCCTGCCAGTGGACAGTGATGGCCGAAGATCAGATGGAAGCCGAGGTAATTTGTGCCGCCAAACTGCAGCAATGCATAGTCACTCAACCGCAACTAGCGCTCTTTTTTGCCTCAGCGCTGGCATGGGATTATCAAGACTCAATGGCAATCTACACCAACCGCCTATTGCACCCCATCGCCGTCAATATCGCCCTCGATCTGCTACAACGCAGTCAAAACAATATCGCCCTCGGAGCCTTTAACAAAGTCGAGCAAGAAGCCGAACGCTTTGGCACCAGCAGTCGCGTCTACCGCCGCGCACTCAACTCCCTCATTGAACTCGGCCTTGTCGAAAAACGCGATCAGCAGCTGCATATTATCGACCCTAAGGCGCTAGTCACTTTTATTGCGGAGTAGATCAAAAGAATGCTGTATAGGGCTATGCGGGGATTCACAGGCAAACCACCCAATTTGCATCAGCTTTGCCATCGACACACTGCATCCATCAGCGCATTTATCGTTAAGGGCGATAAATCCAATCCTAAATATGGAGAGCCATTATCCGAGCGGGTGGAGCTAAAAAGTGTTAGATTTTGATAATAAATGAATCAGACTTGCCTAGTCTGTTTCATGCGCAACACGCTGGCATTTTGCGTGAGCTTCATGCTCACGTGCTTTGATCAAAACTAGTGTCATTTGTCTATTCGCCCCACGGCAACTCCGAGGGGAGGTGTGTTCCTTGGAGTATTGAGTCGTTAGATAGCGATTCATCAGCAAAAATAAGCGTGACAGGATGAGAAAAAAGCTGAAACGATATCAAGTAATTACCCATCAAACTGTATAAAAAATCGCTACCGCAAAAAAGCAAATTCCTATAGCATCATTTATACCCATTTACATGGAGGTGGCAGCGGCCAAGTCCAACAAGCGATTTATGCCCTGCAAACAGTGCAGCGCATAAATACTAAGACGTTATGTTCAATGCCAATCCTCGGAGGTGGTCTAAACTATGGTTAATTTTTTTCTAGTAGTCACAATATTGTTTATTGTTCTTAGTACCTTTCTCAAACTTAGATATGTTGTGCTTATATATGTATTAGGTAACATTATATTAATTATTTTTTTTACAATTTCTGGCCAAGTCGGAGTGTGGTTTATTTTTCTTTTTCAAATTCCAGCTCTTGGGCCATCTTTTCTTGGTATCTGTATTGGAACAGCTATTGGTTATAAGGTTAGACCTATTGTTGACAGTAAACTATCAAGTTTCGGTAATGAATTTTTATATCGTTTAAACGCATCCCTAAGAAAGAATCAAGATCTAGAGTCTATTTTAAATTTAGATGGTACACCTAAAACTAGTAAAAATGTAAAAGGTGAGGATCGGCTTACTGACAAAAAAGATATTCCAATTAAATAGTAAATATATTAAACAAATCGGGTAGCCGGAGGTGTCTAACCTCCAGCCCCCTCCCTGCATACCTCCGCACAGGTCGGTTCATTTAGAACGCCTAACCTGCTTTCTGGTTAGGGTAATGAACGGCGATCCATCCATCTCTTAGTGAATACAATCCTGCTTTCTTTAGATACTCGTTACTCCGCGATTGTTGTATTCCTAGTGTTTTCGAGCTCCGTCATGGGGCTTTACTTGTGATCCCACAAGCAACGGCGGCTTAGAACCTGACCGTTTTTACTATGCGTAGGTTTATGTGATTACAGTGTTATGCTGAAAGTGAGTAGTAGCATTTTAAGCGGGCGTTAACCTATAGTAGAGTTAAGGCTTTAACTCTAAAATGCCCAAAAATCAGTTAGTGAATCACTCTACACCAGACTGATTCACGCCCCCCCTAAAACCCGCCATCGCGCCTCGTTTTTGGCTCTTTGAGGGCGGTTTTCCCCCTTAAGATGAATCAAATCTCCAGAGAATTGATTCAACGCCAACTTGATAAGGTTACAAGGCCAAAATAACGGGCTAGATATCTGGGCTTCCTGTTGCTTGTAGCTCAGAACAATCAGATAGCCTTCCTTCTATTTGACTCCATTTATGTGACTGGTACTGCAAAACCTGACTATTTTAGTCAGGATTAGTTGCCACAAACTAAAGCTGCAAATAATATGAATGTAACTTTATTGCTGCTCTGGAGCTACTCATGTCTGCTACTTCTGTCTCAAAAGATGCACAACTCCCACCCCATGGGTTTAATTCTCAACACAATCATTGGCTAGAACGAAAAATAGGTGAACTAGTGGCAGAAGACTTTCGCCGCGCACATGTGTTTAGTCAATTTGGTATCGATTTTTGTTGTGGCGGGGGTAAATCACTGGCGGTCGCCTGTGAGCGTGCAGATGTAGATCCCGCAAAAGTGGTTGCTGCGTTGAATGCCGCAACACTTACCGGTAGCAAAGAAGATGAATTAAATCAATTACCCTTAGATCAACTTATCGAATATATAGAATCAACGCACCATCAATACGTGCGCGAAAAAGCCCCTTTATTAGTCGAATATTCCGAAAAGATGATTCGCGCTCACGGTGAGCACTATGCCGAAATCGTTCCCTTTGCGGGTTGGGTACGAGCCTTAGTTGAAGACTTAATGCCACATTTAATGAAGGAAGAAAAAATACTGTTTCCGGCGATCCGCGCCATGAGTCATGGAGAGCAGGTTGAGGCTTGCTTTGGCCATATTGGCAACCCCATCAATGCGATGCAACATGAGCATGAAGAAGTCGGTTTGATTTTGCAAAAATTACACGAGCTCACTAACGACTTCACACCACCTGAATATGCGTGCACTACATGGCGTGTTTGTTATGCCACTCTGGCGGAATTTGAGGCGGACTTACATCAGCATATTCACTTAGAAAACAATATTCTTTTTCCTAAGGCATTGGGTCTGACTCAATAATTGATTAAATGTTTATCCCGTAGCGGCTCCAAATTACAGATTTTCCGCTTAACCTTGAGGCCAGACCTAAGTCTGGCCTTTCAATTGTTGACGTGCTACAACAAGTCATGTGTCGCTGACGGATAAGCTGCCATGACATTTCAATCATTTGCACTCGATGATATTGCCAATTTGCACGAATCGGCCCAAGTAGAATTTAAACTCGCAGGTGGCCGCGATGGCCAAGGTCAATTACCCGAAGACATTTGGGCGACTTATAGCTCTTTTGCCAATACTTTGGGTGGCGAAATCATCCTAGGGGTACGCGAAGAACGTGGCCATTTCAGTATTGAAGGCATTCCCAACCCGCTTCCTGTTCTACAAGAATTTTGGGAAATACTCGATGACCCGAGTCGCACTAGTCACAATCTTTTAGCAATTTCAGATGTACAGATTATTGAAATTATGAACAAAAAACTCATTCGTATCCGCGTACCGCTGGCGCCTGAGCAGCTAAAACCTATCTACGTCGGCAGCGATCCTTACACTGGGAGTTATTTTAGGGTGGGAGATGCCGACATGCACGCGAGCCGTCGGCAAGTCAATCTACTGCTACGCCGCGCCCATCTTTGCATGAAGCAACTCAAGGCACGTTAATCCAGTAAATCTAACATCCTGTTATTACGTTAAAAACCTGCTAATAGATAGCCGCCCATGGCCGCAATCGCTACGCCAGTAACGCGCATTAAATTGCGTTGCCCTGTCATCCGCTGCATTCCAAGGCCTATCATTACTCCGCCTAAATGGATGACTGCTGTACCAAATAAAAATCCTAGGGCATACAGGACTGGGCTAGCCAATTCAGGCATTTCTGCGCCGTGGGCGTGACCATGAAAAATCGCGAATACGCCCACAAAGGCCATGGCGAATAACAATGGGATTTGGCGATCAAAAGCAATGGCAAGGCCGAGCAATAATACCGAAAGGGCAATGCCGATTTCAACGAAGGGAACGGCAATGGCATATAAACCTAAAATCCCGCCCACTAACATAAAGGTGACAAATGCTAAGGGGACAGTCCAAATCGCGCGGCCACCGAGCTGGGTGCTCAACATGCCCACACTCAACATAGCCAGCAAGTGATCGAAGCCCAATACGGGATGATTAAAACCCGACATGAAACCGCCACCTGAATGGATCTCATGGGCCGATACCGGCGCGATCCAACATAAAGAGAGCAGTAATAACAACCCGATACGCGCCATAAAATAGCCTTAGTCAGTGACTTTAGTGATATAAAACTTAACTTTAGTGCAAATTTGGCTGGCAAACCTTGATCTCAATCACCCAAAGATACAGATTAAAAATGCACGCTAAGTTAGTTTACGTCGATAGCCAATACTTTTATCAAAGCGTCGAGGGAGGCTATTTCTAAATGGGGCAACAAGGCGGCGATCGGTAAGGAATCGACTCGACCAAAACTGGGATTTAGCCACACAGACTGGCACCCCGCCAACCGAGCACCACGAACGTCTGCATTCATGCTATCACCAACATGCAGTAAGTGTTGCGGTGCAATCTTTAACCGCGAGCAAGCTAATGCGAACATGTCTTTAGCGGGTTTCATATGCACGCCATTACCTGGATGCAACACAAACTCGAAAGTTTCCCCTAAACCAATCCGCTCGGCGTCCACATTGCCATTGGTGATCCCGACTAATCTAAAATGCTGCGATAAGCGCTTGAGTAATAAGAGCACTTCGTCAGACACTTGAAAATGGCTGCGATAAAAATAAAAGCATGCTAATCCTTGCTCGGCGCCGCGTTCGGCTTCAGTCGCCGAATATCCTAATTGTATTAGGCCTTGGCGAAGCGTAGCTAAACGGGCGGCGCTAGTATCGTGGGCGAGCTCACGATTTTGCTGCAAAAGTTGCAGTTTTAGCCTGCGCCAATCATGGGGTTGCCACGCCTGCGATAATGGATAAGTCTGCAACAGAAACGTCGCCAGCTCAGCTTCGGCATTTAAAATATGCGGCAGATTGTCGTACAAGGTATCGTCGAGATCGAAACTGATCGCTTGAATATGTTGAGGCCTAAGATAGCAACGCATTATTTATCCTGTGTTTTTTTCGCTCTAGGATGGGCGTTATCATACACCTTAGCTAAGTGTTGGAAATCCAAACTGGTGTAAATTTGCGTGGTCGCTAGGTTCGCATGACCCAATAATTCTTGTACCGCCCGCAAGTCGGCGCTCGCTTCTAACATGTGAGTGGCAAAGGAATGGCGCAGCTTATGGGGATGTACTCGCACCGATAATGCCTGCTCTTGACTCCATTTAGCCATGCGCGCCTGAATACTGCGATGGGAGAGTCGCTTGCCTTTTTCAGTCACAAATAAGGCGTTATCTTCACAGGGGATCTGCTTTCGGCAATTGAGCCAATTCTGCAGCGCTGTAATCGCCAAACGACCGACAGGGACGATACGCTCCTTATTACCTTTACCTAAGACTCGCACTTCTTTCAAATCATATTGCACACTGGATAAATTGAGCGCGGCGAGTTCCGCTAAACGTAAACCACTGGAATAAAACAATTCCATCATGGCTTTATCACGCAGACTCAGCGGATCTGTACCTTCAATGTCCAGCAAATGACTGATGGCATCGACATCAATATTCTTCGGCAGTGGTTTGGTTTGTTTGGGGGCACTTAAGCCTTTGGCGGGATTAAGTTCAATCACGCCTTCGCGCAGCAAAAATTCACCCCATTGTTTTACCGCAGATAAACACAGAGAAAGCGATCGCGGGCTTAAACCTTTGCGGTGCAATTTGGCTAACACTTGCTGCCAATGCTCGCGGCTCACATTGAGTAAATGCACGCCTTCGGGCAAGAGATCGCTACCGCGATTAAGCTCGTAAAGGTAATTCCGTACTGTATGGGCAGACAACTGTCGCTCGGTACTCAGATAACATTCAAAGGTTTGTAACCATTGAGTATTTAATGCCGACACTTCGCCTGTTTGCGTACTCATATCGGTTTCCTCGTGGGTTTTGCTAAGCTTTGGGTGAGCACTATAGCTCAACGACCGTTACAGCTTTGCAAGCATATGCGCCAGTAAACGCCGCAACTGTTCCAGCAGCATGTTATCCATATCAGGATGAAAATGGGTGACATCTTGACTAGCAATGGCAAAAATCACTGGGTTGTCTTCCGACAATTTAGTCAGTGCCACCGAGCCCACTTCACTACCAAATAACCGTTTGGCTTCTTGTTGCGTTAGCCGACCAAAATAGTGACCTTTATGCAGCCTTTGATCCCATATTGCCTTCATATCGGCATCGAGAACGCTGATCAAACGCACATGACTGAAATTAAACTGTAATTTTAAACTGTCGGCTAAGATTTCTTTGAGTGACACTAGATCGGCACAATTCAGTAGTTGGAAGGATAACTCAGTATTGAATTGGTAAATTTTCTCGTTGCGCGCCGCCATCGTTAACAGACTGGTGATCTCTTCTTCCAACTGGCTGACTCGCTGGCGTAGCATTTCTTGACGACGTTCCACCAAAGAGATGGCGCCGCGCTCCAGGTGGGGCAGACGCATTGCCAGCAATAGCTCGGGATAGCGATTGAAAAAATCAGGATTATCAAGCAGATACTCGCGAATAATCAACTCATCAAAGGGCACATTCGTCTGCGGCATCAAGGGCTCTGTCATAACTGAATTTGTCCATCATAAACATGCTGCGCTGGACCCGTCATCCACAAAGGTTTCCCCTCGCCTTCCCAGTTGATGGTTAAAGTACCGCCGGGTAAATCCACCCGCACTTGCTGGCCGAGCTTCCCTTGCACTTGACCTACAACCACGGCCGCACACGCGCCAGTGCCACAGGCCAAAGTTTCGGCCGCACCACGTTCATACACCCGCAGCTTAATGTGGCCCGAATCTACTACTTGCATAAATCCCACATTCACACCACGGGGAAAGCGCTCATGCTTAGTGAGCATGGCACCAATTTCAGCAACAGCGGCGCTCGCCACATCTTCAACGTCGAGCACACAATGGGGATTGCCCATAGAAGCCGCGCCACATAAAAACGTTTGCAGTGGTGTTTGCAGTAAATAGGTTTTTTCGGCTTTCTTGGCTTTAAAGGGGATCAGACTTGGTTCAAGAATAGGCACGCCCATATTCACGGTAACTGTACCATCTCGCTCTAAACGCAGAGTCATCTTACCTGATGAAGTGCTAACACGGATTTTACTCTTATTGGTCAATCCTTTATTGCGCACAAAACGGGCAAAACAGCGGGCGCCATTACCGCATTGTTCGACTTCAGTACCATCGGCATTGAAGATGCGATAATGAAAATCTAAATCGGGATCATAGGGCGGCTCAACCAACAGTAATTGATCGAAACCTATGCCAAAGTTACGGTCGGCTAAACGGCGGATCTGCTCAGGCGAAAAGAACACGTTCTGCGTGACCCCATCGACCACCATAAAATCGTTACCCAGTCCGTGCATCTTAGTGAATTGGATCAAGATACTTATCCTTTAAGCCGAGGCGCCGCTCATTAAGTATGAAACCAAGCGCCTGAATCAATATAATTTTTCTAGTTTACGGCAGGAGTTGCTCACCTTGCCAGAGCTGAGACAATTTTTCTCGCTCACGCACTAAGAAAGCGTGCTCACCATCGACCATGACTTCGGCCGCACGAGGACGCGTGTTGTAGTTAGAGGCCATCGCAAAACCATAGGCACCACTCGAACGCACAGCAAGTAAATCCCCAGCCACTAAAGCCAGCTTGCGATCTTTACCTAAAAAGTCACCGGTTTCGCACACTGGACCAACAATATCAAACTCATAGGCCTCAGAGTCCCTTGGCACGACTGGGATAATATTTTGCCATGCGCTGTAAAGTGCTGGGCGAATTAAGTCATTCATCGCGCCATCGACAATCGCAAAACGCTTGTCGCTGTTTTCTTTCAGATACAGCACCTGAGTAACAAAAATCCCCGCATTAGCGGCAATCGCACGGCCCGGTTCGAAGATCAGCTTCAGTTGACGGTCGCCCATACGCGCTAATATGGCGGCGGCATACACATCAGGATGCGGCGGAGTTTCAGCATCATAGGTCACACCTAAACCGCCACCCACATCAAAATGCTCAATGACAATACCTTGTTCAGCCAGACGATCGATCAACGCTAGCATACGATCCATTGCATCGAGGAAAGGTTGAATTTCGGTTAATTGCGAACCGATATGGCAATCGACACCTTTCACTTTTAAATGTGGCAAAGCATGGGCACGGGCAAAGACGGTTTCGGCCTCATCCATAGCGATACCGAATTTATTTTCTTTAAGGCCAGTCGAAATATAGGGATGAGTACCCGCATCCACATCGGGATTGACTCGCAAGGAAACTGGCGCCACTTTACCTAAACGACCTGCGACCAAATTTAACTGCTCAAGCTCGGCGCTCGACTCGACGTTAAAGCAATAAATGCCCAGATTAAGTGCCTGTTCCATTTCGGTCGCAGTTTTACCCACGCCAGAGAACACCACTTTAGCGGGATCGCCGCCCGCTTCAATCACTCTTGCTAACTCACCACCCGAAACGATATCAAAACCACTGCCTAAACGTGCCAGCACATTCAGTACGGCCAAGTTCGAATTAGCTTTAACCGCGTAACAAATCAAATGTGGATGATCTGCCACGGCGTTATTAAAGGCATGCCAATGGCGCTCTAGCGTGGCGCGTGAATAGATATACAGCGGCGTACCATAAGTTTGAGCTAAGTCGGCGACCTGGCAGCCTTCTGCATGCAGGGCATTTTGTTGGTAGAGAAAGTGATCCAATGTCTGATTCCTTACTGCGCTTTATCGCTGCGATAGTGATGATAGTTATAGCTGCTATTATTGTTGTGTTTTTTGTACTTCGATGGCTCGAATTTCGGTTTTAATCTCTTCTACTTCAGGCTCAGGTTTAGACGCCTCAACCTTTTTAGGCTGATTCACCTCTGTGGCCGGAGATCGATAGAGGGGGCCCTTCTGGCCGCATGCAGTAATGAATAGGCTACCAAGCAATAACAATAAAAACAGTCTCATTTTTCTCAACATCTGTGCATCTGGGGACTAATGGCCTTATAATCGCACCCATCTTGACGAAAGCAAAGGACAGAAATGCATGGCCATGACAGATACAGAATTTCACCAGCTCGCCGATGACATGTTCCAAGCCATAGAAAATGCGATTGAAACTGCGATTGATGAGCAAGATGCCGATCTTGATATCGATGCCAGTGGCAACGTATTGCAATTAGAATTTGTTGATGGCTCTAAGATAGTGATCAACAAGCAAGAACCTTTGCATGAGATTTGGGTCGCCACACGCTTTGGTGGATATCACTTTGGTTTTGTTGAAGGTAAATGGATGGACGGACGAAATGGCGGCGAGTTTATGCCATTCGTGCAAGAGTCTATCGAGCGCCAAGGCGGCATTAAGCTTAGCTTCTAATCTAAGCCTGTCGTAGTGCAAAACAATAATGGGAGCCTTGGCTCCCATTATTTATGTTAAAAACCAGCTAAAACTCAGTGTCTTGATCGCTAACATCGATACCGAAAGGCGCCACCGTTAACTCTCCGGCTACCCGCACTAAATGGAAAAATTGCGGAATATTAAACCGCGCCCGTGAAGCATAATGCTCATCGAACACATAGTGATGGCTCACTTTATTGACCAACTCGGCCATGTTTGATCCCGCCTGCACGTAATGGCTTAGTTGATTTTCCTCATCGAGGATAAATACATCCAAGT
Source organism: Shewanella sp. SM68 (assembly GCF_025653925.1). Taxonomy (NCBI): domain Bacteria; kingdom Pseudomonadati; phylum Pseudomonadota; class Gammaproteobacteria; order Alteromonadales; family Shewanellaceae; genus Shewanella; species Shewanella sp. SM68. The sequence goes on from NZ_JAKKRU010000015.1 coordinate 101,516, forward strand.
TATCGACCCGTTGGCGTAGAAAATACTGAATAGCGCCTTTAGCCGCATAGTTTTGCACCACTTTCGGCATACTCGAAAAGGGATCATCACCTAATTCAGGCCGCGGCAATAGTACAAGATGACTGCGGGATAACTGTTGATAAAATGACTTGGCATCGCTCAAGTCCTGATAAGCCATACCTAAAGGATTAAAAAAGATCCCATAGCGAGTACGACTTATCTGCAGTGGCTGCACTAAGGTGCTGGATTGCTGCACTTGTTGGCACAAACGCATGGTTTGTTTTAGTAGATTTTTCACTGCTAATTTAAGCTGTGGGCGTAACTTCTGTGAACAGCTGATCACATCCATATCCACAGGTAAACTGGCCCGTCTTAGCCCCGGCGTTACAAAGGCTAAGGCTTGCAATACCGCGGTATCGCCTTCGAAGCGATGACACTGCCATTCACCCCAACTATTCAAGCAAATCGCATCTAACGCACCAAGCATATTGGCTTTTTTACGCCCGAGTGAGAACACGTTCGCATTCATCACATCGACCATCATTTCCTGTCCTTGCCATTCAATGGTGGGATCGCAATCCAGATTGAGCACGAAAATCAGCTTACGAAAATGCCATGGCTGGCATAAGTCACGTTTAGATACACGCCAATCGTGGTCGATAAAATTCAGTAACCGCTTTGAAGCTTCGGTAAGCCGTTTCGACTTTGCCTTACTCTGACCATATTCATGCCATTGAGTACTCGGCGTCGAGATCCCATTTAAACATGCCCAAATCATTAAGGCTGAAGGGGTTTTTCCCTTACATATTGCCGATTCGCCTAACAAATTTTGTGGCTGAGGCCCTTGTCGATACAGATAATATTGACGCTCGCGGGAGCTTGAGACCATAGTCACTTCGGACTCAGCGACTGAAGCACTCCACAGCAGATTCAGCTTAGCGATTTGGTCTTCATCTTGACTAAAATAGGTATGCAACTTGCGAGTCAGCATTCCCAAATCTTCGATCCGCAAACCTTCATTTAACTCATGTGTCGATGCGAAGCGTAATAAGGTTTGATAGCTCGCTAATAACAGTTCATTCAGTTGCTCGTTAAACCAATTGAGCTGGCCACTATGCCAATGTTCACAATTGTCTAAAGTGCTAATCAGACTATCTGGCCATTGCCAATCCTGCACCAGCTTTTGCAATTTAGGATAACGCCAATCTTTGCCCTCTTGGGTTCGACTCAAGTGCACGCCACATTTTAAATAGAAGCAGCGCCGCACTATCTCTAGTCGGCGAGTATCATTCTGCTTAAGTAAATAGGTTTCGATAATCTCATAGATAGAGTAATAGGCATCATTCGACGTCGAAAAATCACCGGCGAGCGTTTTCTGCCATAAGTGATCACAAAGCAGAGTTGAATGGGGATAATCACTGGCATAAGCCTCGAGTAGCAATACTTTAATCAGCGCCTTATGGGGCTTTTCTAAGCCCTTGTAGAGCTGCCATAACGAAGCACCAAAGTACTCACTCGCAGGTAATTCATGTACATCGCCTAGGGACAAGAGCGCAGGATTGAGTTTAGCGTCTGGCCACCATGCAATCGTTTTACCCGCCAAACGAATTTGGCTGCGATAAAACTCTTCAAGTAATAACCAATGTTGCATACTACCGCTATGCTCATGGGCCATTGCGGATTGACATCCACGAACGGCTTTACCGCCACAAAACTGCTGCGGATGAACTAAGTAAAAATTCACCTCAAACTGATACTCGGCAAACCAAGCAGTCAATCGAGTCGCTTTAATCTTGATTAGCGCCAAATCCTCAGCACTCAGATCAGCCCTATGTACTAACCAAACATCGACATCGCTCTTGGCATTTTGGCCAAAACTGCCAGTACTCCCCATCGCATAAACGCCTTCAAAGGCATTGATATCCGCTTCTTGAGTAGTAAAAGGCAGCGAGAACACATCGCAGGCCTGGGACTCAGTCTCACCAACCTGATACTCGTTGATTCCACAGGGCGTATTGGCGGCATGATAGCCAGGATACTGAACACCGTTCTGGTGAATTAAAAAAGGGATCAAATGGAATAAGTGTTTTTGTAGCGGCGATAGCAAAGCTAAGGCGCGTGCAATACGTACCTTATTAAGTCTTTCTGCTATATCAGGAAACTGTATTTGCCGATCCATTCAAAAACACAACACTTAAGCACTTATGGGAAATGTGCTCATGTTAACACTTTTACAAACTCGAGCAACTAAACGTGAAACCCGTCACACTTTCACGGTATCTAGAACATCGCCAACTTCAAAGAATCGATACGGCTTCCTTACATAAACGATTTGCCAATGTTAGCATTGGCGCAACTAAGATCTTTGATGGAAACTAGGCATGTCTGAGAACCGCATACGTATCGCAACCCGCAAGAGTCCGCTGGCCATGTGGCAAGCTGAATTTGTTAAAGCCGAATTAGAACGCATTCACCCCGGTATTGTGGTGGAATTGCTGCCAATGAGCACTAAGGGCGACGTTATCTTAGATACGCCGCTAGCCAAAGTGGGCGGTAAAGGTTTGTTCGTCAAAGAGCTTGAAGTCGCCATGTTAGACGATCTTGCCGATATCGCGGTGCACTCAATGAAAGACGTGCCAGTCGACTTCCCAGAAGGCTTGGGCCTTGAAGTCATTTGCGAGCGTGAAGATCCCCGCGATGCCTTTGTATCAAATTTATATAAATCGATCAGCGAATTACCATTAGGCGCAACTGTGGGCACCTCGAGCCTACGTCGTCAATGCCAACTGCGCGCATCACGCCCTGACCTTATTATCAAAGATTTACGCGGTAACGTAGGCACTCGTTTAGCCAAACTTGATAACGGCGAATACGATGCCATTATTCTTGCAGCTGCAGGCTTAATCCGCCTGAAACTGTCTGAGCGGATTGCTAGCTTTATCTCTGCCGAAGAATCCTTGCCCGCCAACGGCCAAGGCGCTGTGGGTATCGAATGTCGCACCAACGACGCACGCGTTAAGGCCCTACTGGCACCATTAGAACATTTAGAAACGCGCTACCGTGTGATTGCCGAGCGCGCGATGAACACGCGCCTAGAAGGTGGATGCCAAGTGCCGATTGGCGCATTTGCCGAAATCAATGGTGATGAGATGACATTACGCGGCCTAGTCGGTAACCCTGATGGTAGTGAAATCATCGAAGGCGTGATCACAGGTCCAAAAACCGACGCCACGCAATTAGGGGTTGCCCTTGCCGAAGAGCTATTGAGCAAAGGCGCAAAAAGCATACTCGACGCTGTTTACGCTAAAGCATAAGTCGATGAAAGTCTTACTGACGCGCCCTGAAGGGCGCAATCAGTCCATGATCGATGCCTTGAATCAGCAAGGCATTAGCCATTGGGTTACACCTCTACTGTGTGTCGAAGCAACGCCGCCCATCACAACGAATAACTCGCACCCACTGGCACACGCCGATATGATTATCTGTATCAGCGCTAATGCAGTCAGCTTTGCCGACTATGCCTTAACAACCGCTCATTCTCGAATAAAAGGCTGGCCTCAAGCTCAATATTTCGCAGTAGGTCATGCGACTTGGGAAGCATTAAATCAGCTCGGCATTGAAGCCCTCGAAGCCCCAGATGATTGTCAGCAGACCGAAGGTCTACTCACGCTCGCGCCTTTGCAAGATATTAAAGGTAAGCAGATTACGATCATACGTGGCGTTGGTGGCCGTGAAGCCTTAGCTGAACGACTGGCTGAGCGCGGGGCAACAGTGCGCTATTGGGAAGTATATCAACGGGCTTGTCCACCACTCAATGGACAACAGATCGCACAACAATGGCAAGAGTTTGGCATCGACACTATTGTCGTCACCAGCGGTGAAGTACTGGATAACCTGATTAATCTAGTGCCAAAAGAGTTATTTGCATGGCTGCGCTCATGTCATATCATAGTCCCAAGTAACCGAGTAGAAGCTCAAGCTCACGCCTTTGGTATAACCCAAGTCACCAATGCCAATGCCGCCAACAGCAAAGCCGTGCTAAACGCCCTTAAACTCTAAGCGCTATTTAGCCCGATTTAACTCGAATTTCGGCAGTAGCATGTTTTCAAGGACTGTTAAATGGATAACAACAAGCACGACGCAAAGAGCCCTGAATCACAGGCTACCTCTATTATTGAACCATCAATAACGACTGATGACACGCCCATAACTTCAGCGCCATCAACTGAATCCCAAACAGCCAAAGCCACACCTTCAAGCACGTCGAGTCAAACGCCAGCATCCAATAGAAGCTCGTGGGCGATTCGCTTTGGGGTGTTATTAGCGCTGGGTTTAACCGCTTGCACCCTTGGCGGCGGTTTTATGTTATACCAACAGATGCAACAGCAACTGCTGGCGCAGGATGCGAAAAATATCGCCCTGCAGGACCAATTACAGCAAGCCCTGCTACAACCCAATCAACGTATTGGCCAGCTTGAACAGCAACAACTGAATGATGCTAAGACCTATCAAGAATTAACAAAATTGGCAGAAGACCAAAATCAACTGCAGGACAGGATCAATAAACTTGCCCAGCGCAGTCCAACGCATTGGATGGCGTCAGAAGCCGAATATCTAGTAAACATGGCGGGCCGTAAACTTTGGTTAGAAAAAGATCCCCGCACCGCCACCGATCTATTAAAGTCGGCGGATGAAACCATCGCCGCCATGAACAATCCCGCTTTGCTACCTATTCGTAAGGCTCTGGCAAAAGATATCGCCGCGACTGCAAGTATTAAAACCACAGATATTGATGGTAGTGTATTAGCCCTCGATGCCTTAATTGAGCAACTCGATAAACTACCCCTTAATCGCACCGATGCAGAAACCGATGCCCCTGAAGATACAAACATTACTGGCGATTTAAATGACTGGCAGAGCAACTTAGGGAAGACGTGGAAAGCGTTAACCCAAGACTTTATCACCATACGCCATAGAACCGCCGATGCACCCGCTTTACTTGCTCCTGAGCAACAGTGGTATCTGGTTGAAAATATTCGTCATAAACTGCTGCAATCTCAACTTGCGTTATACCGCTACGACAGAGCCGCTTATCACCAATCATTAATGATGGTGCGTAAGTGGATTCAAACCTATTTTGATACTCGAGATCACAGCACTGCTGAAGCCATCGCCAAAATCGATACATTGGCGACATTAGAACTTGATCCTATTACTCTGAAATCCTTTGCTGCAAAACCTCTGCTATTACAGCTGACAAGCTATGGTGAGCTGACCTCATCAGAGGATGTGCCATTATGATCAAGATATTAATTTTCTTAGGAATAATACTAATAGGGCTCTGCATTAGCCCTTGGTTGGTGGGCAACACAGGTTATGTATACATTGCGGCAGGTGACTACCAGATTGAGACCAGTTTAGTTTTTGGGATCATTGCCTTAATTGTATTTTATGCCATGTTCCAAGTACTAGAATGGTTGGTGATTAGCGCCATTAATCTCATGCTGCGTAGCCGTTTTATTCCTCGCCACTGGCGCCGTCGCTCCGCGAAAAAGCATACCTTAATGGGTGCACTGGCTCTGGCAGAAGAAGATTGGCCAGCAGCAGAACGCGCTATGATAAAAGGCGCCGATAATGGCGAACTCCCTGCACTTAATTTACTTGCAGCGGCTCGTGCTGCCCAGTACCAACAGAAAATAGCAGAGCGTGATCAATATCTTGACCGTGCAGCAACACAACCGCTGGCCGCGAATGCCGTCGCAACCACGCGTACTCGATATCTGTTAAAACAAGGTGAGTTAGCTTTAGCCCGCACCGAGCTCGATAAATTAGCCCCCACAAGTAAGAGCAAAGCACCGGTACTCAAACTCGCCCTCGAGTTATATCGAGCGCAAGAGGATTGGGATGCGCTCAAGCTATTATTACCTATTTTGAAGAAACGCCAGATCCTAGATGACACCCAGCTAAATGAACTCAATGTAATCACTCACTGCGCTTTACTCAAAGCCGCAACCATTAAAGGCGAAGAAGCCTTAGAACAATGCTGGCAGTGGTTATCTCGCAGTGAGCGCAATAAGTCTGAGTTTTTGGCGATTTATGCTGTGGGTTTATGCCGCTTTAATCGCAAAGAGCAAGCGCTGAAGCTACTCTCGAAAAAATTACGCACTGCTCCTGAATCTGCACTTTTAGAAGTCATTCCAGAAATAACGACAGCCCAAGATACAGAAATCCGTAAGCAGTTACTCAAGCATGAAATCACCCATGAGAATAATGCCGACTACCAGATGTGCTTAGCTAAACTTTATCAGCAAACACGGGATATGAAAGAAGCCAGAACCTGCTGGCAAAATGTTTGCCGACTCGAACCCACAAAAGCCTCTTGGTTGGCGCTTGCACGGATTCAAGAACAGTTAGGTGAACAAGGTAACGCAAATCAAAGTTATCGTCAGGCGGTTAATCTGTAGTTCTACAATGCCTGCAACCTAGTCGCCGTGATTTGAGTAACGAAAGATCACGGCACTTGCCAATGCTGGCATATTAAAACCCACTTAACTTGCCAAAAATGTTAAAAACTAGATCGTGTCGCTTCTTTTCCGTAAAAACCACTCTCCCAATCCAGATTAATTTCTTATAACTATGCTTAATCTTAGAGTTAAAAAGTACTAAATACGGCCCTTTTTATAGATATAGCTACTACATCTAGTTATAGGTCTAAAAATTGTCACTTTTGCGCATTAAGATCCGTAAAACCGCATAAGAGCAGGCAACACAAGCGCGTCAAAAAATTGACTTAAGTCGTTTCGTTAGCTAAAATTCCACCACTTGTATCACAGTGCGACATATTTGTTGGACTTGTGCGTCTATGGATTAACACACTTTGGCTGTTGGGAGCTTACTATGGGATCGGTAATTACATCAAAGAAAGGTTTGCTTAAGTTAGTAAAAGGGCAAATCAATGTCGAAGTTGATGGTTCAAATCAACCCGCTAAGGATGGCGAACAACTCCCTAAAGGTGCTGTGCTCCATATTGGCGAAAACGCAACCTATGAAATTACCTTCGATGATGGCACTAAGCTATCAAATGAAGTCGCGCCCAGCGAAACTACTGCAGCAGCCTCTGGCACGGCTAACGAAGCAGCCCTAGATGAAATTCAAGCATTACAAGATCTTATTGCATCCGGTGAAGACCCAACTCAGAACCTACCAGAAACCGCAGCAGGCAACACACCAGGCAGTGATGGTAACTCGGGCTATGTCACTCTAGCCCGTAGCGGCACAGAAACCATTGCAGCTTCAGGCTACTCAACAAGCGGCCAAGCACTGACTGGAACGACGGTTAATATTCCACAATTCACCATTGCAGCAGACTCACCTTCAGCACTTGCTAATGACAGCAACACTTCCAATGAAGATACTGTAGCGACTGGCAATGTGCTCGATAACGACACTGATGTGGATTCCACTCTAAGTGTTGTGAGCTTCGAAATCAGCGGTACCACCTACGCAGCAGGCACAGAAGTGACTCTCGAAGGTGGTGTTTTAATTTTAAATATCGATGGTTCTTACACCTTCACGCCGAATGAAAACTGGAATGGCCAAGTACCAGTCATCACCTACACCACTAACACGGGTTCAACGGCCACATTAACCATTAATGTTACCCCTGTTGATGATGCCTCTGCGTTAGCCAACGATACTAATACCGTTGATGAAGATACCGTTGCCACTGGTAACGTGCTCACCAATGACAGCGATGTGGATAACACTTTATCAGTCGTTAGCTTCACCGTGAACGGCGATACAGTTACCGCCGGCACCACGGTCGCCTTAGAAGGCGGCAGCTTAGTCATTAATGCCGATGGTTCTTACACCTTCACGCCGAATGCAAACTGGAATGGCCAAGTACCAGTCATCACCTACACCACTAACACGGGCTCAACAGCCACATTAACCATTAATGTGACCCCGGTTGATGATGCTTCTGTGTTAGCCAACGACACCAATACCGTTGCTGAAGACTCGATTGCCACAGGCAACGTGCTCGCCAATGATAGCGATGTGGATAACACGCTCTCTGTAACCAGCTTTACGGTAAGTGGTCAAACGGTTGCGGCTGGCACCACCGTTGCATTAGAAGGCGGCAGCTTAGTCATCAATACCGATGGTTCTTACACCTTCACGCCCAATGCTAACTGGAATGGCCAAGTACCGGTCATCACCTACACCACAAATACCGGCTCAACCGCCACATTAACCATTAATGTTAATCCTGTCGACGATCCTTCCATCCTTGCAAATGACAGCGCCACAGTTGCAGAAGATACTGTAGCTACAGGCAATGTGCTTGATAATGATTCCGATATCGACAGCACCCTGTCCGTTGTCAGCTTCACCGTGAACGGCGATACTGTTACCGTGGGCACCACTGTTTCCCTAGAAGGCGGCAGCTTAGTCATTAATACCGATGGCTCTTACACCTTCACGCCTAATGCAAACTGGAATGGCCAAGTACCTGTCATTACCTACACCACTAACACTGGTTCAACGGCCACATTAACCATTAATGTGACCCCTGTCACCGATGGCTTCACCGATGCCGATGAAACCCTGACCGTGGCTGAAGACAGTGGCGTCACCAATGGCTCCTTGCTCACCGGCACCACCAGTGTCGATGGCCCGCTCAGCATTCAGAGCTTCAGCGTCGCCGGACAAACCGGTCCGTTCACCCTGGGCACCGCCTACGTGATCGCCGGCCAAGGCACCCTGACGGTCAATGCCAACGGCACCTACAGCTTTGAGCCCGCCGCCAACTG
>NZ_JAKKRU010000016.1:0-81036 GCF_025653925.1 Shewanella sp. SM68
CACACAGATTTCTTGTTTTATCTTGTTAAAGAGCAACTCAATATTCGTAAGAGAACTTGAGTACCACACTGAGCGTCGAACGCTTCCAGTTGGCTAGGGCTGCGTATTCTACGCATTTCCCGTTTCGCGTCAAGGAGTTTTTTTCAACTTCTTGCTGCGATTGAATTAAGTGCTTAAAAGCGACTCAATTCAACCTAACCCGTCAGCTTGCTTTCGCTGTCTGCCGTGTCAGTGGATGCGCATTATAGGGAGATTGAGAAAGTCCGCAACCCCTATTTTTAAGATAATTGTCATTTTCTCACTGTTCGTTGGATATTTGACCTGACCCGCTAGTTTTTAACCTTTATAATGCTAAAAACCACTCAATTAGGGACTTTTCTATGTCAGGGCCACTCAGAACTTACCAAGGTATTCATCCTCAATTAGGCAATAACGTATATGTAGATGAAGCTTCGGTGCTTGTTGGCGATATTGCGTTAGATACTGATGCCAGTATTTGGCCTATGGTGGCGGCGCGTGGTGATGTTAACCATATTCGTATTGGTAAGCGCTCGAACGTACAAGACGGTAGCATATTACATGTGACGCGTAAGTCAGCTGCTCGTCCCGATGGTCATCCACTGATTATTGGTGATGATGTGACTATTGGTCACAAGGCTATGCTTCACGGTTGCAAAGTCGGTAACCGGGTATTAGTGGGCATGGGCGCGATTATTCTCGACGGTGCGATTTTAGAAGATGATGTGATCTTAGGTGCGGGGTCTTTAGTGCCACCGGGCAAGGTATTACAGAGTGGCTATTTATATGTAGGCAGCCCAGTTAAGCAGGCTCGCCCATTAACGCCAGCCGAAATTGCCTTTTTGCCAGAATCTGCCGACAACTATGTCAGACTGAAAAACGAATACTTAGTTGAGTTACAAAACATCTAATCACTTATAGCCAATCTCTTATAGTTAGTCGCTTAGTGCCACTATAGCTATATAAGAAAGGCGGTAGAGACTCATTGAGTCTCTACCGCCTTTTGCTATTCGCTGATTCAGAAAACTATCTGAGTTCGATAAGTTTAGCCTAAGTGTACTGCCCCAAACTCATCAAACTCTTCGGCTTCAATTAAGTCTTCCGCCATTTCTTCGGCATCAAATCTCACCGCATCAAACAATGCCAGCATAGCGGCGGCTTCATTGGCACTCGGCTGTTCAGAGAAATCATTCAGCTCGGCTAACTTATTCACACTGATATAGCACTTGATGTTCATCCCCTGTGACTGCGCGATAAAGCAGACTCGCTTGTGGGCGTCGTCCCAATATTGCAGTTCGGGGAAAAGAATACTTTGATTCATGCTTCCTACTTAGGCTCGGCCATTAGTTTATCCCTCAAAAGATTTAATACCACTTGAGTGTCGGGCTCGATACCTCGCCATAGGGTAAAACTCTTAGCCGCTTGTCCGACTAACATGCCGAGCCCATCAATAACCTTAGCTGCACCTTGAGATAGCGCCCATTGGTTAAACGCGGTGACCGAGGCGCCATACATCATGTCATAACAAACGGTTTGGGTCGTGATGATATGTGCTGGCAAAGGTGGCAACTCGCCCGCAAGACTCGCCGAGGTTGAATTGATGATGACATCGAACTCGCCCACAAGCTCATTCATTTCTACGGCGGTGACTCTATTTGCGAAAGCACCGTTATCCACCGAAGTAAAGATATCGACCAGAAGCTGTGCCTTAGTGTGAGTGCGATTACTGATGATCAGCTGCGCAATTCCCGCATTTAATAACGGCAGAATACAACCGCGCGCCGCACCACCAGCACCAATAAGTAACACGCGCTTATCTTGCAGTCTGCCTAAGTTAGCGATGAGATCGGCCACCAGCCCTAAGCCATCGGTGTTATCACCGCGAATAGTGCCATCGGCCAATAAACTTAAGGTGTTTACCGCGCCAGCAAGCTTGGCCTCTGGGCTGAGACTGTCACACAGCGCAAAAGCTTGCTCCTTAAAAGGCACTGTCACATTCGCGCCCTTGCCGCCCGCATTGAAAAACGCCGTCAGTGAGTCTTCAAAACCATCGACCGGAGCAAGAATGGCTTCATAGGTTAATAACTCTCGGGTGGGCGCGGCAAATTGTCCATGAATGAACGGCGATTTACTGTGGCTAATTGGATTGCCAAACACTGCGTATCTGTCTGTCATAGCGATATTAAATTTTAGGTTCAATGGCTTTGCAGTCTACCGCGCTTTTGAGCCTAGGCAAGACGAATTATGTTCAACTAAATTTCACGTTGGGTTTCACGCTATAATGCGCCATCGGCTCAATACTCTCTATTTTAGTGAACGACTATTCCAATGAACTGGCTTAAAAAGATTTTTAGCAAACACACTCCACCGCAGGATGATCGCGATCCGAGCCAATCTAACGCTTACGACTTAATCGGCGGCGAAAAAGTGATCCGCGCTATCACCAAATGTTTTTATCAGAAGATGGCAAGCTCCGCAGAAACGACAACACTGCTTGCCATTCATAGAGCGCCAATTGCGGAATCAGAGCAGAAGTTGTTCGAATTTTTAAGTGGTTGGCTCGGCGGGCCACAGCTCTACCAGCAGAAATATGGTCATCCCGCATTGCGAGCACGACACATGCATTTCGCCGTCGATGAGGCGATGCGGGATCAATGGCTGTTCTGTATGAAATTTGCGATTGAAGAAAACATTAATAAGCCAGAGCATCGAGCCGCCATCTTTGAGGCGATTTCAACTCTGGCTGATCATATGCGTAATCAATAAAGTGGACATCGCATCCACTTTTTAAGATTAATGGCTAAACCCAGTCGCGGGGTTTGAGGTAGTTATCGTACAAATCTGCCTCTGGGCTTCCCGCCTCTGGTGTATAAGCATATTGCCAACGCACTAATGGCGGCATCGACATTAAGATAGACTCGGTACGGCCGCCCGTCTGTAGGCCAAACAAAGTGCCTCTGTCGTAGACTAAGTTGAACTCAACATAACGACCACGACGATAGAGTTGGAACTGACGCTCACGCTCACCGAATTCAGTCTCTTTACGACGCTCGACAATCGGCGCATAGGCCGTTAAGAAGCCATTACCTACAGCTTGCATAAAGCTAAAGCTTTGCTCGAATCCTGCTTGATTCAAGTCATCGAAAAACAATCCACCCACGCCGCGGGTTTCATTACGATGCGGTAGGAAGAAATACTCATCGCACCATTTCTTATACTTGGGATAAACCTCATCCCCGAAAGGCGCGCAAATATCCTTAGAAGTCTGGTGCCACTCGCGCACATCTTCCTCGAACGGATAATAAGGCGTTAAATCAAAGCCACCACCAAACCACCACACGGGATCGGCACCCTCTTTTTGAGCGATAAAGAAACGCACATTGGCATGAGTCGTTGGGATATAAGGATTATTAGGATGAATCACTAAAGAAACCCCCATAGCTTCAAAACTACGGCCCGCTAACTCAGGGCGATGCGCCGTAGCCGACGCAGGCATAGCAGCGCCAGTCACATGGGAAAAGTTAACCCCAGCTTGCTCGAACACTGCACCTTGGGTTAATACTCGGCTCGTGCCACCACCGCCTTCGGCGCGAGTCCATGAATCAGCGGCAAAGGTCGCCTGGCCATCCAGCGCCTGTAAACCAGCACAAATTCGGTTTTGTAGATCGATTAAAAACGCTTTTACCACTGCAACATCAGGCACACTCATCTTGTTATCCTTATTATTAGTTTGCTCATTGCCCATTTCGTAAAATCTTACCGCTTCGCGCATCGATAATGGTCGAGGGCTGACGTTGCTCACCGAGTTCACCTAATACGAGTGCATCAATTTTACCTGTAAAATCTGCGAGAATTTCATCGGCAGTTAATGCTGGCTCTTCGCCTGCAAGGTTAGCGCTGGTCGACACTAAAGGTTTATTGAGCGCGCGGCACAGGGCTTGCACCCCAGTATGGGCAGATACTCGCACTGCGATAGAGTCAAATTCACCACAGAGGTATTTTGAAACCTGCGCTTTGATTGGCATTACAAAGGTAAAAGGCCCCGGCCACTTGGAAAATGCAAACTCGAGCTGCTCAACAGTTAATTGCGATTCATCAACATAGGCTAAAAGCTGCTGAAAATCACTGGCGACTAAGATCAGTCCTTTTTGCCATGGGCGCTGTTTTACCGCCAATAACTTTTGGATAGCGGTGTCATTATCTGGGTCGCAACCTAGGCCATAAACCGCCTCGGTTGGATAAGCGATAACACCACCGTTAAGCACAATATCTTTTATGTCAGATGGGTGCAGCTGCAACATCTTAGGATCACCTTTTGAGTATTGTCGATTTCAACAATCAAATTATTGGATAAATTCGAATACTGACCGCCCCATCAGCGGTCAGCCGAGGATTATACGCAAGCCACTTTCATCGGCCAAATATTAAGATGCAGGTCACACAATAAACTAAAGTGGTCTTTTGTATTTACAGCTTTTTTGCGGGCATTCTAAACGCATCCCAGCCGCACCTTTACGCTCGACTAAGATCCCAAAACCACAACTAGGGCAAGCTTCAGCAACCGGAGGATAATTCACAATAAACTTACACTTAGGGTAAGCACTGCAGGCATAAAAACTCTTTCCGAAGCGACTAGTTCTGTGCTCAAGCTTACCCGCTTTGCATTCAGGGCAAGGAATTTCAGGCTTATCACTCGCTTGATCCTGTTTTTCAATATGCGTGCAGCTAGGATATTGAGTACACCCGATAAAGATCCCAAATCGACCAGATTTTACCGCCAGCTCGTGGCCGCATTCAGGACATACAGAACCTTCAATCACTTGAGTTTCAATGGATTCGTGTTGCACTAAGGGACGAGTGTAATTACAGCTAGGGTAATTATTACAGCCAATAAAACCGCCGTGCTTACTGTGTTTAACCGATAACTCGCTGCCACATTCAGGGCAAAGTTCGTATTCTTTTTCCAGTGCGTGTTCGTGGGCACTAAATAATTGTTCATCAATCTTAGACATAATCATTCACCACCTGTCGTAGCGCATTAGGATATCAAGCGCAGTGCCATCAAGGAATTTATGGCATCAAAAAAGGAGGTCTTAGCCTCCTTTCTCTCATAATTCATCTTTCACAACGATTAAGAATGCAGTCGGCCTTCGGGCTGTTCGAAGATTAAATCTTCCATTTGCTCATAAGCGGACTCATGACCAGGAGCGTTAAACAACACCATTAAGATAACCCATTTGAGATCTTCTAAAATCAGGGTTGGTTCATCCAACTCCATAACTCTATCGATCACCATTTCACGGGTTTCGACATTCAGCACTTTAACTTGCTCTAAAAACAACAAGAAACCGCGGGATTCTACATCCAGCTTGTCCATTTCGTCCTTCGTATAGATACGAAACGAATGCTGATCGTGATTACAAAGATAAGGTTTATCCCCTTCTTGTAATTCAGCTAAGCGCTCTAACCAAGTTAACGCTTTTAAAATCTCGGATTGATGAAATCCGGCACGAGTGAGTTCCTTGGTTAACTCGTCTTCATCAACTAGTAGTTCAACTTCACTGTGAACATAGTTTTCAAATAGATACATGAGGATATCAAACATGGCTAGCTCCTCTTTACTCTGACGTAACCACCGGGTACTGCTATTACCCAACCTTGCAACTCAAGTTCAAGCATTTGTTCTAACACCAGATCTATCGTTTTTCCACTATGTTCAACGACTGCATCAATTGATGTAGTTTCATAACCTACACTAGCTAACAGAGACGAAAATGGCAAATTACAAATCTCGCCTTGCTGTATATGGTGGCATAACTTCAATTCTTCAAGGTGGAAAGCGGTTAAACTTGCCAACTCTTCCACTATATCGGCAGCGGTTTCCACAAGCTTTGCTCCATCACGTAATAAATCATGGCAGCCTTGATGGTAACCACCTAAGATTGAGCCCGGAACGGCAAACACCTCACGCCCTTGTTCCATCGCCAACCTAGCAGTGATTAAAGAGCCGCTTTTGCGACAGGCTTCAACCACAAGAGTACCTAAAGATAGACCGCTAATAATGCGATTTCGTTTCGGAAAATTACCCGCAAAGGGACCAGTATCAGGCCAAAACTCGCTAAGTATACAGCCTTGCCGCTGAATATCATGATAAAGCTGTCGATGTTTTCGTGGATAAATGATCTCTATGCCCGTTCCTAGTACGGCAATAGTGCGCCCTTGATGGTCAACACAGGCTTTATGGGCCGCCCCATCAATCCCCATCGCCATGCCACTACAGATACCAAATCCCATTGAGGACATCTCAGCAGCCAGTTGGTAAGCGACCTGTAATCCCCCAGGAGAAGCATTACGACTGCCAACAATAGCAAGATAAGGAAGGGCTAACGCCTCTAAGCAACCTTTAACAAACAGGACGGCGGGCGGATCTGAGAGTTGTTTTAATAATGGTGGATAAAACGGATCAGAGAAACAAAGCAGATGATGATCGGCGGCTTGCTGTTGCCATTCGAGGGCGACATCCACTTTTTGATAATCAATAACAAGGCTATGGAGCAGATGATCAGATAAAGGTAGCGCTTGTCTCTCATGCTCTAACCTTTGTCTGAGGTCGTCCACTTCCATGTGCGTTAATAATTGTTGGATCCGAGCGGGTCCTAGCCCAGATACAGCACAAACAACTAACCAATCGACCAAATTTTCAGAGATTATAGACCTCTTAAGGCTAAAGATTCTGGGGCGATTAACTTATCGTCGACACGAACAGGCCGCTCGGTGGAGACAATCAAACCTAAGCTCGCCTTATCAAACACTTTAAACACTAACAACTTACCATGATAAACATCCGGCATCTTAACTGCACGATCCGAAGAGACTGACGCCATTAGGTTATCATAGGCAGTACGTTCAATTGCAGGAACCGGCATACCATCATTGTTGATAACAATAACCTCACCATCACGGTAAATAGAAAATACCACCCCAGGCTCGACGCCATCCTGAGTACCTTTATCTAAGTACACGACATTCAACTTACCCGCTTCACGCAAATTTGATTCTGTCGCTAACACTAAAGCCGGTATCTTTAATTCCGCAGGTTTAGGAGTAAAGTAAGCTGACATCAAGGAATCACTTTCCATCGGCAATACTCTGAAGCCCGCTTTGGTTTCACGAAAGCTCGTTAGCAACTTAATTTTTGAAACCTTACCAGACTCAATCACTTGACCAGTAGACGACAAAATGGCTTCTTGTCCTAACGCTTCGCCTGACTCTTTATTGAAAAACTCGCGACCGCGTTCGTAAATACCATACTTTTGGTTTATTGGCAGTTCAGCATCAATATAAATCACATCACCCACAATATGGTGACGCGATGGGCTTTCACCTGCCAGCACCATAGGTTGCTCAGTAAGCCAGTGAGTCTCGACGACCCGATTCTGCACTAAATATTGTTCAATCAAGGCTAAATCAACGGCTGGAATAGCATTACTCTTAGCAATGACACGTCCCTCGGGACTCTTTTTTACATGGGGTTTAGCACTATCGACAGTAGCACCATTACGCACAAGGCGGGGCTGACCATCAATAAATACCAGAGTGAGTTGATCGCCAGGGTAAATAAGGTGGGGATTAGCAATTTGTGGGTTTACATCCCAAAGACTTGGCCATTTCCATGGGTCATTCAGAAACGCGGCGGAGATATCCCAAAGAGTATCGCCCTTTTTCACTACATATGACTCAGGATGCCCCGCCTTAAGCGTCAGGGTATCTGCGGCAACAAACGTGCAATTGAATGTCATTAACGCGAGTAAAATTAACCGTTTCATGGGTATTTCCATGTTGTTTAACTCTTAGTTTGAGCTTTTACTGTTATTGGTAGGCACTAAAGATTAAAATTAACTCATTAGCATCAGTCAGTATAACTAACTGGCAGAGATTTGACAGACTTGTTAAGAGTTTATGTATGACACTATTAAAAGTATTACAATTCCCTGACGAAAGATTACGAACACAAGCCACACCCATCACAGAGTTTAATGCCGAGCTGCAGACTCAAATTGATGATATGTTCGAAACCATGTACCAAGAAAAAGGTATCGGTCTGGCCGCGACCCAAGTTGATTACCATAAACAACTTATTGTCATGGACTTACAGGATGAAGTCGAACGACCCAAAGTGTTTATAAACCCCGAAATTATCGCCAGCAGCGGTGACTTCTGCAATGAAGAAGGTTGCCTGTCGGTTCCGGGGATTTACGCCAAAGTCGATCGCGCCGAATTTGTCACGGTAAAAGCCTTAGACAGGCACGGTAACGAATTTATAGTTGAGGCCGATGAGTTATTTGCCATTTGTATTCAACACGAAATGGATCACCTCAAAGGCAAATTGTTTGTCGATTATTTGTCGCCGCTAAAACGTCAGCGGATCAAACAAAAACTTGAAAAAGCCGCCCGATTGGACGCCAAAGAAGCATAGGATCAGATTTGAAACCACTCAACATCATCTTTGCCGGAACACCGGATTTTGCCGCTCGCCACTTACAAGCACTTTTAAACTCACACCATAATGTGATTGGCGTTTACACTCAGCCCGATAGACCCGCTGGCCGCGGCAAGAAACTGACCGCCAGCCCAGTAAAAGAACTTGCTATCGCCAATAGTATTCCAGTGTTTCAACCCGGCTCATTACGTAAAGAACCCGCACAACAAGAACTTGCCGCACTCAACGCCGATATTATGGTGGTAGTTGCCTACGGTCTGATCTTGCCAAAAGTCGTGTTAGATACACCGCGTTTAGGTTGTATTAACGTTCATGGTTCTATTTTGCCACGCTGGCGCGGTGCCGCACCGATCCAACGCGCACTTTGGGCCGGCGACAAAGAAACCGGCGTGACCGTTATGCAGATGGATGTGGGTTTAGATACTGGTGACATGCTGCTTAAAACCTATCTGCCGATCGAAGATAACGACACGTCAGCCAGCCTTTACGAGAAACTGGCAGAACAAGGTCCCGTTGCCCTATTGCAAGCCCTCGAGGGTTTAGCAAACGGTACCTTAGCCGCTGAAAAACAAGATGAAGCCTTAGCGAACTACGCAGAAAAACTCAGCAAAGAAGAAGCCAGGCTCGACTGGAATAAATCCGCTAAACAGTTATGGCAAGAAGTCCGTGCCTTTAATCCTTGGCCTGTGAGTTACTTTGAGCACCAAGGTAACACTATTAAAGTGTGGCAAACCCAAGTCAGCGAAACCACCAGCACAGCTGCTCCGGGCACTATTATCAGCGCCAGCAAAAAAGGCATAGAAGTCGCTACTGCCGACGGCGTGTTAACCCTGCTGAGTATGCAGCTGCCAGGGAAAAAGCCGCTCAATGTTGCCGATATTCTCAATGCTCGAGGTGAATGGTTTAGCCCGAATACTCGCCTCGCAAATGAGGCACAATAGTATGAACTTGCGCGCGCTGGCTGCGAAAGCCATCTTCGAAGTATTAGAAAAAGGCGTGTCACTCTCAGTGGCACTGCCCGATCAACAAAAGCACCTTGCCAGCGGCAAAGATAAAGCCCTACTCGCCGAGATCTGTTACGGCGTGATGCGCACTCTGCCGCAAATAGAGAAACGCATCAGTGAATGCCTAGCGAAACCACTCAAAGGTAAGCAAAGGATTATCCACCAGCTGCTGATCATAGGTTGCTATCAACTTTACTTCACTCGCATTCCAAGCCACGCCGCGATTTCAGAAACCGCCGAAGCCTGTCGCCAGTTAAAATTTGAAGGCATGGTCAAGGTCGTTAATGGTGTACTGCGCAACATTCAGCGCCAGCTATCGCCGCTAAGCACAGAATCAGATACCTTAAGCTATAACACACCCGCTTGGTTAATTAAGCGCTTAAAAGAAGCCTATCCCGAGCAGTGGCAAGACATCATTCAACAAAGCCATGAACGCCCGCCCATGTGGCTGCGTAACAATCGCTTATCCCAGAGCCGTGCCGAATACCTCGCTGCCCTAGCCGAAATCGACATTGAAGCGAGCGAAGGCAACAGTGCCGATGCCATTCTCCTAGCGCATCCAAAGGATGTCGCCACACTGCCATACTTTCATGAAGGTGCTGCATCAGTGCAAGATGGCGCGGCACAATGGGCGGCGACATTACTTGCCCCGCAAGCGAATGAATTAATACTCGATGCCTGCGCGGCACCCGGTGGCAAAAGTTGTCACTTACTCGAACTTGAGCCGAGTATCAAATTAGTCGCTGTTGATTTTGATGCTAAACGCCTTGAACGTGTGCAACAGAACCTTGACCGCTTATCATTAAAAGCGGAGCTTATCCATGGTGATGCGGCCAACATAGACTCATGGTGGCAAGGCGGACAATTTGATCGTATCTTACTGGACGCGCCTTGCTCGGCCACGGGAGTGATCCGCCGCCATCCCGATATTAAATGGTTGCGAAAAAACCATGACATTGAAGAATTGGCTGAACTTCAACAGCAAATTCTCGATCATTGCTGGAAGTGGCTAAAACCCGGTGGCACGCTTCTTTATGCCACTTGTTCGATTTTACCGCAGGAAAACCGCGACCAGATCAGTGCGTTTTTAGATAGAACGGTAGATGCTAAACTAGACACACTTGTCCAGCAAAATTCGCCACAGGATATAGGTTGGCAAATCACGCCAGGACAAGACAATATGGATGGGTTTTATTATGCCCGTTTATTGAAAGCGACTGATTAGGAAGTAAGCAAGGCCATGAAAATTATCATATTAGGTGCGGGTCAAGTTGGGGGAACCTTGGCCGAAAATTTGGTGGGTGAGAACAATGACATCACCATTGTCGATTATGACAAATCCAGATTACGCGCCCTGCAAGATAAATATGACCTTCGCGTCGTAGCGGGCCATGCCGCTCACCCTGATGTTCTCAGAGAAGCAGGCGCAGAAGATGCCGACATGCTTATCGCCGTAACCAATAGTGATGAATGCAATATGGCTGCCTGCCAGATTGCCTATACCCTTTTTGGTACGCCGACTAAAATTGCCCGTATCCGCTCAGAACCGTATTTGGCGATGCGCGATAAACTCTTTATCGACAGTGAAACCAAAAATAGCGATGGTCGTCCCCGTGGCGGCTTCGTGATCGATGAATTAATCGCCCCTGAACAGTTAGTGACCGCTTACATCCAGCGACTCGTAGAATATCCAGGCGCATTGCAAGTGCTTGAATTTGCGGAAGGCCGGTTGAGCCTAGTGGCTGTTCGAGCCTATTACGGCGGCCCACTGGTGGGGAATGCATTAGCGGCACTTCGCGAACACATGCCCAATATTGATACCCGGGTCGCGGCGATCTTCCGCCAAGGCCGCGCTATTATGCCTCGCGGAACGACCATTATCGAAGCCGATGATGAAGTCTTCTTCGTTGCAGACAGTCGCCACATTCGTGCTGTCATGAGCGAAATGCAAAAGCTCGATAACTCCTACCGCAACATTATGATCGCCGGTGGCGGTAACATAGGCCTAGGTTTAGCAAAACGCCTTGAGCGCACCCACTCGGTCAAACTGATTGAGCATAAATTAGAACGTGCAGAAGCCTTATCGGAGCAGCTGGAAAATACCACAGTGTTCTGCGGTGATGCCTCAGATCAAGAATTACTGCTCGAAGAACACATAGACCAAACTGACGTATTTATTGCGGTCACCAATGACGACGAAGCCAATATTATGTCCGCCCTGCTAGCAAAACGTATGGGCGCGAAAAAGGTCATGGTGCTTATTCAACGCGAAGCCTATGTGGATATAGTGCAAGAAGCCAACATCGATATTGCAATATCACCACAACAAGCGACGATTTCGGCACTATTAACTCATATTCGTCAGGGTGATATCTGTAACGTTTACTCTTTACGTCGTGGGGCGGCCGAGGCAATTGAAGCCATTGCCCACGGAGATGCCAGCACTTCTAAAGTCGTTGGCAAAGCCATTGGTGATATTAAGTTGCCACCGGGGACAACGATTGGCGCTATTGTCCGCAATGATGAAGTGCTGATGGCCCACGACAAAACCGTGATAGAGCAAGGAGATCACGTGATCTTGTTCTTAGTGAATAAAAAGTTTGTCGGCGAAGTCGAGAAGCTTTTCCAACCAAGTGCTTTCTTCTTCTAAGAACCTTAGTAAGCCAACTTATGCTGAACTTTAGACCGCTATTGTTTATTTTAGGGCTGTTTTTGTCCATGCTGACAGCTTTCATGCTGATCCCACTGCTCCTCGCCGCATACAAAGGAGAGGAAACTGTGGGCTCTTTTATGGTGTCGGCATTAGTCACAGGCATTAGCTCAAGCCTGTGTTTACACAATGGCCAGAGCAAAAGCATTAACCTCAATATCCGCGATATGTTCCTACTAACCAGCCTAACGTGGTTGATCGTAAGCCTATTCGCGGCCATGCCATTTACCCTTTATCACGGTATTGGTTATACCGACGCCTTCTTTGAAACCATGTCCGGCATCACGACCACAGGTTCTACTGTACTCTCAGGGTTGGATACTATGGATCACAGTATCTTAATCTGGCGCTCTTTATTGCAATGGCTAGGTGGGATTGGTTTTATCGTAATGGCGGTGGCGATTCTACCCTTCTTAAACGTCGGCGGGAT
The DNA here is from genome assembly GCF_025653925.1 of Shewanella sp. SM68. Lineage (NCBI taxonomy): Bacteria > Pseudomonadati > Pseudomonadota > Gammaproteobacteria > Alteromonadales > Shewanellaceae > Shewanella > Shewanella sp. SM68. The sequence continues at coordinate 12,663 of NZ_JAKKRU010000016.1, forward strand.
GCGGCTATTCCGCACTGAATCATCCGATTGGAGCGATAAAGCCGTGCCGCGCACCCAAAGCATGGCTAAGTATTTATTCTTTATATATATTTTACTAACGAGTATCTGCTGTGTTGCCTATCATCTGGCGGGAATGACTTGGTTTCAGGCCATCAATCATGCAATGACCACCCTCTCGACTGGTGGCTACTCGACCTCAGATAGCTCAATGGCGGCGTTCTCCAACTCTGCACACTGGGTTGGGATTTTCTTTATGGCAGCAGGTGGCTTGCCACTACTCATGTTTGTACAAACCATACAGCAAAGGGATCTACGGATTTGGAACGATGCTCAGGTCAAAGGCTTCTTATTTTTCCTCACATTTGTATCTTGTTCTATTGGCTTCTGGCTGTGGCAAACCCGCGACATTGAGCTTCTAGATGCACTGCGTTTATCCAGCTTTAACGTGGTATCGGTAGTCACCACTACAGGTTATGGCTTAACGGACTACGGTGCTTGGGGCGCCTTTGCCAATATCGCCTTCCTGTTTTTAATGTTTGTCGGTAGTTGCTCTGGTTCCACTTCGGGCGGGATTAAGATCTTCCGTTTTCAAATTGCTGGGGCCATTATGCGCGAGCAATTGAAACAGCAATGTCATCCAAACGGTATCTTTAGGGAACGTTACAACAACCGCATCATCAGTGATGATATCGTCCGATCTCTGATCACTTTCGTCCTGCTGTTTGTGATGGTGATTGTAGGCTTGTCAGTGATTTTAGTGCTCACGGGTCTCGATCCTATGACCAGTTTCACGGGCGCGATTACGGCAGTCACTAACGTGGGCCCTGGTTTAGGCCCGATTATTGGACCTGTAGGTAACTTCTCAACGCTACCCGATGTCGCTAAATGGGCGTTGTCACTCGGCATGCTCCTCGGTCGTTTAGAAATCTTAACCGTGGCGGTGTTGTTTCACCCGAGTTTCTGGAAGTACTAATTCAGTAGAGCTTGAATACTAAAAAGGCGCTTAACTTGTTAAGCGCCTTTTTTATTAAGCTGTTGCAGTAACGTCAGCTAATTCCAACAGATGATCAGCATAAACATTCACATCTGCCCAGTCGGTATAATCGATAACTGACTTAGGATCAGTTGGACCCTTAGTCATCTTCATAATCAACTGAATCGCCAATCTGTCATACCAAGGCCATGAAGGATAATCCACTTTGCCCGCAATAATTTTAAGATCAGCAGGCGTCCATGGCGATAACGCAATGAACTTTTGCAGATATTTATTATTTGCAGGGATACGTTTTTCAGGATTTCTCGCCACAACATTGACGCAGAAAAAACTGTTTGGCAATGCGCCCAGAGCCTGTGCATGCTGCTCAATAAATTGAAAAACGCTCTTATCATAGGTGCCATAGAGCACGCAGGCACCTAAGGCAACGACATCATAATCAGGCCAATTAATACAAGTCGCGGCAGCACTGTTGATATCGATGAGGTCAACCTTAGCGTCACGAAATCTTAATTGCTCGGCAATTGCACTGGCAATCTTGGCCGTATGGCCACCACGGGTAAAATAAAGTACGAGGACGCGTGTCATAGGCAATTCCCGATCCACTGAGTAATACCACCATTGTGGCAAGGTTACGTTAAATAAACCTCTGATAGGATCACAAATCAGTCGTATCTCATATTCTGAGATGCAAAAATTGAGATCTGCATTGCCGAGCAGTATGATTGCGTAAACACATGTGTTCAATTAGAATTATCTAATCAAAAGCGATAAAGTGAGTGACCTTATGCAAAATGATATAGATGTAGATGCAATGGTAACTAATGCGGAAAGTGCGGCTAAATGGCTCAAGGCCATAGCGAACCCTTATCGCCTAATGATTTTATGTCTATTACTAGACAAAGAGTTGAGCGTAACCGAGCTCAACGCCACAGTGCCATTAAGCCAGTCGGCCCTATCCCAGCATTTAGCCGTATTACGCGCAGAAGATCTCGTGGATACCCGTAAGAGCTCGCAGATTGTTTACTATAAACTCAAGAACGAGCAAGTCACCCAAGTGATTTCAATTCTGCATAGCCGCTACTGCGCGGCCTAACACTGCAAAATTAGCCTAAATTTAAGCCCTAACCTCTTGCAAGTGATTAGGGCTTAATGGTTTTCAATGTTGGCTAAAACGGTTACCGAAGGCATCGACTTTTGCCCAATCGGTAAACTCAAAAGTGCCTGTGATATCCGTTGGCCCTTTAGTCAACCACATGATAAAACGTATCATGGTCCGGTCGAAGAAACCGTATTTAGGGTAATCAATCTTGCCCGCAAACACTTCTAACTGCTGGGGTTGCCACAGTGAAAGCTTGAGAAACTTTTGCATATAAGGATTGGTTTCAGGCGTATTTTTTAAGGGTTTGCGCGCTACTACGTTAACGGTAAAAAAACCATTAATCTTAGTATCTAGCACTGCATGGTGGCGATTCACATACTGATAAAGCTCTGGTCTATGTTTACCATAACGAATACTGGCACCAATCAGCACTTTATCAAAATCCACTAAGCTCAACGCTTCCGCCTGCTCTAATGTGGCGAGCGAAACCTGCTCTCCCGCCTGTTCAACAATCGTCTTCATTTTTTGGCAAATTGCCAATGTTTGGCCATCTATCGTCGAATAGATTATTAACGTCTGCATGATTAATTCTTCCAAAAAGTTGGCGTAAACAAAATCAGTAAGGTAAATACTTCGAGGCGACCAAACAGCATAGCCACGACCAATACCCACTTGGCTCCATCACCAATACTGGCATAATTGCTCGCTACCTCACCTAAACCTGGGCCTAGGTTGTTTAAGCATGCCGCCGTGGCACTAAAAGCCGTAATATCATCTAATCCCATCGCCATGAGTGCAAGCATACAAATCACAAACACCAGCGCATAGGCAGAAAAGAATCCCCAAACAGCATCAACCACGCGGTCGGGTAAGGCTTTAGAGCCAATCCTAATCGAAAACATTGCCTTAGGGTGAACGAGTCGTTTCAATTCACGGGAACCCTGTAACAGCAGTAAAATTACTCGAATGACCTTAATCCCACCCGCAGTTGAGCCACCACAGCCACCGATAAAACTCGAAAACATTAATAGTATGGGTAAAAACAATGGCCACAGATGGAAGCTATCAGTGCCAAATCCAGCCGTAGTGGCAACTGAAACTGCCTGAAATAAAGCATGATCTAAGGTTTCTTCTGGCGAATCATAAATACCAGAACGATAAAGTGTGAAGAAACAAATCGCTGTGAGAATAAGTTGAATCGCCACCAGCATCTTAAATTCAGCATCTTTAAAATAGACTCTAACGTTAATCCCACGTCGTGAAAATGCCGCAAAATGCACGCTAAAGTTAACCGCAGAAACAATTAAAAAGAACACACAAATAAGGTTAATAGTAGGACTATCGAAATAGCCCATGCTGGCATCGTGGGTCGAAAAACCTCCGATGGCTATGGTCGAAAATGAATGACAAATGGCGTCAAAAATACTCATGCCCGCCCACCAATAAGCCGTCGCACAGGAAATCGTTAGCAGTAAATAGATATACCACAGTGCTTTAGCAGTTTCGGCTATCCGCGGGGTCATCTTACTGTCTTTCACTGGCCCCGGAATTTCTGCGCGATAAAGCTGCATTCCTCCCACACCGAGCACAGGTAAAATAGCCACTGCGAGCACAATAATCCCCATGCCGCCAAGCCATTGCAGCATATGGCGGTAAAACAAAATGGCCTTAGGTAGGAAATCGAGCCCGACAATGACAGTGGCTCCGGTGGTGGTTAACGCTGAAAAAGATTCAAAGAAGCTGTCTGTCCAGCTTAAGTCTGGCTGACTCGAAAAGATAAACGGCAAGGCACCAATAGAACCCAGTACAGTCCAGAACAGCACGACAATCAGGAAGCCCTCTCGCGTACGCAATTCTTCTTTGCAGTGGCGGTTTGGATACCAGAGCCAAAAACCAATAAATAGGCTAACAAAAAATGCCTGCATAAACGCCGTGCCGCCGCCATCGTTATACCAAACAGCGATCAGTGCTGGTGGCAGCATAGTGATTGAAAATAAACCAATCAGCAGGCCTATGATTCTAATTATGGTTTTATATTGCATTACGCGAGTTCAATTATTCCATTGGCTGTAAAGGTATTTTCAGCATTTGGGCTATTTTGGCATAATTTACGCAGGCATCACAGCTCAAACTCGGGCCTCAAACTTCCTTGACTCAGTGTCGCCAGTGACTCACAAAGCCATGCCTGTTGCTCTCGCCCTATCTCAAACACAATATCGACCGCTGCGGCAAATTGCTTATCGATGATCACGGCATCCACTTGCTGTAATAGATGCTCGACATCGCGCAGCTGCGCATAATCACAATGCAACTTGGCGGGATACCGTAACTGTTTGAGTCGCGTCGGTAATTGAATCAAGCCTTGCCTTAAGCCCGACGTATAAGCCCGAACGAGTCCACCTACGCCTAGCTTAGTACCGCCATAGTAACGCACGACAACGGCGCCAACTTCGCCAATATGTGCCCCTTGCAACACAGCTAACATAGGGCGGCCTGCACTGCCAGCGGGCTCACCGTCATCACTCGAACCAATTAAGACGCTATCATCCGGTGCGCCAGCAACAAAAGCTGAGCAATAGTGGCTTGCGCCGGGATAGTCACGCTTTATGTCAGTAAGTACTAACTTTAATTTATCGACACTATCGCAATGAAAAAGAAAAGAGATAAAGCGACTATGCTTTATCTCTTCTTCAATGACGATTTCATCACAGGGAACGTTATAACTTTCGAGCACAAATTCGCCCTAATCTATTTTCAAACATCAATCGGCTAAGCCGAGCTCACGGGTCATGTTCTCGTTTCTGTCTTGATGCACTATGACGTTATCTTCGATACGAATACCGCCAAAAGGCCTTAACTCATCAACCGTTTGCCAGTTGATCTGTTGGCCACGACTATCTTGTTTAAGCTCATTGAGCAAAGTATCTATGATGTATAACCCAGGTTCCATAGTCAGCACTTGGTTTGGCGCTAAAATGCGGGTGCAGCGCAAGAATGGGTGGGCCTCGGGTGCCGCGATATGGGTACCGCGCTCATCGTGGGAGAAGCCACCCACATCATGTACTTGTAAACCTAACATGTGGCCTAAACCATGGGGGAAGAAAGCACTGGTAATGCCTTCTTCAACCAAACCTTGGGCATCACCCGTGGCTAAATCAAAATCCAATAGCATTTGCGCTACTTTAGCGTGAGTCGCTAAGTGTAAATCAGGATAACGAACGCCGGGGCGCATCATGTCGATGAGCTCCAGCTGCGCCTTATTCATCGCAGCGATCAACTCATCGAAACGATTCTTCTCGAATGCATAGGTTCTAGTGATATCAGACGCATAACCAAAGTAGCTCGCACCCGCATCGATAAGAAAAGACAAACGTTTCGCAGGACTTTGATGCTCGAGCGCGGTGTAATGCAAAATCGCCGCATTTTGATTAAGAGCGATAATATTGCCGTAGGGCACTTCATTTTCGCTCTGGCCAACTGCAGATAAATAGTGCTGCTGGATCTCGAACTCGCTCGCACCATTATAAAAGGCATTTTTAGCAGCCAAATGTCCCTGCACCGCAATTTGGTTGGCGCGGCGCATACATTCTAGCTCATATTCAGTTTTAGTGGTTCTGTGGTAATGCAAATAGCTCATCACAGCATCGGGGTTGCGACTGGTAAAACCCAGCACTTCGGCTACATCTAAATGCTCACCCAAATAAGCCCAATTAACTGTGTCTTTGGGTAACAGCTCAGCGACCTTATCGGCCTTAGTTAACAGCTTAATATCAAAATGCTCGGTCCAGAACATATCCGGCACATCGGATACTTTGTGCCAAAAATCCACAGGACGATAAAAAATCAGCTGCGGCTTATCGCGACCATTGACGACTAACCAGCAATTCGGATTATCTAACACTGGCAACCATGCCTTGAAGTGCGGGTTTGCTTTAAAGGGATAATTGATATCATCCAAAAACATCCGATGCGGCTGACCCGAATGGATCACTAAACCAGACAAGGCTTCTCGAGACAAAATCTCTGCGACTCGGCGGTTTAACTCGGCAATATGGGCACGATAGTGATGAGCCAACTGATCCATTTGTCATCTCCTGCAATGAATAAAAGTTAATATTATGAGCCAAATTTGCCCACATAATCTTAATCTGATCATGAACAACAGATTCAATCAAAACGTTAAACTGTCACTCAATCTAAAATACATGGCTGCTGAATAAAGAACATTAAAGCGATAACATCATGATTATTTTTAATAATTCTATTCAACCCTAGCATGGCTACAGCGTTTAAACGTCTAAGGAAAACAGCCACAAAGACCTATTTATCCGCAAAGTGATTTAACGCATTCTAGGTGTTCTACACTCTTTGCAGTGTATCACAAAGGTGAAAAATCACTCTAGCCGACAAGAAATTAAACAGTCGTTTAAATTGGGTGTTGTAATTTATCGAATTTCGAAGCACACTGGCACACAACTGGTCAAATGATGGCCGAAGCTGCTGTGAGATAGAGAGTCGTACTAGCACCAACACATAATGGTGGGTATCACTTCTAAGCCAAAAGGAAGCAAGCAATGATCTACCAAAGTCCTACAATTCAAGTTGAGTTACTCGAGGATAATATTGCCAAGCTGTGCTTTAACGCACCCGGTTCGGTGAACAAATTCGACAGAGAAACCCTCGCTTCGCTCGATGCCGCATTAGACAGCATCAAGCAAAATTCCAATATCAAAGCGTTAGTGCTGACCTCAAGTAAAGATACCTTTATTGTGGGTGCCGACATTACCGAATTTTTAGGCCTATTCGCACAAGATGACGCCGTACTGCTCTCTTGGGTTGAACAAGCCAACGCTGTCTTCAACAAACTCGAAGACTTACCTTTCCCAACAGCATCTGCAATCAAAGGCTTTGCCTTAGGTGGCGGCTGTGAAACCATTCTGGCAACGGATTTTCGTATCGCAGATACCACAGCCAAAATCGGTTTACCTGAAACTAAACTCGGCATCATCCCAGGCTTTGGCGGCACAGTTCGTCTGCCACGTGTGATTGGTGCAGATAACGCACTTGAATGGATCACCACAGGTAACGACCAACGCGCTGAAGATGCACTGAAAGTCGGTGCTGTGGATGCTGTGGTTGCGCCAGAAGCATTAGAAGCGGCTGCGATTCAAATGCTCAAAGATGCTGTTGCTGAAAAGTTAGATTGGCAAGCGCGTCGTAACCGCAAGCTGTCTGCCCTAACGCTGCCAAAACTCGAAGCTATGATGTCATTCACCACTGCTAAAGGCATGGTGTTTGCTGTTGCGGGTAAACACTACCCAGCACCAATGGCCGCAGTAAGCGTGATTGAGCAAGCATCGACTAAAGGCCGCACCGAAGCACTGCAAATCGAGCATCAAGCCTTTATCAAACTGGCTAAAACTGACGTTGCTAAAGCGCTTATCGGTATCTTCCTTAATGATCAATTCGTTAAAGGCAAAGCGAAAAAAGCGGGTAAATTAGCCAAAGAAGTGAAAAACGCTGCCGTATTAGGTGCTGGCATTATGGGCGGCGGTATCGCCTACCAAAGCGCCAGCAAAGGCACACCGATTGTCATGAAAGACATTGCCCAGCCAGCATTAGATTTAGGCCTCAATGAAGCCGCCAAACTGCTGTCTGCCCAAGTTGCTCGTGGTCGTTCAACGCCAGAAAAAATGGCCAAAGTGCTGAACAACATCACGCCTTCATTAGATTATGCTGCGCTCAAACACAGTGATGTCGTCGTTGAAGCCGTTGTTGAACATCCAAAAATTAAAGCACAGGTTTTAGCCGAAGTTGAAGGCTATGTGAGTGAAGATGCAATTATCGCGTCAAACACCTCAACGATTTCAATCAACTTGCTCGCTAAGAGCATGAAGAAACCTGAGCGTTTCTGCGGTATGCATTTCTTCAACCCAGTGCACAAAATGCCGTTGGTAGAAGTTATCCGTGGTGAGCACAGTTCTGAAGAAACCATCGCCTCTGTTGTGGCTTACGCCAGCAAAATGGGCAAAACCCCAATCGTGGTAAACGATTGCCCAGGCTTCTTCGTTAACCGCGTACTCTTCCCTTACTTTGCAGGCTTTAATGGCTTACTTGCCGAAGGTGGCGACTTTACTGCAATCGACAAGGTAATGGAAAAACAATTCGGTTGGCCAATGGGCCCTGCTTACCTGCTCGACGTAGTGGGTTTAGACACAGGTCATCACGCCCAAGCCGTTATGGCTGAAGGTTTCCCTGATCGAATGGGTAAATCAGGCACTGATGCGATTGATGTGATGTTTGAGAACAAACGTCTTGGCCAGAAAAATGGCAAAGGTTTCTATGTCTATTCAGTCGATAGCCGTGGTAAACCGAAGAAAGATGTCGATCCTACGAGCTACGGCCTATTGAAAGCGGCCTTTGGCGACTTAAAAGCCTTTGAAGCCGATGACATTATTGCCCGTACTATGATCCCTATGATCATCGAAACCGTGCGCTGTTTAGAAGAAGGCATTGTCGCATCACCTGCCGAAGCGGATATGGGCCTGGTTTATGGCTTAGGTTTCCCGCCATTCAGAGGCGGCGTGTTCCGTTACTTGGATACCATGGGTGTCGCAAACTTTGTGGCCTTAGCAGACAAATATGCTCACTTGGGCGGTCTGTATCAAGTCACAGATGCGATGCGTACATTAGCAGCCAATAACGGTAGCTACTACCAAGCCTAATTAGCGGGAAAGGAATTTAATCATGAAACAAGCTGTTATCGTAGACTGCATTCGTACTCCGATGGGCCGCTCAAAGGCTGGCGTATTTCGTAATGTACGTGCAGAAACTCTGTCTGCCGAATTGATGAAAGGTCTGTTGCTGCGTAATCCGCAACTCGACCCAAACCTAATTGAAGACGTGATTTGGGGTTGTGTGCAACAAACCCTAGAGCAAGGCTTCAATATTGCCCGTAATGCTTCACTATTAGCCGGCATTCCAAAGACCGCTGGCGCTGTGACGGTTAACCGCCTATGTGGTTCGTCAATGGATGCTATCCATCAAGCTGCGCGGGCGATTATGACTGGCATGGGCGACACCTTTATTATTGGTGGCGTAGAGCACATGGGCCACGTGCCTATGAGCCATGGTGTCGACTTCCACCCAGGTCTTGCTAATAACGTGGCAAAAGCCTCTGGCATGATGGGGTTAACTGCTGAAATGCTGGGTAAACTGCACGGTATTACCCGTGAACAGCAAGATGCTTTTGCAGTACGTTCTCATCAACGTGCTTATGCTGCGACGATTGAAGGCCGTTTTGCCAAGGAAATCTATGGCATTGAAGGTCACGATGCTAACGGTGCCTTAATTAAAGTACTGCAAGACGAAGTGATCCGCCCAGAAACTACTATGGAATCTCTAGCAGCACTGCGTCCGGTATTTGATCCAGTTAACGGTACTGTCACTGCGGGTACTTCTTCAGCACTGTCTGATGGCGCTTCAGCCATGCTGATCATGGAAGAATCTAAAGCGCGCGCACTTGGCTTACCAATTCGTGCACGTATTCGCTCTATGGCGGTTGCGGGTTGTGATGCGGCTATCATGGGTTACGGCCCTGTTCCAGCCACGCAAAAAGCGCTGGCTCGTGCCGGTATCACAGTTGCCGATTTAGATGTGATTGAACTGAACGAAGCGTTTGCAGCTCAGTCTTTACCTTGTGTGAAAGATTTAGGCTTAGCGGATGTGGTTGACGACAAAATCAACCTCAACGGCGGCGCGATTGCACTAGGTCACCCACTGGGTTGTTCAGGTGCGCGTATCTCTACGACGCTGATCAACTTGATGGAAGACAAAGACGCGACCTTAGGTTTAGCGACCATGTGTATTGGTTTAGGCCAAGGTATCGCCACTGTGTTCGAACGTGTTTAATTCGTTAATCGAATAATTATCAAAGCCGGAACTTGTTCCGGTTTTTTTTATGCCAAATCTTCTGCCATCGTAAATATTAATATTTCTCATTTCTTCTGCTGTTCATTTGAAAATCAGTCCGTTATCGACTTAACTACAAGGGCATTACTGGCTATTGTGGGCGACAACAGGCAAGCAATCATCAGCCAAATCTAGGCAGTGTAGTGCAAGGATGCAATTCGTTGTTTTACCAGAGGAATGCCTGATGCTACAAACGGAACAGACCCTTTTCGAACAAATGCGGATCACTGAGCTGGAGATCGAGTCTCGTAAAGCGCTCTTCTCTTTTACTGGGGGAGATGTAAAGGCCCTGCAATCCTTTAAGCCTATCATCGAAGAAAACATCGATAAAATCGTCGATGACTTTTACGGCTTACAAACCAGTGTGTCAGAAATTGCGCTCTTGATTGGAGACTCAGACACCCTTGCCCGCCTGCGTACCGCACAGAGAAGATATGTGATTGATTTATTTAATGGTGTTTATGATCTTGAGTACGTAAACAATCGCCTGCGGATTGGTTTAGTCCATAAACGAATTGGTGTTGAGCCCAAACTTTACCTGTCTGCGGTGCACACACTCAAGGAGTTGATCTATGCCGTGATCAACGGCTCAGTACAAGATGTACGTCAAGCCGAACGTATTCGAGCCGCAATTGATAAACTCGTGCTGTTTGATGTCACACTAGTATTCGATACTTATATTCGCAGTTTAGTCTCCGAGATTGAGAACGCTAAAGATAAGGCCGAGAAATATGCCCAAAGCATGGAAAGCAAAGTCAAAGAGCGGACCCAGCAGTTAGAAGAACTGTCGCAAACCGATCCCTTAACAGGTTTGCTCAACGTAAGGCACTTACAAGAAACCGCAACTCGCATACTCAGAGCTGCCCAAAGACGCGCCGAGCCTGTATGTGTCATCTACTTAGATGTAGATGATTTTAAATTATTTAATGACACTCAAGGCCATAGATCAGGTGATGAAGTACTTTGTGCTGTCGCAAAAGCGATTAAAGAAACCACTCGTGCTGAAGATCATTGTTTTCGATATGGTGGAGATGAGTTCTGTATCATCATGCCTAACTGTCGTGAGGAACAAGCTCGCGACAATTTCATCACTCGGTTTAATCAAAAAATAAAACTCAGTCTAAACAATATTTCCTTAAGCTTTGGCATTACAGATACTGGCCCCTATGAATATGAAGAAGCCAATAGCTTAATTCATAAAGCCGATCAAAAAATGTATAGCTACAAACGGGCGTCCAAATTGCAGCAACAAACTATGGCGGCAGCAAATGATTTAGCACCAGAGAATAGTACAGCTGTCATCCATCCAATCTCTCAATCTCAAAGCGCTGCTGATAAAGCCGTTGAGTAATGTTAATTACCATAAGCCATAAGTTTGTTCCACGTGGAACATTTTATCTCTAGCTTTGGTAACGACAAAAAGCACACCAATCAAACCACATCACAAATTGCGACCGCCAACTTGGTTTATCATGGGGGCTAGAGTAACATTAGCTAATTCTGCTTAACCGTTCAGTAGAGGTAATATGAACGACGCTTTCTCAACCGCACAGCATAGACTCGATGCACTTGGCTTACGTTGCCCAGAACCTGTAATGATGGTGCGTAAAACGGTAAGACAAATGGCTGCTGGCGAGACACTGCTGATCATTGCCGATGACCCTGCAACGACACGCGATATTCCAAGCTTCTGTGAGTTTATGGATCACACCCTTATCGCCAGCGAAACGGCTCAGCCGCCATACCAATATTTGATCAAAAAAGGACTTTAAGTCGTATCGTTTTAGCGACTTAATCATTAAAAAAGGATGTGAGAAACTATGCCAAAACTGCTGGCAATTGCCTATAAAACTGTAAAGCGCGGCCCAATGAATGAGGTTCTCTGTGCCAATGTCACCCAGTTAAATGGTGTAGAGAAAGATGTATTTGGTCGTCCTGGCAAACGCCAAGTCACTGTGCTTTCCAAACTACAATGGCAACAAGCCTGTCGTGCTATCGAGGCAGAATTGCCTTGGACGACTCGCAGAGCAAATCTGCTCGTTGATGGTCTGGTATTTAGCAGTGCAGATGTTGGTAAACATTTACAGATTGGTGAGTTACTACTTGAAATTACAGGTGAGACCGATCCCTGTAAAAAAATGGAAATTGCACATGTCGGTTTAGAAGCCGCACTCACCCCAGATTGGCGAGGAGGTGTTACATGCAGGGTATTAAATGATGCCATGATCCACCTAGGTGATGAGATAGCAATTTTCTTTCCTCGCTAATCCAATCAGCCTATCTCAGCTAGTTCTCCATATTCCTCTATAAATAGAACCAAATAACTTGGTTCTATTTCTGTTGTCCCAATCCTAATATAAATATCAGCTTTCTAGCTCGAACATCAATTGAAACAGTATTTACGTTTTCCTTCCTATCTATTTATGCGATAACTACACCAAGTATTAACAAAACTTTATCTTGTGATTAATACCGATCATGTAGCCCATAAGAACGATAACAGGAAGTGACATGTTGAACTCTAAACTTACCCCGCTTTATATTGCCCTCACTCTTGGGATGAATACCCTCGCAGTTAACGCCACAGAAACGAAAGAATCGACTTGGAATGTTAACGCTCCAGCGAATGCTCCCTTACTGCAAGTCAAAGTTGATGTTAATGAAGGCACTTGGATGAACTTAAGTGTCAGCCAAGATGGTAAATATATCGTCTTCGACTTACTCGGTGACATCTACCAAATTCCAGTAACAGGCGGTGAAGCTAAGCCATTAGTCCAAGGCATAGCTTGGCAGATGCAGCCCGTCTATAGCCCTGATGGCAAGCACATTGCTTTTACGTCCGATGGCGATGGTGGTGATAACATTTGGATTATGGATGCCGATGGTAAAAACCCAAGAACAGTTACCCAAGAAACCTTCAGACTGCTAAACAGTCCAGCTTGGAGCCCAGACTCCCAGTATCTGGTTGCCCGTAAGCACTTTACCGCCAGTCGTAGTTTGGGTGCGGGCGAAGTGTGGCTATACCACGTTGCGGGTGGTGAAGGCGTTAAATTGACCGAACGTCCTAATGATGAGAAAGATTTAGGTGAACCCGCGTATTCACCCGATGGTCGCTATATCTACTTTAGTCAGGATGACACGCCGGGTAAAACATTCCATTACTCAAAGGATTCAGTCAACGGTATCTATAAAATCAAACGCTACGATACTCAAACTGGTGAGATTGAAGTATTAATCGAAGGCACGGGTGGTGCAATTCGGCCAACGCCGAGCCCAGACGGCACTAAGCTCGCCTATATTAAGCGCGATGATTTTCAGTCATCACTCTACCTACTCGACCTTAAGTCGGGAGAAACGACTAAACTGTTTGGCGAACTTGACCGTGATATGCAAGAGACTTGGGCCATTCATGGCGTCTATCCAACAATGGCATGGACACAAGATAACAAGGATATTTTCTTCTGGGCTAAGGGAAAAATTAATCGTCTGAATGTTGCCAATAAAACACTCACAGATATCCCCTTTAGTGTAAAAACTGAGTTAGCCGTACAGCCCTCGGTGCGCTTTAAGCAAGATATAGATAAAGACGTTTTCGATGTAAAAATGCTACGTATGGCGCAGGTCTCACCGGATGGTAGCAAAGTCGCCTTCGAAGCACTGGGGAAAATTTGGTTAAAATCCTTACCCGATGGCAGAATGTCACGCTTGACTGAGCTAGACAAAAATATTGCAGAACTTTATCCACAATGGTCGCGCGATGGTAAAAATATTGTTTTCACCACGTGGAATGACCAAGACCAAGGCACAGTGCAAGTGATCAGCGCCAAAGGTGGCAAACCTAAGCAGCTAACATCTGAGCCAGGAAAGTATGTCGAACCCACCTTTTCACCCAATGGTGAACTCGTAGTGTATCGTAAAACTCAAGGCGGTAACCTCACACCAAGAACTTGGTCGCAGGAGCCCGGGCTATATAAAGTCGATATTAAAGGTAAACAAAATAGCAAGATCAGTACCGATGGCTATCAAGCTCAATTCGGTGCCAATGCTGATCGCGTCTTTTTTATGAATAGCAGCGAAGATGAAACGCCGCAGTTATCATCCATCAACTTAGACGGCTTCGATAAGCGGGTTCATTACAGCAGCAAACATGCAACTGAATTTAGGGTTTCACCCGATGGCGAGCAACTCGCCTTTGCTGAACGCTTTAAGGTTTGGGTAACACCTTTTGCTAAACACGGCGAGACAGTTGAGATTGGCCCCAATGCCAGCAATCTACCCGTAAGCCAATTGAGTGCCCGTGCGGGCGAAAGTATCAGTTGGAACAGTAAAAGCGACCAACTATATTGGACTCTTGGCCCCGAGTTGTACCAAGCCAAGGTTGACACTCAATATCGCGACAAAGATGAAAAGGCACAACCAAGCATTATCGATTTAGGCTTTACCGAAAAGGCCGATGTTCCACGTGGAACAATCGCCTTCGTCGGTGGCAAAGTGATTACGATGGAAAATGACCAGGTGATTGATAATGGTGTGGTCATAGTCAAAGACAATCATATTGTCGCCGTAGGCGATGCCAATGTTGCGATTCCTAAGGATGCGCAGATCATCGACATCAAAGGCAAATCCATTATGCCAGGACTATTCGATGCCCACGCCCATGGACCGCAAGCAGATGATGAAATTGTGCCACAACAGAACTGGGCGCTCTACTCTGGATTATCTTTAGGCGTGACTACGATTCACGATCCATCGAATGACACCACAGAAATATTTGCCGCTTCCGAACAACAGAAAGCAGGCAATATTGTCGGCCCACGAATATTCTCCACCGGCACCATACTCTATGGCGCGAATGCACCGGGTTACACGTCACATATCGACTCGCTCGATGATGCCAAGTTTCATCTGGAACGCCTGAAAAAAGTCGGTGCCTTTAGCGTAAAAAGTTATAACCAACCGCGCCGCAATCAGAGGCAACAGGTCATAGCCGCAGCGCGTGAACTTGAAATGATGGTTGTCCCAGAAGGTGGCAGTTTGCTGCAACATAATTTAAGCATGGTCGCCGATGGACATACTACGATTGAGCACTCACTCCCCGTTGGTTCAATCTATAACGATATCAAACAGTTTTGGAGCCAGACTCAAGTTGGTTACACCCCAACCTTAGTAGTCGCCTATGGTGGTATTTCTGGTGAAAACTACTGGTATGATAAAACCGATGTGTGGGCCCATCCACGCCTATCCATGTATGTGCCAGCCGATATTTTACAAGCAAGATCAATGCGACGCCCCCATGCTCCAGATAGCCACTACAATCATTTCAATGTTGCTAAGGTGGCTAACGAGCTCAATAAGTTAGGGGTTCACCCCAATATCGGCGCCCACGGCCAACGTGAGGGTTTAGCGGCACACTGGGAAATGTGGATGTTTGCCCAAGGCGGCATGAGCAATATGGAAGTGTTGAAAACGGCCACGATTAATCCAGCGACGACCTTTGGCATGGAGCTGCAACTCGGTTCTATCAAAGAAGGTAAGCTCGCAGACTTGATCGTTATTGATGGTGATCCATTAGCCGACATTCGAGTCACCGACAGAGTCACTCATACTATGGTCAATGGTAAGTTATTTGATGCAGAGACTATGAATGAACTTAATGGGGATAAAGCACAGCGTAAGCCGTTTTTCTTTGAGAAACTCTAAGGGCACTTTCAAGTCTAAGGAGAATAGCTTTCCTGTTGAGACCGTTTAAGTTTAACAAGATGAGTTCCAGCGAAGCTCAAAAAGCATGTTCCACGTGGAACATGCTTTTTTGTATTTGGATACTCTACAAGAGTTTTCTTTAATATCAGTCAGCTCAACGATTAATGATTCTAGTGGCAATGCTCAGCACAGGAATCGACACAGGCCTGATAGGAAATACACTCGACAAGGTGATCGTTCACCATACCCACAGCCTGCATAAAGGCATAACAAATGGTTGGGCCGACAAAATTAAATCCAAGCTTCTTTAACGCTTTTGACATGGCTTCAGATTCTGGTGTTTGTGCTGGAACCTGCGACATTGCCGTAATCTGATTAACTATGGGTTTTCCGCCCACAAAGCTCCATAAAAATGCAGAGAAATCCTTCCCATCGGCAGTATAGGCTAAATAACCTTTGGCATTCTTGATGATAGAGTTCACCTTCAAGCGATTGCGCACTATACCGGGATTCAACATGAGTTCCTCTACTTTCGCCTCATCGAAAGTCGCAATAATCTCAGGTTCAAAATTAGCAAAGGCCTGTTCATAGTTTTGTTGCTTCTTCAGGATAGTTATCCAAGATAATCCGGCCTGTTGACCATCTAAACACAACTTAGCAAACAGCTCTTTTGGATCATACACAGGTCGCCCCCACACTTTGTCGTGATACTCACGATACAAGGGATCATCACTTACCCAGCCACAGCGGATCTCTTCCATGGTATATAACCTTATTGTTTTAATTAAGAAGGTAAAAAATAACCTACATAAGCAGATATCTACAAGGTATAATCGAACCCATTTTCTATTCAGGCTGACGGCAGTAGACAAGTAGACATGACGACAAAACACGACGTAAAAACATTTCAGGGTTTCATTCTCACCCTGCAGGAATATTGGGCACAGCAAGGCTGTGCAATTGTTCAACCTCTAGATATGGAAGTCGGCGCTGGTACATTCCACCCACAAACTTTCCTACGTTCTTTAGGACCTGAACCTATGAGCAGTGCCTATGTGCAGCCATCGCGCCGCCCTACGGATGGTCGTTACGGTGAAAACCCTAACCGCCTGCAGCACTACTACCAGTTCCAAGTCGTGTTAAAACCTTCGCCTGACAATATTCAGGAGCTGTATTTAGGCTCACTGCAAGCACTGGGTATTGATACTCAAATCCACGATATCCGCTTTGTGGAAGATAACTGGGAATCACCAACACTAGGTGCTTGGGGCTTAGGCTGGGAAGTTTGGCTTAATGGTATGGAAGTGACTCAGTTTACTTACTTCCAACAGGTCGGCGGCATCGAATGCAGCCCTGTCACAGGTGAAATCACCTATGGCCTAGAGCGTCTGGCCATGTATATCCAAGGCGTAGATAGTGTTTATGATCTCGTATGGACCGATGGTCCACTAGGCCTAATCACCTATGGCGATGTGTTCCATCAAAACGAAGTCGAGCAATCGACCTATAACTTCGAACACGCCGATGTGGATTTTATGTTCACCCTGTTCGATCAGTGCGAAAAAATGTGTCAGCATTTATTGTCGCTAGAAAAACCCTTACCTCTGCCTGCCTACGAGCAAGTGATGAAAGCCTCACACGCCTTCAACCTGCTCGATGCCCGCCATGCCATTTCAGTTACCGAGCGCCAACGCTACATCTTACGCGTTCGTACTATGGCGAAAGCGGTCGCTGAATCTTATTATCAGGCACGCGAAGCGCTTGGCTTCCCAATGTGTAAGTAGAGGTAAAAACATGAATTTTGAAAACTTACTCATAGAGTTAGGCACGGAAGAATTACCACCTAAGTCACTGCGTAAACTGGCTGAATCCTTTTTAGCTAACTTTACTGAAGAACTCACCAAAGCCGATTTAGCGTTCAGCTCAGCCGTTTGGTACGCAGCGCCACGTCGTCTGGCAATTAACGTCACTGAACTTGCCCTTGCACAAGCTGACAAAGTCGTTGAAAAACGCGGCCCAGCAGTGAGTTCAGCATTCGATGCTGAAGGCAAACCGACTAAAGCCGCCGAAGGTTGGGCACGTGGTAATGGTATTACTGTTGAACAAGCCGAACGTTTAGTTACAGATAAAGGCGAATGGTTAGTCCATAACGCCAAAGTTGAAGGCGTCGAAACCAAAAGTTTGATCGCTGCTATGGCTCAACGTGCACTCGATAAATTGCCCATTCCTAAGCCAATGCGTTGGGGCAATAATAAAACCCAATTTATTCGCCCTGTGCACACAGCAACTATGTTGTTAGGCAGTGAGTTGATTGAAGGTGAATTGCTGGGTATCAAATCGGCACGCACTGTTCGCGGTCACCGCTTTATGGGGCTCAAGCAGTTTGAATTAGCACACGCTGATCACTACCTTGCCGACCTAAAAGAAAAAGGCAAAGTCATCGCCGATTACGAAAGCCGTAAAGCATTAATCAAAGCCGATGCCGAAAAAGCCGCCGCTAAGATTGGTGGCACAGCCGATATCGAAGATAGCCTGCTTGAAGAGGTCACCTCTTTGGTTGAATGGCCAGTAGTATTGACCGCTAGCTTCGAAGAAAAATTCTTAAGTGTACCGTCTGAAGCTTTGGTCTATACCATGAAGGGCGATCAAAAATACTTCCCTGTCTTTGATGATGCAGGCAAGTTACTGCCAAACTTTATCTTTGTGGCCAATATCGAATCTAAAGATCCCGCGCAAATTATCTCTGGTAACGAGAAAGTCGTTCGCCCACGTCTTGCCGACGCCGAGTTCTTTTTTAATACCGATAAAAAACACACGCTGGAATCGCGTTTACCTAGCCTAGAAACCGTCCTGTTCCAACAGCAGCTCGGTACCTTAAAAGACAAAGTGAATCGTATTTCTGCCCTAGCCGCCTTTATTGCCGAGCAAACTGGCGCGAATGCGGTTGATGCAGCCCGTGCAGGTTTGTTATCTAAAACCGATTTGATGACCAATATGGTGATGGAGTTTACCGACACTCAAGGCACTATGGGCATGCACTACGCCCGCCTCGATGGTGAAACCGAAGCCGTTGCGGTTGCAATGGAAGAGCAATACAAGCCTAAGTTCTCTGGCGATACAGTGCCTAGTGCTGGCGTATCTTGCGCAGTCGCATTAGCAGATAAGCTCGATACTTTAGTCGGTATCTTTGGTATTGGCCAAGCACCAAAAGGCGCAGCCGATCCCTTTGCCCTACGCCGTGCCGCCATTGGTGTGCTGCGTATTATCGTAGAGAACAAACTGCCACTGGACTTAGTAACGCTGATTGCTAAAGCTCAGGAGCTCCACGGTACTAACTTAAGCAACGCCAATGCAAGCGACGAAGTGTTAGAGTTCTTAATGGCTCGCTTCCGCGCTTGGTATCAAGATAAAGGCATTGGTGTTGATGTGATCTTAGCCGTGCTAGCACGTCGCCCAACACGCCCAGCTGATTTTGATAGTCGTATCAATGCGGTATCACACTTTAGAAGCCTAGAAGCTTCTGGCGCACTTGCAGCAGCGAACAAACGGGTATCCAACATTCTGGCTAAGATTGAAGGCGCTTTACCAACAACCATCAATGCAAGTTTGTTGACCGAAGCCGCAGAGCAAGCATTGGCGGCCAAGTTGAACGAGCTGCAACCACAGTTGGCACCTTTGTTTGCCAATGCAGATTACCAACAGGCCTTAACTTTGTTAGCTGCCCTACGTGAAAGCGTGGATCAGTTCTTCGAAGATGTAATGGTTATGGCGGATGATGAAGCTTTGAAAAACAATCGTTTAGCATTGTTGAATAATCTACGCGAGCAGTTCCTGCACGTAGCAGATATATCACTACTGCAATAACGATACTAAGGTTTATAAAATTATCGCTTTATAAAAAACGCGCTTCATAGCGCGTTTTTTATTGTCCTGATTTCTTATACCAAACGTATTAAATTGCCCAATCAAAACTGCGTCAGTTTTTGATGTAAGCCATCAAATTGAGTTTGATCTAAGTTAACTTGCTGCAGTAAATTCGCCAGTATCTCAGGGGACAATTGCCCTGCTTGATGCAGCATAGAAATCTCGCTAATCACATTCGCCCGCCACACCACAGCGGCGAGCCCCGCTTGCGGGCGCGAGTTTACACTGGCGAGCTTGTCTAATTCTGTTTCAAAGGTATTGGGTAACTGCCAATACTTAGCAAGCAATGAACTCAAGGTTAACGATTTCGTCGTCATCACTTGTCTAAATAATCCAGAATTAGGCTGTTCTCCCGGCTCTGCCTGTACAAATGCATCGAGAAGCATTTTAAAAATGGCCAACTTGCCGACATCGTGTAATAAGCCCAATAAAAAAGCCGTATCTTGATCTTCATCGCTTAACTCACTGGCAAGAAAAGCAACCTGCATCGAATGGCGCCAAATTTCAGCCCCAAAACGACGGAAATAGATTGGTTTAATATCCAACATTTCACGCACTAAACAAGTAGTGACAAATTTTCTCAACTGTTCGCGGCCAAGCTGTACCAAAGCCTGCTGTAAACTGGTGATATCCCTATCGCTACGTTTAAACGCGGGAGAATTACACAGCTTAAGCACCTCCACACTCAATAAAGGATCTCGCTCAATAAGCGCTAATAGATCCTTAATATCAAACTGAGGATCGGCCAGCTTACGATCTAATTCCAATACCTTTGACGGCAGCTTTAACACTTTCTCGGCGATCACTTGTGGCGATGCCAAGGCCTGCTCTATCTCCGCCATGACTCTACGTTCAAGATTATTCGCTACACCGCCAGTGTCCTTAACCCGTGTCGGAAATAACAAACTATAAAAGAGAGCAGATAAATCAACAGATACCACGCTAATGTCTTCGAGAGGTTTAGCAGGCTTTCGCGCAGGTTCAAGCGACTTACCTAAGTCCGTCGTTGAAAAACTTTTGGGTCTCTCAACGGTCGCCGTATCGCGAATATTAAAGAGTTTATTAAAAAGTGATTTAATCAAGAAGCATCAACCTGTCATTATAAATAATTGTTAAAAAGTCATTTAAATATTGCCCATCATAAATCCATTTTGATCAGCTCAAGCCGTGTATTAAGACATTGTAGACAGGCTAATACTTAGCTTAAGTGTAACATATTCAATTCATTTCGGACTTCTTCTATCCCACCATTACTGCTTTTACAAAGACAATCTTGGTTACAAGTTGAAACCTCAAAAAACTTACATTTCAGCATCATTTAACTGACAATATGCCTACCATTCATAAAGGGATACGTATTTTGCCTCCCTTTAAGTGATTAACAATCTACTCGCGAGCTAACAACGGAAAATTTGATGATCGAGGTAATAAAAGCGGGTGCACTAACCACAGTTCAAGATATCGGACGCATGGGATATCGACATTTAGGCGTAACCCAAGCTGGTGCCTTAGATAGACCTGCACTGTGTTTAGCAAACCGCCTACTCTCAAACCCAGACAATACACCCGTACTGGAATTGACCTTCGGCCAATCGATTTTTTTGTTTAAACGTGATGCTTGGATTGCCTTAACGGGTGCCGATTTCGATGCCCGCATAGACAATAAACCCATAGTTTGCGGCTGGCGCTACTCCATTAAGGCAGGACAAAAACTCAGTCTTAGAGGGGGAAATAAAGGCATGCGTGCCTATGTTGCGATTGATGGCGGCGTTAGAGTGCCGTTAGTGATGGATTCTGCTGCAACTGATTTAACCTCAGGTATCGGTGGATTTCATGGTCGCGCATTAGAAGCTGGCGATAACCTGACCTTAGGTTCAGCTCATCCACTAAGAAGGCAAGTTGGCGCAATTCAAAAAAGTTGGAATGGGCATATTCGCGCACTCGCAACAAAGCACACCCAAGCCTTCTCGTTGAAATCTCAGCAAACATTCTGGCAAACACAGTGGCAACTGTCGGCAGAAAGCAATCGTGCAAGTGCAATACTCAACGGGGAAATATTGACCTTAGCAAAACCATTTCCCGTTCAATCCCATACAGTCAAGCCCGGAGTCATTCAAGTGTCAGCTTCGGGGCAACCTTTAGTGTTACTTGCCGATGCTAAGACCACCAGCAATCATCCTCAAATCGCCGTGATTATTGAAGCCGATCTATGGAAACTCGCGCAAACTCGCCCAGGGCAGACAGTTAAATTCGAATTGGTTGACGATGAACAAGCCGCAACGGCGCAAGCAGAATGGCATGACTACTTCTATCGACTACAACGTAGCCTAGGTTAACGAACCACTACATAATCAAATCTACAAAATATCACCCCGTAATCCCTACTAAACCCTATATCGGTTTAATTCAAATAACACACTATGCTCGCGCTAATTCGCACTTAGGTTCGGTGTAACTTGCTGGCTATAAAACAGCGCCACATCTTGTAATTGCTCAGAGCTTAACGCGCTGACTTGTGATTGCATCAAAGGATCGAGTCGTAAACCGGTTTTAAAATCGACGAGCTGTTTATTAAGATAAGCTAATTTTTGTCCCTTTAAGTTTGGGAATTGCTTGGCCATAGCGATCACCGCATTGCCATGGCATGACTCACACTGTGCTGTAGCCAATGCCTGACCTCGCTCTATATCTGCTTGATAAACCTCTCCATTAACCTCTGTGGATAAACCACATAGCGCAATCAAACTTATGATAATCGCTTTCATTTTGGTTCCTTAGGGAAAGGGTTAACTAGCGTAGGCTGCAGGTTCGGTTCTAAAGGTAGACGTCTGAAGATCGTCATATCCATTTCAGCCTGCCCATAATGAGTGCTTAGATAACTCAAGGTCGGCTCCCAAGTATCCGACAAGTCCCATAAACCCTGAGTGTCTATCATCCACTGCAAAGTCTCTTTCCAAAAGGCTTTATCGCCGTGGTTTTGCACGACTATCATACTGGTATGGCAGGCATTACATTGATAGTTCACTAACTCCCAGCCAGGAGCCATGATCAAACCCGATTTAGGGTCCACTGGATACTCAGCGGCTAGCGAAATACTGGATGCTACTAGCCCAAGCAATATCAGTTTATTGATATGCGACTTCATCACACCACCCTAACGGCAATACGGTGGCAGCCGTTAAACATATATCCCTTAGGATTCCATTGCGGTTGTACGACAGGCTGACTATCACCTTCACTATCGGTTGCTTTGGCCCAGATTTCATAATAGCCCTGCGACGGTAATTGCAATTCAATCTTCCATTGCTGCCATGCTGTTATGTTTTTAGGTTTTTCTAATTCAGCGGCAAACCAACGGGTGCCATAATCGTAGCTTACTTCCACCTTAACCACTTCCCGCAATCCCGCCCAAGCATGGCCTGCGATAGTCATCTTTTGACCCACAGCTAATTCGGTTCCAGATTGGGGTTGAGTGATCAATGACTTCACTATCATTTCTTCAATGATTTTATAGTCTTTATCATCAACGGACTCACCTGGCGCTATCGGATATTTAGGGAGTTGATACGCTGGTGCTTCCATTTTATGTCCATCATGGACTTTATTACGCACACTGATCCCCGTCGCCGCTTTTTGCGAAACGGAGCCTGGCCGTCCACCAAACACAATACGTAAGGGATATCCATGTAAATACGGAATGTCCTCACCGTTCATCGACCATGCAATAAGCCCAAGCTCTTCGAGCGCCGCCTTTATTGGTACGCCGCGTGAAATCGCCTCACCTTTGCCGCTCAAATGCCGATCAACACCGTGGTGGCCTGTATAAACAGCATCAGCTTTAATACCACAATCCTTAAGCACATCACTCACTAAGACACCTGTCCACTCGGAGCAAAATACGCCGGCATTATTCCACTGATTACCCTTAGTACTAGGAAAAAAGCCAGAGCGACTATTGCCGCCACATTCAATCAGCAACTGCAATGTGTAATGCTTAAAGCGACGCTTAAGTTCATCAATTGTGTAGGTTTTTGGGGTAATAACAGACTCACCATCCACTTGAAAAGTCCAAATTTTAGCATCTAACGCCTTAAAGTCAGGCACTATGCCATTCCAACGGATAAACGAGGCATCGGCAGGCGTCACAGCTGGAGCGAGCTTATGCTCCGGCGGAAACGCATTCAGTGGATGAGTGTTTAACACTTTGAAATAACTCGGCAAGTCCTCACCCTTAGTCCAAGTTAATGCTGATATATCCAGAGGAATGACCTCTGCGGGAAGCTGATCGGCAAATACCCACTTAACGGGTAAGGCAGATAACACAGACGTCGCTACCGCACCTTTAATAAAAACCCGACGATTAAGATCCATGTTATTTATCCTTTCCGAGGTAAAAGTAATCCGCTATCTGCTGCATATCAGCCTCAGTCAAGAGTTGGGCGACTTTAGTCATAGTGGGATCTTGGCGATCCCCCGCCTTAAAGGCTTGCAGTTGCTTCAATAGGTATTCTGAGTTTTGCCATTCAATGTTAGGAATATGCTCAAAACGACTCACACCGGACTCGCCATGACAGGCCTTACACATATTCAATAACTTATTTGCCTCATCGGCGTTTGCCACCGCCGATAGCATAAAAATCAGTGCACTTACGGGGTAAATCACTCGCTGCCACATCCATTTATCTCGCCAATTAGCCTTCATCTCGACAGAATCCATCGAACAAAGTAATTAAGATATGGTTAAATTATCTCAATGCTGTGAGTCGTTTAAATTCAATAAAAGTGACTCGTAAGCTCAAGAGAAATGACGCGTATTAGCGGATGTAGAAAGGGTAAAATATTTATTAGTCATAGGTGAAATGAGTCCATATAGTAGCTTTGCAGAAACTCTGCATTTCACTCAAGGACAAACAATGGATCTTTATATCGGCAATAAAAATTACTCTAGCTGGTCACTGCGAGCTTGGTTAATGGCCGCAAAATCTGGCGTGCAGTTCAACGAAGTATTACTGCAACTCGATACCGACAGCTTCTATCAGCAACTCAAAGCCATTTCGCCGACTTTAAAAGTACCGACATTAGTCGATGGTGACATTACGGTATGGGATTCACTATCAATTTGTGAATACCTCAACGACACCTATCTTGCAGGTAGCGCATGGCCGCAAGATCCTAAACAAAAAGCCAAGGCTAGATCGATTGCCAGTGAAATGCATTCAGGCTTTAATGCCGTGCGTAACGCTCTACCAATGAACATACGCGCGAGGCGCTATGTTGAGCTCACTGATGCGGTCCGCAAAGACATTGAGCGCATCGATGCGATTTGGTCTGCACAGATGGCCGAGTTTGCCCCATCAAATTCCGAAGGTACTTGGTTATTTGGCCAATGGTCGATTGCCGACATGATGTTTGCCCCTGTGGTTATGCGTTTTCTTACCTACGATATTGAAGTCTCGCAGGCAAGCCGTGCCTATATGCAGCATGTGATCAGCTGTCCGGAAATGCAGGCGTGGATTAATGCGGCTAAAGCAGAGACAGAAATTGTTGCAGCGGATGAAGCGGGTATTGATCGATAAAGAGATAAATCATAGAGATAAAAAAGGGAAAGCCTTGGCTTTCCCTTAATCATTCACGTACTAACGCGTGTCACTTAACACGCATTATACATCTAGCATTAAACGTCTAAGTTAGCCACGTTCAATGCGTTCGCTTCGATGAACTCACGACGAGGTTCAACTTGATCACCCATCAAACAAGTGAACAACTGATCGGCACCCACAGCATCATCAATCGTGACTTGCAACATACGGCGTGATTCAGGATCCATTGTAGTTTCCCACAATTGCTCAGGGTTCATCTCACCCAATCCTTTATAACGTTGAATGTATAAGCCGCGTTTGGCTTCAGAAATCGTCCAATCTAGCGCTTCGAGGAAGCTGCCGACTTCTTTAACACGATCGCCGCGTTGTACATAGCCGCCTTCTTCAATCATGCCATCTAACGCCGCACCTAACTTACCGATACGTTGATAATCGCTTGATTGGAAGAAGTCATAAGTAAACAGATAGTTAGTATCGATACCGTGCTTACGAATGGTGATCTTAGGCAGATACACTTTACGCTCAGGATCGAGAATCGGCTCAGCAGAATACAGTACACCGCTGTTTTCCATTTCCACCAGCTCATGGATAAAGGCATCGATCCACTCTTTCATCTTGCCTTCATCGGCCAACATCTCGTTGGTGATCATTGGATGGTAAAGCATACGGTTAGTAATGTGCGTTGGATAGCGCTGCTCTAAACGAGCCACAATGGCTTCCACTTCACGATACTGAGTCACTAAACGCTCTAACGGCTCACCTGACATACCAATCGCACCTTGCGTTGGATACACAACAGTGCCATCCAATGCTTGAGTCGTGAGGTATTGAGTCAATGCTGGCTCATCTTTCAAATACTGTTCTTGCTTGCCCTTTTT
The DNA here is from genome assembly GCF_025653925.1 of Shewanella sp. SM68. Lineage (NCBI taxonomy): Bacteria > Pseudomonadati > Pseudomonadota > Gammaproteobacteria > Alteromonadales > Shewanellaceae > Shewanella > Shewanella sp. SM68. The sequence continues at coordinate 38,832 of NZ_JAKKRU010000016.1, forward strand.
CACTTTAAATAAAGGCGGCTGAGCAATATACACATAACCACGTTCAATCAATTCAGGCATTTGACGGAAGAAGAAGGTCAACAGCAAAGTACGAATGTGCGAGCCGTCGACGTCAGCATCCGTCATGATGATGATGTTGTGATAACGGGTTTTATCTGGGTTATATTCGTCGCGACCAATACCACAGCCAAGTGCCGTGATCAGTGTGGCCACTTCTTGAGAAGACAACATCTTATCGAAGCGGGCCTTCTCAACGTTTAGAATTTTACCTTTCAGTGGCAGAATCGCTTGGTTCTTACGGTTACGTCCCTGCTTAGCGCTACCGCCAGCAGAGTCACCTTCCACTATGTAAATTTCTGAAAGACCAGGATCTTTTTCTTGGCAATCAGCCAGCTTACCTGGCAAACCACCTAAATCGAGTGCGCCTTTACGACGGGTCATTTCACGAGCTTTACGCGCCGCTTCACGGGCACGGGCCGCATCGACAATCTTACCGACGATCAACTTCGCATCAGCTGGGTTTTCCAGCAGATAATCGTTCAGCTTCTCACCCATGGTTTGTTCAACCGCGGTTTTCACTTCACTAGAAACCAGTTTGTCTTTGGTTTGCGAGCTGAACTTAGGATCTGGCACTTTAACAGAGATAACGGCAGTCAAGCCTTCGCGGGCATCGTCGCCAGTCGCGCTGGTTTTGCCTTTCTTGTTATAGCCTTCGTTTTCCATGTAGCTGTTGAGGTTACGTGTCAACGCACTACGGAAACCGACTAAGTGAGTACCACCATCACGCTGTGGGATGTTGTTGGTAAAACAGAAAATATTTTCTTGATAACCGTCATTCCACTGCATAGCCACTTCAACGGTAATGCCATCTTCACGCTCTTGCATAAAGTGGAATACATCTTTGTTGACTGGGGTTTTGTTACGGTTCAGGTAATCGACGAATGCGCTAATACCGCCTTCGTATTTAAAGAATTCATTTTTATTGTCGCGTTCATCAACCAGACGAATACCCACGCCTGAGTTAAGGAAAGACAGTTCACGCACACGCTTTGCCAGAATTTCAAAGTGAAACTCAACATCGCTGAAGGTATCTTCACTTGGCCAAAAACGGATTTCGGTACCAGTTTTAGTCGCGTCACCAATCTCTTTGATCGGCGCATCAGGTACACCGTGAGTATAAAACTGCTCGTATACTTTGCCAGCACGACGAATGGTCATTTGCAGCTTTTTAGATAAAGCGTTTACAACCGATACACCCACGCCGTGGAGACCGCCAGACACTTTATAGGAGTTATCGTCGAACTTACCGCCGGCATGCAATACCGTCATAATAACTTCTGCCGCCGATACGCCTTCTTCCTCATGGATAGAGACCGGAATACCACGGCCGTCATCCTTAACAGAAACCGAACCATCTACATGGATAGTAATCGTAATATCGCTACAGTGGCCGGCTAAGGCTTCATCGATAGAGTTATCGACTACTTCGAACACCATATGATGTAGACCCGTACCGTCGTCGGTGTCACCAATATACATCCCAGGTCTCTTACGTACTGCATCAAGGCCCTTAAGGACCTTAATACTCGAAGAATCGTAACTATTCTCTGACATATTATTCTCTCAATGGTTATTCAATTACCGTTACACGTCCCTGTTCCACATGAAACATCCTACTGGGAGGCGTGTGTAACGAATCGACTATTGCAGCAGGATCAATGGCGGTCACAAAAACTTGTGCTCCGGTATCCGTTAACTGCTTAAGCAATAGCTGCCTATGCTGTGCATCCAACTCGGACGGAAGATCGTCCACAAGATAAATACTGTTTTTATCTATTTGTTGTTTGAGCAACTTTCCCTGTGCAATACGCAGTGCACAGACTAATAATTTCAATTGACCACGGGACAGGGCATCCTGCGCCGGCAAAGTGCCTACACGAAGTCTAAGGTCAGCTTTATGGGGACCGCTGACGGTATGACCTGTGGCCAAATCTCTGGAATATTGGTTTTCGAGTAGTTCTGCAAAATCCGTTTTACTATCCCAGCCGCGCGTAAATGAAACCTTCACATCTACACTCGGTAAAAACTCCCCGATTATACCCTTAAGTAGCTCATTTAACGAGTCTACATAATGGTTTCGTATTTCGGTGACCTGCTCGGCATAGCGCACAAACTCTTGATCCCAAAATTGAATATGACTGTAAGCCGAACCGTTTCTAAGCAATTGATTTCTTTGCTTAAGAACGCGACGAACATTCGTCCAAGCGCCATAAAACTGTGGGTCAGCATGAAATGCGCCCCAATCGATAAATTGTCGACGGGATTTTGGGCCTTCAAACAGTAAAGAAAAGCTTTCAGGTGTGATCACTTGAATAGGTAAAGCTTCGGCTAAGGTCGACAGACGTTTGACTTTTTCGCCGTCGATTTTCACTTCCGTCTCACCATTGCGAAATCGGCGTAAACCAATTTTACTGTCACCGCGCGCTAAATTTAAAGTCGCAAATAGCGTTAATTTATCGTCATCGTGATTAATCACTCGTTGGGATAAATGACTGCGAAACGAGCGCCCCATACCGAGGAAATAAATGGCTTCTAAAATACTGGTTTTTCCGCTGCCATTTTGACCATAAATCACGTTAATCCCAGATGCTGGGATTAACTGTGCGGACTGAATGTTGCGAAACGCTTCGATATTGAGACGGGTCAGGCTCATGCATTACTCATTAAGCCGCGTAAACGGCGTAGGCAAGGATTCATAGCACTTAACGAGCAACTCAATCGCTGCCACAGGCTAAGACTATCGGTAAATGAGTGAAGGAATGGCCAATGCTGTGCATTAAACACTGTGCCGCCGTTAAGCGGCATAGACATCAAAGACAGAGGTACAGACACGGGTAACGTAAAAATCGATGGTTTATAAGCGCATCGGCATAACCACATACATGGAATCTTCTTCCAAATGGTTTTCGATTAGGGCGCTGGAGTTACCATCAATGAGTGTGATACGCACATCATCGGACTTAAGGTTGTTGAGCACGTCCAGTAAGTAACTGACGTTAAAACCAATTTCTAGGGCCTGATTGTTGTATTCCACATCGATGATTTCTTCCGCTTCTTCCTGTTCAGGGTTATTAGCGGTGATCTTGAGCAGACCATTTTCGAGTTGAATACGCACACCACGGAATTTTTCATTGGATAAAATAGAAGCCCGCGTCAGCGCTTGCTTCAGGTGATTACGACTCGCAATCACAATTTTATCACCGCCCTTTGGCAATACACGGCGATAATCAGGGAAGCGACCATCGACTAATTTACTGGTAAATACTGTGTTAGCCGTAGTAGCACGAATAGCATTATCACCAATAGCAATGGTGATATCGAGATCGTCAGACTCCAATAAGCGCGCCATTTCAATTACGCCTTTACGGGGCACAATGACTTGTTTTTCCGGTAATTGTGCTTCAATCGTACGATGACTTAAGGCTAAACGATGACCGTCGGTCGCTATCGCACGCAAAACATTACCTTCTGTTTCAAACAATAATCCGTTGAGGTAATAGCGTACATCTTGGTTAGCCATCGAAAACTGCGTCGAGTCGATAATTGACTTCAACACGCCCTGCTTCAAGCTAAATTCAATCTCAGCTTGGAAGGCTTCAACGTTAGGGTATTCTTCTGCGGGCAAAGTCGCTAAGGAAAAACGGCTACGGCCTGAGCGCAGCAACCATTTATTATCTTGTTGTTCGACTTTCAGTTCGCTTTGTTCTGGCAAAGACTTAACAATATCGAGCAGTTTCTTCGCTGGAACCGTAGTACGACCTTCTTCGATATCACCGTGAACCACAGCTTGGCCCACGAGTTCGACTTCTAAATCTGTACCAGTCAGCTTAAGTGAGTGACCACTTACTTCTACAAGGAGGTTAGACAAAATGGGCAAGTTATGGCGTCTTTCTACCGCACCACACACCAATTGCAACGGCTTTAATAGGGCATCCCTATCAATTGAGAATTTCATCGTGTCCAAATTCCTTGTTTTAAGAAGATAAGGTTCTAATCAAATTAGCATAATCTTCTTTAATGTCGTGGCTCTCTTCCCGTAGCTGAGCAATCTTACGACAGGCATGCAACACTGTGGTGTGATCTCTACCACCAAAAGCATCACCAATTTCCGGCAAGCTTTGGTTAGTTAATTCTTTGGATAACGCCATTGCCACTTGCCTTGGGCGCGCGACACTGCGTGAACGACGCTTAGACAACATATCAGCCATCTTGATCTTGTAGTATTCAGCTACGGTTTTCTGAATATTGTCTATAGTGACTAATTTTTCTTGAAGTGCCAAGAGGTCACGTAAGGCTTCACGAACAAAATCAATAGTAATTGGCCGACCCGTGAAGTTAGCGTTGGCGATAACACGGTTTAATGCCCCTTCTAGCTCGCGCACGTTTGAACGTAAACGCTTAGCAATAAAGAAAGCCACTTCATCGGGCAAATTAATGCCGCTCTCTTGAGCTTTACGCATCAAAATCGCTACGCGGGTTTCTAACTCTGGTGGCTCAATGGCCACAGTTAAACCCCAACCGAAACGCGATTTCAATCTGTCTTCAACACCGTCGATCTCTTTTGGATAACGATCTGAAGTCAAAATAATTTGGTGATTTCCTTCAAGCAACGCATTGAAGGTATGGAAGAATTCTTCTTGGGATCTGTCTTTATTGGCAAAAAATTGAATATCATCGATAAACAAGGCATCGACGCTACGGTAATAACGTTTAAATTCTTCGATCGCGTTGTTTTGCAGCGCTTTAACCATGTCCTGGACAAAACGCTCGGAATGCATGTAAACCACTTTGGCATTAGGATTATTTTTAATGATCCCGTTACCGACAGCGTGCAACAAGTGAGTCTTACCTAGACCTGTTCCGCCATATAAAAATAGTGGGTTATAAGCACCACCCGGATTTTCAGCCACTTGTAACGCCGCAGCCTTACCTAATTGGTTCGACTTACCTTCTACGAAGTTATCAAACTGGTAGCTAGGATTGATGTTACTGCGGTGATTCGCGTTCGCCATAGGCTCGGCTTGGACATTAAAGGTCGTGCCCACAGTCGCTTTCGTTTGGGTATTGGGTGCTCGAGTTGGCGCAATCGGTGCCGGTACACTTGGCTTTTTCGCCGAAGGACGACTACCGATATCGAAACGCAATTTAGGCGCGTCACTACCCATTTGCTCAGTAAAGAACTGATTAATGATATTGATGTACTTATCTCTGACCCAATCAAGCACGAAGCGGTTGGGCGCATAAAGCACCAGAGTATCTCCATCCATTTCGGCTTGTAACGGTCTGATCCACATACTGAACTGCTGAGCAGAAAGCTCATCTTGCAGTCGTCCGATACATTGTTGCCAAAGTGAAACAGCCACTTAGTTATCCCCAAAAGATCATCAAAAAAGAGGTGTATTCTATAGCGAGATCTCAAGGATCGCTATCCTTAAAAAATATTTATCCCCAGCGAGATCATTCCATGTGGATATCCTCGATCATCAAAGATCCAAAACGATCCTTTTATTCAGCACTAACCGCAAATCCTGCTTTATTAAGCGATCCACATTGATCTATAATGGCGCCCCTTCGATCGGCTCGAAGATCCCCTGCACTACTACATGTAGTGTCCGTGCACAGAGTTATCCACATCTTATGGTGTATTCTGGGGATTGATCTAAGGATACGCTGGCAGAAATAAAGCACTTACTTACTTTCGTTGTTGACGTGACTAAGTATTGTGATTACAATTCGGCCTCTTTTTTGCCCTTACCTCTATCCTAGAGATAAGGATATGTTCACTAATAACAAAGACGGATTGCCATCATGAGTAAACGTACTTTTCAACCTAGCAACCTGAAGCGCAAGCGTTCTCACGGCTTCCGCGCTCGTATGGCTACTGTAGGCGGCCGTAAGGTGCTTGCACGTCGTCGTGCGAAAGGTCGCGCTCGTTTATCTGCTTAATAAGTGGGTAACTAGTTGACTAGCTATACCTTTTCGCGGGAGTTACGTTTGTTAACTCCCGCGCAATTTAAATCTGTATTTTCCAATCCCATCAAAGCATCTTCTGCTGAAATTACCTTGCTCGCTATTCCTAACACGGAACAACATCCGCGTATGGGCCTTACTGTTGCTAAACGCTATGTAAAACGCGCCAATCAACGTAACCGTATTAAGCGCGTGATCAGAGATAGTTTTCGCTTAAATCAACACGACATTCCTCATCTTGATATTGTTGTGCTTGTCAGAAATGGCGTGATGGAAATGGAAAACGCTGAAATCAACAAATTGATAGAAAAGCTATGGCGCAAACTCAGTCGCCGCTACAATGGCTAGCGACCACGTTAATTCGTGGCTATCAAGTATTCATAAGCCCTATACTGGGCCCTCGATGCCGTTTCAATCCCACCTGCTCTCACTACGCTATTGAAGCAATAAAAGTGCATGGAACCGCGAAAGGTTGTTGGTTTGCATTGAAACGCATATTAAAATGTCACCCTTTACATCCCGGCGGTAGTGATCCCGTCCCCCCTAAAAATGATAGGTGTAATAAATAGGCTATGGAATCTCAACGCAATATATTGCTCATAGGACTACTGTTTGTCAGCTTTTTGCTGTGGCAACAGTGGCAAGCAGACAAAGCTCCTAAACCCGTTGCAACCGAATCGTCCTTAGTGGCGAACGCGGCAAGCTCGCACAGTGCCGATGTTCCAGAAGCTGATACAGGTGTTCCTGCTGCTGCAGTTACTGCAAACAGCAAACTGATTACGGTAAAAACAGATCAGTTAGACATTCAGATCAATCCAGTGGGTGGTGACATCGTTTTTGCTGCGTTAGTTTCGCACAAAAAAGAACTAGAGAAAGATCAACCGTTCGTATTGCTTGAGCAAACGAATGATTTCACTTATATCGCTCAAAGCGGCCTAATTGGTCGCGATGGTATCGATAGCAGCGCAAAAGGCCGTGCCGCATTTAGCACAACGGCAACTGAATATACCTTAGCCGAAGGCCAAGATACCTTAGAAGTACCGTTAACTTATATCGCTGACAATGGTGTAACTTACACTAAAGTGTTCGTATTCCATCGCGGTAAGTTCAACATAGATGTTGACTATAAAATCAACAACACTTCAGCAGCACCGCTGCAAGTTCAGATGTACGGTCAGATTAAACAAACGATCAAGCCATCTGAAAGCAGCATGATGATGCCTACCTATCGTGGTGGTGCGTTCTCAACGAATGATGTGCGCTATGAAAAATACAACTTTGACGACATGGCCAAAAGTAACCTGAACCAAGCCACTTTAGGCGGTTGGGCAGCCATGTTACAACACTATTTCGTTTCAGCTTGGGTACCACCCGCAACTGACAGCAACACCATTTTTTCTAGTGTCAGTGCTGGCGGTTTAGCTAATATTGGTTTCCGCGGCGCGGTATACGATATTGCACCTGGTGCCAGCCAAGAAATTAGCTCACAGTTCTATGTTGGTCCTAAGGATCAAGCGGCACTGTCAGCGATTTCTGAAACCTTAAATCTCGTGGTCGATTACGGTTTCTTATGGTGGTTAGCGGTTCCTATTCACTGGCTATTGATGTTCTATCAATCATTCGTCGGTAACTGGGGTGTGGCAATTATTCTGATCACATTAACCGTTCGTGGTTTACTGTTCCCGCTGACAAAAGCGCAGTACACCTCAATGGCTAAGATGCGTAACCTGCAACCTAAGCTGACAGATTTGAAAGAACGCTTTGGTGATGACCGTCAAAAGATGGGTCAAGCCATGATGGAACTGTATAAGAAAGAAAAAGTTAACCCTATGGGTGGCTGTTTACCTATTATTTTACAGATGCCAATCTTCATTGCCTTATACTGGGTATTGCTAGAAAGCTTCGAATTACGTCATGCACCATTTATGCTGTGGATCCACGATTTATCGGTACAAGATCCTTACTACATACTGCCGCTGCTGATGGGCGTCTCTATGTTTGTAATGCAGAAGATGCAACCAATTGCGCCGACAATGGATCCAATGCAAGTGAAAATGATGCAATGGATGCCAGTAATCTTTACCGTATTCTTCCTGTGGTTCCCATCAGGTCTAGTACTGTACTGGTTAGTAGGTAACATAGTTGCCATCACGCAGCAGAAGATTATTTATGCAGGTCTTGAGAAAAAAGGCTTAAAATAAGCCCTACCTTTAGCAAAGCATAAAGTGAAAATAATACTAAAGGCGGCTTAATTAGCCGCCTTTTCCTTTACATGATTTGGTAGATATTAGTTTGGTGGGTATTTCCGTGACAACTGACACTATCGTGGCTCAAGCCACCGCGCCCGGACGTGGCGGCGTTGGCATCATCCGAATTTCAGGCAACAAGGCCAGTGATGTCGCTATGGCCGTATTAGGTCATCTTCCTAAAACGAGATATGCCGATTATTGCGACTTTAAAAGTGCAACAGGCCAAGTAATCGACCAAGGCATAGCGCTGTTTTTTAAAGGCCCCAATTCCTTTACTGGCGAAGATGTATTGGAACTTCAAGGCCACGGCGGCCAAATCGTTCTAGACATGCTGATCAAACGTGTAATGGAAGTCGGTGGTATTCGAATAGCCAAACCCGGTGAGTTCAGCGAACAAGCCTTTATGAACGACAAGCTAGACTTAACCCAAGCCGAAGCGATTGCCGATCTTATCGATGCCACCAGTGAGCAAGCGGCTAAAAGCGCGCTGCAATCACTCCAAGGTGAATTTTCTAAGGAAGTACATGAGCTGGTGGATCAAGTCACTAACCTACGTTTATATGTAGAAGCTGCGATTGATTTCCCCGATGAAGAAGTCGACTTTTTAAGTGATGGCAAAATTGCCAATGCACTCTATAAAATCATCGACAAACTTGACCTAGTGCAAGCCAGTGCTAAACAAGGTTCTATCATCCGCGAAGGCATGAAAGTCGTGATCGCGGGTCGTCCTAACGCCGGAAAATCCAGCTTATTAAACGCCTTAGCCGGTAAAGAATCGGCTATCGTTACCGAAATTGCTGGTACAACACGAGATGTATTACGTGAGCACATCCACTTAGATGGCATGCCGCTGCACATTATCGATACCGCAGGTCTACGTGATACGACAGATACCGTTGAACAAATTGGTATAGAACGCGCGTGGAATGAAATAAACAGTGCCGATCGGGTGTTATTTATGGTGGATGGCACCACCACTGCCGCCGTTAATCCCCATGATATTTGGCCTGACTTTGTCGATCGCCTGCCCTCAAATTTAGGTGTGACAGTGATCCGCAATAAAGCCGATCTTACTGGCGAAGACTTAATGATGACAGAGGAACAAGGTTATAGTGTTTACCGGATCTCGGCTAAAACGGGCTTAGGTGTTGAACAGTTAAAGCAGCATTTAAAATCACTCATGGGCTACCAGAGTAACCTCGAAGGTGGCTTTATCGCCCGGCGTCGTCACTTAGAAGCCCTTGAACTCGCCGCAAGCCATCTGCAATTGGGTAAAGAACAATTAGAAGTGTATCTAGCAGGAGAACTGCTAGCAGAAGAGTTACGCATATGCCAATTAGCACTATCAGAAATCACTGGCCGCTTCACTTCTGACGATTTACTCGGCAAGATTTTCAGCTCTTTCTGTATCGGAAAATAACTAACCTTAATATTATTTCCAGATAAATCAGCCCATACAATATGGGCTGATTTTTTATCTACAACTGAATATTTCCACTCATCGACTAACTCATGATTCGACGTGGCGGTAATGATCTTGCATTTGATAGGATCTTGCATAAAGCGCAAACATCAATGCCGCCAAGATGGCAAAACCTGCGAAGAAAAACATCTGAAATGCGGTAATACTGATCCCTGTCTGGGCAATTTGTTCGGTCACAGCCGGACTTTTCACACTGACGTTCGCCAGTAACACCCATAAGTTACCGACGGTCACTGATAAGGTCCAAAAACTCATGATAGTGCCTTTCATGGCTTTAGGCGCTTGGCTGTAAGCAAACTCTAGCCCAGTAGCAGAGACTAATACTTCACCAAAGGTGAGCAAAGCATAGGGTACAATCTGCCAAAATATTGATAATACCGAGCCGCCATCCATCACCAATTGAATGCTACCAACGACTATCCAACTCACGCCCGTGATGGCAATCCCAGCCCCCATTTTACGCAAGGCAGTTAACTTTATCCCCATGCGCTCAATCGCAGGATATAACACAAAGTTATTAAATGGGATCAATAACATAACTAATAATGGGTTTAAAGCTTGCATCATGGCAGGTTCAAACCATTCCGGTTTAGACATGTCATTGGCTTGCAGTATCCATGTGGACGCTTTCTGATCGAACAAAGACCAAAAAGGAGTCACTAACGCAAATAAGATTAAGATCCGTAGTACTGAACGCACCCCATCAACGGCGATATCCGGATGGATCCCCCTAGCGCGTTCGAGTTGCAATGAAGCTCCAGCGCCAACAAATCCCATCACAAGCACTAACGCACAACACAAACCAGCAACGATACCTAAGGTTGGAATATTCACTAAAGCATACGCTGCAGAAATTATCCCAACTAAAGCTAACACTAAACCTATGTTGGCTTGACCAGCGATTTTAGTGAGCAATGCGGTACGAATAACGGGTAAAAAACCATGGGGATTTTTCGGTTCGGGTGGCATATGCACATAACGTTTGCGGCCTAACCAGAAGAACACAGTTGCAATAAACATCAAGACACCAGGGATCCCAAATGCGACCGCAGCACCATAATATTTCAATAGTAATGGCATCGATAACGAGGCGAAGAAGGAGCCAAAGTTAATCGTAAAATAAAATAGATCAAACGCTTTCTGCGCCAATGTTTTATTGGTTTGATCAAATTGATCCCCCATAAAGGAAGAAACCAAGGGCTTAATCCCGCCCGATCCGAGCGCAATTAAAAATAATCCCGTATAAAACCCTTGAATACTGTGTTCAAAAATAGCGAGAAACGCATGACCAACACAGTAAATCAAGCTTAACCATAAGATAGTATTGTATTTACCGAAAAAACGATCGGCAATCCAACCACCGAGTAACGGGAAAAAGTACACTCCAATGACAAAGGAATGGAACACATCCTTAGCCATAGTTCCGCGCAATTCTTCTGGAATAGACAACAAAAGTGCTGTCATCAAGAATGGGGTAAGAATATTCCGCATACCGTAAAAGCTAAAACGTTCACAAGCTTCACTGGCTATGATGTAAGGAATTTGCCGTGGCCACTGGGGCGCATTTACGGGTGTTGTCATGGATCATCCTATTATAATTATTTGATTTTAAATGAAATTAACTTTTTTAAATATATTAATTATGTATCAAGAAGCTAAAGGTAACATGTAAGCGAAACCAACCTTATATAAAGGATGCAAAAACTGCAAAAATCACATATTGCTTCTGTGGTCCTATCCACATTTCCTTTATGATGAACATAATAATAGCCATTCAGCTATCTATTTAATTGAAATTAGTTTTAAAAACAACAACAACAACACACTGAGAAATCATAATGGCAAAGATTGAAGTAATCGTTGGTACAACATTGGGCAGTGCAGAGTATGTTGCCGACGAAATGATGGTCCAATTAACGGAGCAAGGACACCAAGTTCAAGTTCATTTAACCCCAACATTGTGCGAAATAGACACCCATGCACTGTGGATTATCGTGTCATCAACTCATGGAGCTGGTGATCTTCCAGATAATATTCAGCCTTTTTTCAACGAAATTACCGACCAAAAACCGGATCTCAGCCAAGTAAACTTTGCCTTATGTGCAATTGGTGACTCAAGTTACGATACCTTTTGCCAAGGCCCAGAAAAATTAATTTCGGCCATTCAAGACTGCGATGCAAAAGCCTTTGTGGATAAGATCCAGATCGATGTACAGCTTGATCCTGTGCCGGAAGACCCAGCCCTTGCATGGTTAGCACAATGGCAACAGGACATTTAAGATCGCTTATTGGATAAGGTCCCTATCTATGTACAGTTTAGATCCTATTTATCCACAATTTACTTATTTAAAGTATAAACATGTGGATAAGCTATTATTTAGATCTGATCAACCTCTGTACTATTCACAGTCCGATCTGCTTAATGATCCGCCTTGTGGATAAGTAGGCGATCTATCCCCATGTTTAATGACATTAGATCGCGATCAGATCACAGGATCAAGATCGCGCTAATTAATGATTTATATAATGAATTTGGGTTATGCACAGAAAAGCGCGATCCTAATAGTAAACATAATAAGAAGATCTATATAAAGATCTTAAGATCTATTAGTCCGGATCATCTCGATCGAACAGCGTAAAATGATCATTCACCTAAGACGAAGCAAATGCTAAAATGATCGGCTCGTACTGAGTCTCTTAGCAATTGAAGGTAGTGGCATGCATTTTCATGAACGGTTTGATGTTATTGTTGTTGGTGGTGGTCATGCCGGAACTGAAGCCGCGTTGGCAGCAGCAAGAATGGGATCAAAAACATTATTACTAACGCACAATATCGATACGTTAGGACAAATGTCATGTAATCCAGCGATCGGTGGCATAGGCAAAGGCCATTTAGTGAAAGAAATTGACGCCTTAGGTGGTGCAATGGCAATCGCAACCGATTATGCAGGGATCCAATTTAGAACCTTAAATTCAAGTAAAGGCCCAGCAGTACGAGCAACACGTGCACAAGCTGACCGTGCACTGTATCGTCAAAAAATCCAAAATATATTACAAAACCAACCTAACTTACGTATTTTCCAACAAGCCGTAGATGACTTAATTGTTGAAAATCATCAAGTAGTTGGTGTAGTTACCCAAATGGGTTTAGCTTTTGAATCTCCAGCTGTTGTATTAACAGCAGGTACATTCTTAAGCGGCAAAATTCATATAGGCTTAGAAAACTACAGCGGTGGTCGTGCAGGCGATCCACCAGCGATTGCTTTAGCAAATCGATTACGTGAATTACCGATCCGAGTCGGTCGTTTAAAAACAGGTACACCGCCACGTATCGATGCAAACACGATCGATTTTTCTCAAATGGCTGAACAGAAGGGCGATTCTCCGTTACCTGTCATGTCATTTATGGGGGATATCAGTCATCATCCAAAACAGATTTCTTGCTGGATCACTCACACCAATGAAAAAACCCATGAAATTATTCGTGGTGGTTTAGACAGAAGCCCTATGTATTCAGGCGTCATCGAAGGTATTGGTCCACGTTATTGCCCATCGATTGAAGACAAGATCCACCGCTTTGCGGATAAATCTTCGCATCAGATCTTCATCGAACCAGAAGGTTTAAATACCAATGAGATCTATCCTAACGGGATCTCTACTAGCTTACCTTTTGATGTACAGTTGAATTTAGTACGTTCGATCAAAGGCATGGAAAACGCAGAAATCATGCGTCCAGGTTATGCGATCGAATACGATTATTTCGATCCAAGAGATCTAAAAAACTCATTAGAAACGAAAGCGATCAACGGTTTATTCTTCGCAGGCCAAATAAACGGCACTACAGGTTATGAAGAAGCTGGTGCTCAAGGTTTATTAGCAGGCATGAATGCCTCACTGCAAGTACAAGGCAAAGAAGCCTGGTGTCCACGCCGTGACGAAGCATATCTTGGAGTACTAGTTGACGATTTATCAACTCTGGGTACCAAAGAACCGTACCGCATGTTTACTAGCCGTGCCGAATACCGTTTGCTACTTCGTGAAGATAACGCTGATATTCGCTTAACGGCAAAAGGTCGCGAATTAGGTTTAGTTGACGACACTCGCTGGGCGGCATTTAGTGAGAAGTTAGAATCGATCGAACTTGAGTTACAACGTTTGCGCGCTCAATGGGTGCATCCAAATTCACCTTTGATCCATGCGTTAAACCCACACTTGAATACGCCGATCTCTCGCGAAGCATCATTTGAAGAATTACTGCGTCGTCCAGAAATGGATTACAGCAAGTTGATGCAGATCGAAGGTTTTGGTCCAGGGCTTGAAGATCCACAGGCGGCTGAGCAAGTTCAGATCCAAGTTAAGTATTCTGGATATATTCAACGTCAGCAGGAAGAGATCAACAAAGCTGTGCGTAATGAGAACACTGGTTTACCTTTGACGCTCGATTACAAAGAAGTACCGGGCTTATCGAACGAGGTGATTGCTAAGTTAAATAACCATAAACCAGAAACCATAGGCCAAGCCTCACGGATCTCTGGTATTACGCCTGCGGCTATTTCAATTTTGTTGGTTCACCTCAAAAAGCGTGGCTTATTACGTAAGAGTGCGTAAAAGCTAGCTTAATCGCTGCTTAGGTCATAGAAGGGAAGCATTCAGGCTTCCCTTCATCGTTTTCGGGCTTCATAATAGCCTTCGCGTTCATAATCGTATCTTTGTTGAGGTTGCTCAGTGTTATCTGCCCAGTTAGAGGCTTATTTAGCCGAAATTAATTTGCCCGCAACCGTCGAGCAGAAAAAACAACTAATTGATTTTGTTGGTATGCTCAACAAATGGAATAAAGCCTATAACCTGACATCGGTGAGAGATCCCGAAGCTATGCTGATCCGTCATATCATGGACAGTTTAGTGGTTTCAAAACACCTGCAAGGTGAACGTTTTATCGATGTAGGCACTGGACCGGGTTTACCTGGGATCCCGTTAGCCATTATGAACCCCGATAAACAATTTGTGTTATTGGATAGCTTAGGTAAACGTATTCGTTTTCAAAAACAAGTGTCCTTTGAATTAGGCATACATAACATCAGCTCAGTTGAAAGCCGCGTAGAAGCTTATCAACCGGAGGATAAATTCGACGGTGTATTAAGTCGTGCATTTGCCTCAATCCAAGATATGCTGACTTGGTGCCATCATCTCCCCGCTGAACACGGACAGTTTTATGCACTCAAAGGCCAGTTGAATGATGAAGAGATGCAACATATTCCAAGTGGATTTGTGGTGAAAGAAGTTATCGAGCTTAAGGTGCCTAAACTCGATGAAAAAAGACATTTATTGAAGATAATCAAAGAATAACAGGCTTAAAAGTGATAAATAAATCATTTATAAGCAAGGGCAATAAACCAGCATTTACATACAGGGTGATATTGTGGGTAAAGTGATTGCCGTGGCTAACCAGAAAGGTGGCGTAGGAAAAACAACTACTTGCGTTAACCTCGCCGCTTCGTTAGCAGCAACAAAACGTAAAGTATTATTGATCGATCTCGATCCTCAAGGTAATGCCACCATGGGGAGCGGTGTCGATAAGTATGACGTAGCTAATACAGCCTATGAATTATTGGTTGAAGAAAAATCTTTCGACGAGATCGTCATTAAAAACACTGCGGGTAAGTATGATCTGATCGCCAGTAATGGCGATGTCACTGCGGCAGAAATCAAATTGATGGAGTTTTTTGCCCGTGAGGTTCGTTTGCGTAACGCGCTCGCACCGATCAAAGATCAATATGATTATATCTTCATCGACTGCCCTCCTTCATTGAACATGTTGACCGTAAATGCTATGTCTGCGGCCGACTCTGTACTCGTGCCTATGCAGTGTGAATATTATGCCCTTGAAGGCTTAACTGCGCTGATTGATACCATCACTAAGCTTGCTGCTATGGTTAATCCTGGACTTGGCATCGAAGGCATTTTACGTACTATGTATGATCCGCGTAATCGTTTATCTAATGATGTGTCCGATCAGCTAAAACAGCATTTTGGTGACAAAGTCTACCGTACTGTTATCCCACGTAATGTGAGGCTGGCAGAAGCACCAAGTTTTGGAGCGCCTGCTATGTATTACGATAAATCGAGTGCTGGCGCTAAGGCGTATCTAGCGCTTGCGGGTGAAATGATCCGTCGTTCAGAACAACAAACTCAGGCTAAGCAAGCGTAAAGGATCACCATGACGTTAAAGAAAAGAGGATTAGGCAAAGGGTTAGATGCCCTACTGAGTAACAGCCATGCCGCCAGTAAAAAGCACACTGACGAAGCTGATGTTGTCGATAAAAAAGAAGAGCTTATCCATCTCGATTTAGACTTATTACAGCCAGGTAAGTATCAACCTCGTAAAGACATGTCCCCCGAAGCGTTGGAAGAACTGGCACACTCTATCCGCAATCAAGGCATTATTCAGCCTATCGTTGTGAGACAAGTGACGAATAACATGTATGAGATCATTGCGGGTGAACGTCGTTGGCGTGCTGCGCAACTTGCTGGCTTGAATAAAATCCCCTGCATAGTAAAGCAAGTACCTGATGAAGCCGCTGTTGCTATTGCTTTGATTGAAAACATCCAGCGTGAAGACTTAAATGCCATGGAAGAAGCCATTGCATTGCAACGTTTAATGCAAGAGTTTGAACTGACTCACCAACAGGTTGCCGATGTTGTGGGAAAATCCAGAGCGAGTGTATCTAACTTGTTACGTTTAAACGGCCTAAATGAGCCTGTTAAGCGTCTACTCGAGTATGGCGACATTGATATGGGTCATGCTCGCGCTTTGTTGGCAATTGAGGGAGAAGAACAAACAAATCTTGCGAGATTAGTGGCCGCTAAGGAATTAACCGTTCGCGAAACTGAACGATTAATTAATCAAACCTTAAATCCGCCTAAACAAGCCGAAACTACGACTAAAGATCAAGATGTTTGTCGTTTAGAGCAGCAGTTAATTGAAAGATTAGGTGCCAAGGTTTCGATCGCTCATAGCAGTAAGGGCACGGGTAAAATTGTAATTAACTATCAGAATCTGGCTGAATTAGACGGAATTCTTAGTAAAATTCATTAATGTCTGTAGATTAACAGTTTTTAATGTAAATTTGTGACAGATGCTAATCTTACATTTTAACTCGTTTGGCGCGAGATCACGTTAAAAGTGTTGTTTTTCCTTATCTCAAAGTTGCAATGAAGGCGTGAAAAGGTATACTTTCGCAAGCTTTTTGTGCATCGACATAAATACGGGTATTTGTCATCCGGTCATCGAAACAAAAAGTATGAATGCGGAGAGGATGAATTGAGTAAGGTTTTAGCGCGTCGTGGCCGGTGGTCAGCCTATAAATTGGTGATGATGCAGGCGGCGGTCGCTGGGGGTGCTTCAATTCTCTTTTTCGCCGTGTGGGGAGTTCAGTTTGGCTATTCTGCATTAGCAGGTGGTTCAATCGCTGTGCTCCCTAATTTTGTATTCGCAACCCTCGCTTTCTCCCACACGGGAGCAAGTTCAGCTGCAAAAGTCATAAAGACTTTTTACTGGGGGGAAGCGGTAAAGTTGCTGTTAACCATCGCAATGTTTTCGTTTGTGTTTATCAATCTTAAGGTCGCTTTTATGCCGCTTTTTGTTTGTTATGTGCTGACGCTAATCGTGCATTGGACAGCTCCTTTATACTTCAAGCAAAGTTAAGTGGGATGAATCATGGCTGCAACTGGTGAAGCGTTAACACCGCAGGGCTATATCCAACATCACCTTACCAACTTAAGTGTTGGTGAAGGCTTTTGGACATGGCACATTGATTCGTTGTTCTTTTCGGTTGGTCTTGGTGTTCTGTTCCTGTGGATTTTCCGCAGCGTTGGTAAAAAAGCGACTTCCGGTGTTCCTGGCAAACTGCAATGTTTTGTTGAGATGCTCGTTGAGTTCGTAAATAACAGCGTGAAAGAAAGTTTTCATGGTCGCAATGCTCTGATCGCACCTTTAGCTCTGACCATTTTTGTATGGGTATTCATGATGAACTTCATGGATATGATCCCTGTAGATTGGCTGCCTCACGCAGCAAGTTTAATGGGTATTCCATATCTTAAAGCGGTTCCGACGACTGACGTTAACATTACCTTTAGCTTAGCTATCGGTGTGTTCGTGCTGATTATTTTCTACAGCATTAAGGTCAAAGGTGTGTCTGGGTTTGTTAAAGAACTGACACTACAGCCCTTTAACCATAAGGCAATGATACCCGTCAACCTCCTATTAGAGACTGTTACTTTGATTGCTAAGCCAATTTCATTGGCATTGCGACTCTTTGGTAACTTGTACGCAGGTGAGTTGATCTTCATCCTTATTGCGCTGATGTATGGTACCAACTTGTTATTATCTACCCTAGGTGTGACTCTGCAACTGGGCTGGTTAATATTCCACATTTTGGTTATCACGCTGCAGGCGTTTATCTTCATGATGTTGACCATTGTTTATTTAAGCATGGCGCATGAAGATCATTAAGGATTGCTGAAGAAATTTTAAACTAAATCATCAACTAATATAGATTTAGATACTGGAGATACAGATGGAAACGATTTTAGGCATGACAGCTATCGCTGTTGCTCTGCTGATTGGTATGGGTGCTCTTGGTACTGCAATCGGTTTCGGCTTATTAGGCGGTAAGTTCTTGGAAGGCGCAGCGCGTCAACCAGAAATGGCTCCTATGCTACAAGTTAAAATGTTCATCGTAGCGGGTCTTCTTGACGCCGTAACTATGATCGGTGTTGGTATCGCATTATTTATGCTATTTACCAACCCACTGGGTGCAATGCTGTAAAAAACGCTTCTGTCTTAACTCTAAATAGGAGGCTGTTGTGAATTTCAACGCTACCCTAATCGGTCAGACGGTCGCCTTTATCATCTTCGTGTGGTTTTGCATGAAGTTTGTATGGCCCCCTTTGATGAATGCCATCGAAGAGCGCCAAAAAAGGATTGCTGACGGTCTAGCTGATGCTGATCGTGCGGTAAAAGACCTGGAGTTGGCACAAGCGAAAGCGACTGACCAACTAAAAGAAGCCAAGGTAACGGCTAATGAAATTATTGAGCAAGCTAACAAGCGTAAAGCTCAAATAGTTGAAGAAGCCAAAACCGAAGCAGACGCTGAGCGTGCTAAAATCATCGCTCAGGGTAAAGCAGAAATTGAAGCTGAACGTAATCGCGTCAAAGAGGATCTGCGTAAGCAGGTTGCTACTCTTGCCATCATGGGTGCTGAGAAGATCCTTGAGCGTTCTATTGATCCAGCCGCCCACAGTGACATAGTTAATAAACTAGTCGCTGAAATTTGATAAGGGAGTTGAGTTATGGCTGAATTAACCACCATCGCTCGCCCTTACGCAAAGGCAGCTTTTGACTTTGCTATTGAACAAGATGCAGTGGATTCTTGGGCTGAAATGCTCACGTTTGCCGCATTGGTGAGTGAAAACGAAACCATGCAACCACTGTTAGCTGGCTCTTTAGCCAGCACTAAGCTCGCAGCACTCTTTATTAGTGTGTGTGGTGAGCAAGTCAATGTGCAAGGTCAGAACCTGATAAAGGTAATGGCTGAAAACGGTCGCTTAAAGGTGCTACCTGCTGTATCTCAGTTATTTACTGAATACCGTAATGAGTGGGCAAAAGAAGTAGAAGCCGATGTGGTTTCTGCAACTGAGCTGAGCTCTGAACAACAACAGCAGATTAGTATTTCTTTAGAGAAACGTCTCGCACGCAAAGTTAAGCTGAATTGTAGCACTGACGCCGCGCTCATCGCCGGTGTAATCATTAAGACAGGAGACCTAGTCATCGATGGCTCGGTCCGCGGTAAGTTATCGCGTCTGTCTGATAAGCTGCAGTCGTAATTGGGAGTTTGAGCATGCAACTGAATTCCACTGAAATCAGCGATCTGATTAAGCAGCGGATCGAGCAGTTCGAAGTCGTTAGCGAATCTCGTAACGAAGGTACTATCGTTGCGGTAAGTGACGGCATCATCCGCATCCACGGCCTAGCCGACGTGATGCAAGGTGAGATGATCGAACTGCCTGGTAACCGTTTTGCAATCGCGTTGAACCTTGAACGTGATTCTGTCGGTGCCGTAGTAATGGGTCCTTATGCTGATTTAACAGAAGGCGTAAAAGTGAAAACGACTGGCCGTATTCTGGAAGTTCCAGTTGGCCGCGGTCTTCTTGGCCGCGTTGTTAACACTCTAGGTGAGCCAATTGACGGTAAAGGACCTATCGATAACGATGGTTTCTCGCCAATTGAAGTTATCGCACCAGGTGTTATTGAACGTCAGTCTGTTGATCAACCAGTTCAAACTGGTTACAAAGCCGTTGATGCCATGATCCCTATCGGTCGTGGTCAACGTGAATTGATCATTGGCGACCGTCAAACTGGTAAAACAGCAATGGCGATCGACGCAATTATCAACCAGAAAAATTCTGGCATTAAATGTGTGTACGTCGCGATTGGCCAAAAGGCTTCTACTATCGCTAACGTAGTGCGCAAGCTAGAAGAACACGGTGCGTTAGCTAACACTATCGTTGTTGTTGCAACTGCTTCTGAAGCCGCTGCTCTACAATACTTAGCGCCATATTCTGGTTGTTCTATGGGTGAATACTTCCGTGACCGCGGTGAAGATTCTTTGATCGTATACGATGATTTGTCTAAGCAAGCAGTTGCTTATCGTCAAATTTCGTTACTGCTCAAGCGTCCACCAGGCCGTGAAGCTTACCCAGGTGACGTATTCTATCTACACTCACGTTTATTAGAGCGTGCATCACGCGTTAACGCGATTTATGTAGAGAAGTTCACTAAAGGTGCAGTAACTGGCAAAACTGGTTCTTTAACCGCGCTGCCGATTATTGAAACGCAAGCGGGTGACGTTTCTGCATTCGTACCGACCAACGTAATTTCTATTACCGATGGTCAGATCTTCCTTGAGACCGATCTGTTTAACTCTGGCCTACGTCCAGCGGTTAACCCAGGTATTTCTGTTTCTCGTGTTGGTGGTGCGGCTCAGACTAAGATCATCAAGAAACTGTCTGGTGGTATTCGTACCGCACTAGCACAGTATCGTGAGCTTGCTGCGTTCTCGCAATTTGCATCTGATCTTGACGATGCAACACGTGCTCAGCTTGAGCATGGTGTGCGTGTTACCGAACTGATGAAGCAAAAGCAATATGCTCCTATGAGCGTAGCCGCTCAAGCTGTGTCTATTTTCTCAGCTGAAAAAGGTTACCTGAAGAGTGTTGAGCTGAATAAGGTCGGTAATTTCGAAGCCGCTCTGCTCTCGTTCATGAACAGCGAGCATGCTCCTTTAATGAAGCTTATCAACGAAACTGGCGATTATAGCGCTGATATCGAAGCTGAATTAAAAGCTGGCCTCGACAAGTTCGTAGCAACCCAAACCTGGTAACAATGATAGAGGTGTCTTAAGACACCTCAGGTCCAGATTGGAGAGTAGAGATGGCCGGCGCTAAAGAGATTAAAACCAAGATCGCGAGTGTGAAAAACACTCAGAAGATCACGTCCGCCATGGAAATGGTGGCAGCCAGCAAAATGCGCAGAGCGCAGGAACGCATGGCTGCGAGCCGTCCATATGCGGAAAGCATGCGTAAGGTGATCGGTCACGTCGCGCAAGGTTCTCTCGAGTATAAACACCCCTATTTGGAGGTGAGAGAGGCTAAGCGGGTTGGTTACATTGTTGTAGCAACCGACCGTGGCCTTTGTGGTGGTCTGAACGTTAACCTTTTCAAAAAGGTTATTGCAGACGTGAAAAGCTGGAAAGCCCAAGGTGCAGAATTTGAATTTTGCCCTATCGGTGCACGTAGTGTGCAGTTTTTCAAAAACTTCGGTGGACAAGTGTCTGCTCACGCTTCAGGTTTAGGCGATGCTCCAAAGCTCGCTGACTTGATCGGGACAGTCGGTGTCATGCTAGAAGCTTACAACGAAGGCAAGCTGGATCGTCTGTACGTGGTATTTAACAAATTTGTGAATACTATGACGCAGACTCCTGTGATCGAGCAGCTGCTACCTTTGCCTAAATCAGAAGATGATGAAACTGCTCATCGTTGGGATTATATCTACGAGCCAGATCCAAAAGCACTTTTGGATACTTTATTGGTCCGTTATGTAGAATCTCAGGTTTACCAAGGTGTTGTTGAAAACATTGCCTCTGAACAAGCTGCCCGTATGGTGGCAATGAAGTCGGCAACAGACAACGCGGGTGAGCTTATCAACGACTTGCAACTGGTCTATAACAAGGCCCGTCAGGCTGCTATTACGCAGGAACTGTCGGAAATTGTTTCTGGTGCCTCTGCGGTTTAGGTTAGGTAACGAATACAAGTTTTAGAGGATTAATCATGAGCACAGGTACTGTTGTCCAAGTGATTGGCGCGGTTGTGGACGTAGAGTTCCCACAAGATGCCGTACCTCAAGTATATGACGCTCTGAAAATCGTAGGTGAAGGCCCGTGTAATGGTTTGGTGCTGGAAGTTCAGCAACAGCTAGGTGGTGGTGTAGTTCGTACCATCGCTATGGGTTCTTCTGACGGTCTGCGTCGTGGTCTTGAAGTAGTAAACTCAGGTTCACCTATTACTGTTCCTGTTGGTACCGCCACTCTTGGCCGTATCATGAACGTATTAGGCGAGCCTATTGATGAAGCGGGTCCAATCGGTGAAGAAGAGCGTTATGTCATTCACCGTACAGCTCCTTCATACGAAGATCAATCAAGCTCTACTGAACTGTTAGAGACTGGCATCAAGGTTATCGACCTTGTTTGTCCATTCGCTAAGGGCGGTAAAGTCGGTTTGTTCGGTGGTGCGGGTGTTGGTAAAACAGTTAACATGATGGAACTGATTAACAACATCGCTAAAGCCCACTCGGGTCTTTCTGTATTCGCCGGTGTAGGTGAACGTACTCGTGAAGGTAACGACTTCTACTACGAGATGAAAGATTCTGGCGTTCTCGACAAAGTGGCCATGGTTTATGGTCAGATGAACGAGCCTCCAGGTAACCGTTTGCGTGTTGCACTGTCTGGTCTGACTATGGCTGAGAAGTTCCGTGACGAAGGTCGTGACGTACTGTTGTTCGTTGACAACATCTATCGTTATACCTTAGCCGGTACTGAAGTATCTGCACTGTTAGGTCGTATGCCTTCTGCGGTAGGTTATCAACCAACATTGGCTGAAGAGATGGGCGTTCTGCAAGAGCGTATCACTTCAACTAAGACGGGTTCTATTACCTCTGTACAAGCGGTATACGTACCTGCGGATGACTTGACCGATCCGTCACCAGCAACAACCTTCGCTCACTTAGATGCGACTGTTGTACTGTCACGTCAAATTGCTTCTCTGGGTATTTACCCAGCGGTTGACCCATTGGATTCGACTTCACGTCAATTAGATCCATTGGTTGTTGGCCAAGAGCATTATGACGTTGCTAACGGCGTGCAAACTGTACTGCAACGTTACAAAGAGCTGAAAGACATTATTGCGATTCTGGGTATGGATGAATTGTCTGATGAAGACAAGACTGTCGTATTCCGTGCTCGTAAGATTGAGCGTTTCTTATCTCAGCCTTTCTTCGTAGCAGAAGTCTTTACTGGATCTCCTGGTAAGTACGTTTCTCTGAAAGACACTATCCGTGGCTTTAAGGGTATTTTGAACGGTGAGTTTGATCACCTGCCAGAACAAGCGTTCTACATGGTTGGCTCAATCGATGAAGTCATCGAGAAAGCGAACAAAAAGAAATAACTAAGTATTCATACTTAGTTTTTTAAGGAGAACGGGATGGCAGCCATGACAGTACATCTTGATATTGTAAGCGCAGAGAGCAAAATCTTCTCTGGTCGCGTAGCTTCGCTGCAAGTGACTGGTTCTGAAGGTGAGTTGGGCATAATGCATGGCCACGCTCCTTTGCTTAGTTATATCAAACCTGGCATGGCGCGCATCGTCAAGCAAGACGGCAGTGAAGAAGTGTTTTACCTTTCAGGTGGTATTCTGGAAGTGCAGCCTTCTTCTGTCTCCGTATTGGCTGATGTGGTTATGCGTGCCAAAGATATTGATGAGCAAGCGGCATTAGAAGCTAAGCGTCGTGCAGAAGCCCATATGGCAACTGCTGGCGCTGACTTCAATTATGACGCGGCTATGGTTGAGTTAGCTAAGGCTATGGCTCAATTACGTGTTGTTGAAACCATCAAGAAAAACATTGCCAGATAAGGTTATTGTTTGTGAAAAAAGGCGACCCTATGGTCGCCTTTTTTGTGTCTAAAAATGGGATAGATTGGCATTCTTGCATGTCTTTGATTGATTAGCATCGCTATCTACTTCGCTTTTCGATGTGCTTTCCGTTAAAATTGCGCCACAAAATCGACCGTAATTTTTTCACCCTCTTGGGTATTTGTTCAAGGATCTGGTAATGGCATTAAATGTAGTGATCTTAGCGGCTGGCAAGGGAACACGGATGCGCTCTGATCTTCCTAAGGTATTACATCCCATCGCCCATAAGAGCATGGTGCAACATGTCATCGATACCGCTAATAAAGTTGGCAGTGACTCTATTCAGTTAGTCTATGGTTATGGCGCTGACAAGCTACAAGCCTGTTTGGGTGAGCAACAACTTAACTGGGTATTGCAAGCCGAGCAATTAGGCACAGGTCATGCGGTTGCACAGGCTAGCCCACATATCGCCGACAGCGATACAGTACTTATTCTTTATGGCGATGTGCCGTTGATCCAGACATCAACTCTCGAAGCCTTACTCGCCGCCCGTCCTGAAAATGGCGTTGCTATTTTAACAGTGAATTTAGCGAATCCTATGGGTTATGGCCGTATTGTCCGTGAGCAAGGAAAAGTCATTGGAATTATTGAGCAAAAAGATGCGACTGCAGAACAGTTGCTGATCAACGAAATTAACACCGGCATCATGGCGGTTCCGGGTAAACAACTTAAAACTTGGTTGAGCCGTTTATCGAACAATAATGCCCAAGGCGAATATTATCTAACGGATATTATTGCTATGGCGCACGCTGATGGCGTTGCTATTGATACTGCTCAGCCACAATCGGCCATTGAAGTCGAAGGCGCCAATAATCGCGTGCAATTAGCGCAACTTGAACGTGCTTACCAAGCTCGTGAAGCCGAAAAGCTCATGTTGGCGGGGGCGAACCTTCGCGACCCAAGCCGTATCGATATCCGTGGTGAAGTCACTGTTGGTATGGATGTGATGATCGATATTAATGTGATATTCGAAGGCAAAGTGACCTTGGGGAATAATGTCACAATTGGCGCAGGCGCGATTTTAATTGATTGCGAGATTGCCGATGATGCTGAGATCAAGCCTTACTCTATTATCGAAGGTGCTACGCTTGGCGTTGCTGCCAGTGCTGGCCCATTTGCACGTTTACGTCCCGGCGCAGAGCTTAAGCAAGATGCACATATTGGCAACTTTGTTGAAGTGAAAAAAGCGGTGATTGGTGTGGGATCCAAAGCTGGACACTTAGCCTATTTAGGCGATGCCATCATTGGTGATGGCGTCAACATTGGTGCTGGTACTATTACCTGCAACTATGATGGCGCGAATAAGCATCTTACTGTTATCGAAGATAACGTCTTTGTCGGTTCTGACACTCAGTTGGTGGCTCCAGTGACCATAGGTAAAGGGGCAACTTTAGGGGCCGGTTCAACGATTACCCGTGATGTAGGTGAGAATGAGTTAGTGATCACTCGTGTTAAACAAAAACACCTCACAGGTTGGCAACGTCCAGTGAAAATTAAAAAGTAAGTTTTAAAACTCAACTTAATGTCAAAAAAGCGGCCATGTGCCGCTTTTATCTTTATTGTGTTCAATCTGTTGCACTAAAAAGCCTTTTTATTAAGTAATGCTTAATAATTAAGATTTTCTTCATGTTTTTGTGGTATGGGCAAATTGTTGGTTTTTAAGTTAATTTGATCACTATCACACTCAATTGTAAATTTTAGTAAAGAAGAGAAAATAAAAACACTTCTCATTTATATTGCCTGCAATTCTAAGACGAAAGGTCTATTTGAGGTGTTGGCAATGGTATTTAAATATTCAGTTATAGGTTTAGCTGTAGGCTCGGCATTAATGGCTATGCCGGTTATTGCAGAAGTGGCGAGCGATAAAAATATTGAGCGCATCAATGTGACTGGCCGTACTTTTAACGACTATAAAGTCGGTAGTGCATCGGGTGCCATGCGTGGCGATATCGACTTAATGGATACTCCACAGTCAGTTAATGTTATCCCTGATTTTGTGACTGATGAACAGTTGGCAACCAATCTAGCGGAAGTATTAGTTAATGATTCGAGTGTGACGGCTGGAACCACGCGCTGGAACCGTCAAGTCTTCAGTATCCGTGGTTTTGAGATTGATTCTGGTAACGGTTATCTTATTAATGGCCATCAACAATGGTCTCACTACGTACAACCAATTGAAACTTTACAGCAAGTCGAAGTATTGAAAGGTCCTTCGAGCATGTTGTACGGCCAATCTGGCCCTGGTGGTTTAGTGAATATGGTCACTAAGAAACCGACCTATGATTCAATGTTAGATCTTGGTTTTGATACGGATGGCTACGGTTCAACCCGTGCTCAGCTAGATGCGGGCGGCAGTTTAAACGACGCACAAAGCATTCGTTATCGCGGCGTGTTAGTGAAGCAAGACACAAAATACTGGCGTGAGTATTCCGCTAACGATGAGAACCAAGAGCGTGACCGTTGGTTGGGCTACTTAAACTTAGAATTTGATGTCAGTGATGATGTTCTGTTATCGGTTAAGTACGATCATACCCAAGATAAAGCGGGCATTGATGCGGGTGGGTGGTTAGATAAACAAGGTAATGTTATCGGTGAACGTAAAACAGTATGGGATGCACCTTGGGCCTTTACCGATAACACAGTCTCTAACTTAGGTGCCGATCTAACTTGGCAGATGAGTGATGATTGGAAAGTTAAAGTCGGCTATAACGATCAACAATTTAATCGTCAACGTTTTGATTCTGCTCCCCAATATACGGAAGACCCATTCACTAAGGGGTATAGCATCAAACCATTCGATCGTTACGACGATTGGCAGCATAAAACCGCTTTCGTGGACTTTACGGGTGAATTTACCTTAGCGGGCATGGAGCACCAATTCCTTATTGGTGCTAACTACTTAGACTATTTCTACCAGCAGCAAATTCAGCGTGGGGCAACTCAAACCGTTATTCCTGGGCAAACGGTAATTGAGCCAGATCTTGATTACCACAATGGCAAAAAAGGTACCCCAAGCGAATACAAGTATTACGGTTTCTATTTACAGGACTTAATGACGCTTAATGATCAATGGAAATTGCTTGCTGGCGTGCGTTACGACGAACAGAAAAAAGATGGTTATGGCGAAAATAGCTATGCCGTATCGCCTAAGTTTGGTGTGATCTACTCGCCAATGAGTAATGGCAATATTTACGTTAACTATTCAAAAAGCTTTACACCACAAGGCGCGGTAAATAACGAGTTCGATGTCAACGATGGCCTGAATTTAAAGCCAGAATACGGTATTCAATATGAACTGGGTACTAAGTGGGAATTGTTTGACGATAGCCTGCTATTAACCGCAGCAGTATTCGATATTACGCTCGAAAACATCACAATTTCAGAGAAATTATCTGCACCAATTGGTGATTATACCGATATCACTACTCAGGGTGGTGAACAGAAACATCGTGGCTTTGAAATGGGAGCACAGGGTCAAATCGGTGATAGCTGGTTTGTGACTTCTTCCATGATGTATTTAGATGCAGAGTATCAAACAGGAGATGCCCGTGAAGGTAAAACTCCGATTGATGCCCCTGAGTGGTCGGCCAATATCTGGACCCGTTACGAAGTGACTGACAATTTTGCGATGAACTTCGGTGCTATCTATGTGGGTGAGCGTTTTGCCGATCTCGATAACACTATTACTAAAGATGGTTATGTGCGTTTCGATATAGGTGCAGCCTACACTATGGATATCATGGGCAAAGATGTGAGCCTTCGCGCCAACGTGAGAAACCTCTTCGATACCGATTATATCGATGGTGGTCAGTACAATATGGCCACTATTGGCCAAGACCGTAACTTCAGTGTTGCAGTTGAAGCTAAGTTCTAATACTTATTCGGATTTTTAATCCATTTAAAGCAGTTTATCCCTAAAGGATAAACTGCTTTTTTATGGGCTAATTTCCAAGTTGACTGGCTAGACAGATAAAAAAATTGCTTGGATCATGCAAAAGTGTGTTTCGTATGACTAGCAAAAAAGTTTCGTTTCACTATAATGCACCTTTCGAATCGAAACTTAACTGAAAGGTTTTATGAATAAACGAAACACACAGCAGCGTCGCCACAGCATAATCACCATATTGAACGAACAGGGTGAAGTGAGCGTTGATGAACTGTCGTTACGTTTTGAAACCTCAGAAGTGACGATTCGTAAGGATCTCGCCGCGCTTGAGAAAACGGGTTTATTATTGCGCCGTTACGGTGGCGCCGTGGCGATTCCAGACGAAGTCACTCAACAGTTCTCTGCTAAAATTGCGCCTAATAAGCTGTCTATTGCGAAAACCGCCGCGCAGCTGATTAAAGATCACAATCGCATTATTATCGATAGTGGCACTACGACGTCAGGCTTGATTGAACAGCTGAACGATAAACGTGGGCTGGTAGTCATGACGAATGCCCTGCACCTTGCTAATGCCATCCATGAACTCGAAAACGAGCCAACCTTATTGATGACCGGTGGCACTTGGGACCCGCATTCTGAATCCTTTCAAGGTCAAGTCGCCGAGCAAGTGTTGCGTTCATATAATTTCGACCAACTGTTTATCGGTGCCGATGGTATCGATCTTGAACGCGGGACCACCACCTTTAACGAGTTAACAGGTCTAAGCAAAGTGATGGCCGAAGTTTCCCGCGAAGTGATCGTTATGGTCGATTCAGACAAAATCGGCAAGCGGATCCCTAACTTAGAGTTACCGTGGTCCAAGGTCAGTGTGTTGGTCACCGACTCACGTATCGACGAGAGTGCGCTCAAACAAATTTCAGATCAGGGCGTGCGAGTTATGTTAGCGCCCTATGCTCATTAGACAAAATAGCTTAACAACTTCATTTTAATTTATAGGTAAAGACTATGTGTGGAATCGTAGGCGCCGTGGCGCAAAGGGATGTGGCTGAAATTCTGGTAGAAGGCTTACGCCGTTTAGAATATCGCGGATATGACTCTGCTGGCGTTGCCGTTATTCACAATGGTGAACTCAACCGTACGCGCCGCGTTGGCAAAGTACAAGAGTTGTCGGCTGCGCTTGAAACTGACCCATTAGCAGGCGGAACCGGTATCGCGCACACTCGTTGGGCGACCCACGGTGAGCCGAGTGAGCGTAATGCTCATCCGCATTTATCGGAAGGTGATATTGCCGTGGTGCACAACGGTATTATCGAAAACCACAATAAACTGCGCGAAATGCTTAAAGGTTTAGGTTACAACTTTAGTTCAGATACCGATACCGAAGTGATTTGTCATTTAGTGCACCATGAGCTGAAAACCCATAGCACTCTGCTTGGTGCCGTACAAGCCACGGTTAAACAACTCGAAGGCGCCTATGGCACAGTCGTTATTGACCGTCGTGATAGTGAACGTATGGTTGTTGCTCGCTCTGGTAGTCCATTGGTGATTGGTTTTGGTCTAGGTGAAAACTTTGTCGCTTCAGATCAACTTGCCTTATTACCCGTCACTCGCTCATTTGCTTTCCTCGAAGAAGGTGATGTGGCCGAAGTGACCCGTCGCAGCGTGAGTATTTTCGACTTAAACGGTAATGCCGTTGAGCGTGAAGTCAAAGAATCTGAAATTACCCACGATGCCGGTGACAAAGGCGAATATCGCCACTATATGCTTAAAGAAATTTACGAGCAGCCATTGGCACTGACGCGCACAATTGAAGGTCGTATTGCTAATAAGCAAGTGCTAGACACGGCTTTTGGTGACAACGCTGCTGAGTTTTTAAAAGATATCAAACATGTGCAAATCATCGCCTGTGGTACTAGTTACCATGCGGGCATGGCGGCACGTTACTGGTTAGAAGATTGGGCTGGCGTGTCTTGTAACGTCGAAATTGCCTCTGAATTCCGTTATCGCAAGTCGCACTTATTCCCAAATAGCCTGTTGGTGACGATTTCACAATCGGGTGAAACTGCCGATACCTTAGCGGCCATGCGCTTAGCGAAAGAAATGGGTTATAAAGCCACATTGACCATTTGTAATGCGCCAGGTTCATCATTGGTTCGCGAATCTGACATGGCTTACATGATGAAAGCGGGCGCCGAGATTGGCGTGGCATCGACTAAAGCTTTCACAGTACAACTTGCTGGCTTATTAATGTTGACTGCGGTGATCGGTCGCCACAATGGTATGTCTGATCAAATGCAGGCTCAAATCACTCAAAGCCTACAATCTATGCCAGCAAAAGTGGAACAAGCTTTAGGTTTAGATGCTGCGATTGCTGAACTGGCTGAAGATTTTGCCGATAAACACCATGCATTATTCCTTGGCCGTGGCGATCAATATCCGATTGCGATGGAAGGCGCGTTAAAGCTGAAAGAGATTTCTTATATTCATGCTGAAGCTTATGCCTCTGGCGAATTAAAACACGGCCCACTAGCGCTTATCGATGCCGATATGCCAGTGATTGTCGTTGCGCCAAACAATGAATTGCTCGAAAAACTGAAATCGAATGTTGAAGAAGTGCGTGCCCGTGGCGGCTTAATGTATGTGTTTGCCGATGTGGATGCCGAGTTTGAGTCGGATGACACGATGAAAGTGATCCCTGTGCCACACTGTGACATCTTTATGGCGCCACTGATCTACACTATTCCTTTACAGCTATTGTCGTACCATGTTGCATTAATCAAAGGTACCGACGTGGATCAACCACGTAACTTGGCAAAGTCTGTAACTGTAGAATAAATAGAGATATTTAAATGAAAACCGCTGTGGGAGAGTAATAAAGTCTCATACTAAGTATTAAAGGTTCATACTTGGTATTAAAGTTTCATACTGAAATGGCAGCGATCACGTAGGTACGCTGCCATTTCTAAAACGTTTATGCCCCAAAACGTTTCAGCAATGATCTAGGATGAGCTTTGTTTCCCAAATCGGATTTACGAACAAGTCCAAAAATTGTTCAAATATCAAATTACATTCTGAGTTTCAGGCATACAAAACCCTTTAAGTTTATACAAACTGATGTGCATAGCTTTCAATCGAAAGCTACAGGAATATTTCTAGCCTCTATGTCCTTATGTAATATAGAGATAGGAGTATGAGAATACAGATAGAGATTTATTGTCATCCCAAAACCACCGCCTCTGGCGGTGGTGATTGTTCCTTGAGGCTATAGCCTGAATTACGCCCATGCTAAAAGAGACTTCTTATTCACCACAAGTAAGAGGAAACGAAAAGCATGGGCGATTATAGAAGTTCATCACATGTTTATTGGCGTTGCAAATATCATATTGTTTGGACTCCGAAGTACCGTTTTAAAATTTTAAAAGGAAACCTTGGTAGGGAGTTATACAGGTCAATTTATATCCTTTGCAATATGAAGGGTTGTGAGGTTTTAGAATTAAACGTTCAGATAGACCACGTTCACTTAGTTGTCATAATCCCGCCGAAGCTGTCAGTATCAACGCTGATGGGAGTATTGAAAGGAAGAAGTGCGATAAGGCTGTTCAATAAATTCCCTCATGTACGTAAAAAACTATGGGGCAATAGCTTTTGGGCCAGAGGTTATTTTGTAGATACAGTAGGGGTTAATGAAGAAATCATTAGACGATATGTGCGCCATCAAGATAAACAAGATCAGGCACATGAGGCTCAATTGTCGTTGCAGATGATGTAGGTTCTTGGAATAGCCCCTTCCAGGGGCAAGTCAAAGCCGCCTTCTAAGAAGGCGGATTCTTTACTATATAAGGTAATTAACACTTGCACCCTTTAGCTTTACGATTGATGTTTGTGTGTACTTTAATCAAAATATTTCAGGGTGCAAGTTAATCTTAATATTTTATATGCTCAGTAAATAACTGAACGTGGCTAAATATTCTTTGCTATGACGGGATAACCAATTGCCCACAAATCGCAAATAACTTTATTTACTAAAATTGGAGGAGCAACATCAGGATGACCACAGTTAAACGGTGGGTCTGGATTATATTCCAGTAGTAATTGAGTTTCTTGTGCTTTATCGATACCAATAATACGTGATATAATTGCAAGACCAAAGTCAATTCCAGCAGTAACACCGCCACCTGTTACACGATTACGATCAATCACATAGCGGCCTTTTGTATAGACAGCACCAAATGAATGAAGCATATCGACCATTGTCCAATGTGTCGTTGCTTTATAGCCTTCCAATAATCCTGCTGCACCAAGAATAAGTGCACCTGTACATACGCTCGTAATCCAAGATGATTTATCTGAGGTACGATTTAAAAAATCTAAAACTTCTTGATCTTGCATTGCTTCAAATGCACCAAGTTTTCCTCCTGGAACAAAAAGTATATCAACTCTCGGCAGAGCATCAATTTCATCAAAGGTGCAAGTTGGCAATAAATATGCGCTAGTATCAGTCTCTATTTGCTCACGATTTTTCCAAACCAGTTGAATATTAACATCATTTATTAATGACCAAGCTTGTAATGGCCCAAATAAATCTAAAGGGGTTATACCAGGGTAAAGTAACATCACAATATTCATAAAAACTCCAAATTTAAAAAATTATTTTATGCTTGATTTAAATTCATCAATCTTAAATGAACCATAAAAATTACTTACCCTGTGTCCAGAGTTAACCCATGAAAATAGCCCATCCTTTAGATTGTAAACATTAATATACCCAAATTTATTAAGGATATCAGTAACGATTGTGCTTCTAATGCCATGGGAACACATAACAACAATATGTTGATTCTTATTTGGGATCAACCTCTGAACATTAAATTCCACCGTTCCCCTAGGGATGTTTATCTTATTATTTATATCTATATTTACAGCAATGATTTCTTCA
Organism: Shewanella sp. SM68; assembly: GCF_025653925.1. NCBI lineage: Bacteria > Pseudomonadati > Pseudomonadota > Gammaproteobacteria > Alteromonadales > Shewanellaceae > Shewanella > Shewanella sp. SM68. The sequence goes on from NZ_JAKKRU010000016.1 coordinate 71,720, forward strand.
GACTCTCTAACATCTAAAAGAATAAAATCTTTCTTGGTTTCTATCCATTTATTAAGTGTTTCAGCTTCAATTGAACTAATCTTATTAATTAGCAGCTGATGCTGATTCCTGATAATTTTTTCAGCTGAAATTATTTCACTAGCAGTAACTGGTATACTAAAAGCAACCGAAAACAAAAAAACTAAGCTAAATTTCATAAACAACCATCTCATAAAACAAAAGTTAATGTCGAGTCATAATGATAAATGCTTTAAGATTTGCAAAATATAGACAAATTATATATATTGTCCATACTTAGACGAATATGATTTGTTGGTTATAATGTGAGATACCAAGCTATGGAACGTGGAGAACGAGAACGTTGCCGAACTAAAAGTGCAATTAAGAATGCACTTATACTAATAGTAAAGAATAAAAACTATAATGACATTACTGTAAAAGACATTGTCGAAGAGGCTAATGTTGGCCGCAGTACACTTTATAAGCATTATCCATCTAAAGCACACATTATGCTTGAAATTCATGAGGATATGTTTAACCTGTTATTCGATGATCTTACAACATCTGAAAACTGGCTGCAGACTGAGCCACAACCTCACTTAGTATCGTTTTTGAATCGGTCACGTCAATTAGGAAACAATCGATTTTTTATGAGTTATAAACTGGGGAATGATCTTGATTTTTTATTAACAAATGTGAATATGCTTATGAGCAAAATTCTACAGGAAAGATTAAATCAGGCTTTTCCTACAATAAGTTTTAATATTCCCAGTCAAATTATTTCTATATCTATAGCGAGTATTTATAAAGATTTATTATTGGCTTGGTTCGCTAAGTTCTCAGCGACGCCTCCAAACGAGTATGCTCATTATATTTCACAGTTGCGTAGTCACTTAATAAAGTCACATATGAAGTAGATCTAAGTCACCCGATTTAATACATCGCGCGCTATTTTTACAGTACATGGATTTTTAACTTTCTTTTTAATTATGTTAAGCGCTTGTAAATAAAGCTAAATATAGGTGGCAGAATAATAGGGTGCTCGCCAGTTGGTGCTTATGATTAAAAATTAATAATAGTATAGATAGCGCCCGCTCAATCATTAGTCCAGAATTTATGATAATTTACTGAGAATATAACTATTATGCATTTTTTGAACTTGCAGTTTGCATAAAAATCATTTCTTTTAATCTAATAAAGAATGAATTACTGTTGATAAAAGATAACTTACACTCTTTCCAGTTGATTGTTTTATAATGATATTTTAGAACTGAAAACAGATAATACTGTGGAAGATACAAAATAAGCTTATCAGATTGAATTAAAAATTAGAACCAATCCATATTATTTAAACGATCTAGATGTAAAGTGACGATAAAAGATGTATTTATCTTATTGATTTGTTTTTTAACCCATTTTGTAATGTTATGATATCTAGTTGAGAACATATCTTATTTATTAAGCTGCAGATACTAGAGTTTTTGGGGGCGAAGTTGTTTGCCCAGATATTTGCCAATGTGAATATGAGTCTTTCACATTGGCTAAGTTCGTTATCTTGCAATGCTTTTATAAATAGTAACTGGCAGCTAATAAATAAACAGTTTAAAACATGTTCTTCTGATATTTTTTTGAAGTTAACTTTTTGGGGCAACCACTCTGGTTTACCTTCATTGTATACCAGCGCAGCAATCATACATGTCACAGAATTTAAACTGGTTGCACCTGTAATAAATTGATTTATTTGACTATGGTTTCTAAACTTCTGATTTAACACGTCACTTAAATGAGATTTTTCCCATTGTTGGTTTATTGAATTTAATAATGTCATTATTAGATACCTAGCGATAAATATTCCTAACTTTAACTTTTAAGTTGAATACTCTAATTAAATATTCAAAGAACTCTAATCCTAAATTTGAAAATCCTTTATAATAGTCTGATTCAGAACTTTCATAAGCTAACTGCAAACACCGATTTCCCCACGGTAGAAAATGGGTCTCTAATAGCTCTGTAAGAACTAATCTATAATCATCGACACTAGGGTTTTCTATCATTTTTTCTAGTAAAAAATTAATAACAGCCATAATTAAGCCGATGTGATCAATAGGTTCATTGCTTTCGGCTTTAACATTTATTCTGTGTTTGGCGTAAAAATGTTTTAACTCAATAGTGCTGCTGTCATTTAATAGCTGTGAAGGTGATAAATAGGTTGACCCCCAAGGTGTTGCTTTGGGAGTGTTTGGACCATAAAAAACCGTTCCGTAATCTAATTTAAGCTTAATGAGTTCATCATTATTATCACTCCATTGTGTTAGAAATCGGGACAATTCTTCTAAAGCTTGAGATTCTCTTTTTGAATTAGTTAGTCTTGGCCAATCTTTGGCTAGGTTTTGCTCTTTGAATTGATTTAGTAATTCTGCCTCAGGATATATCATTAATACTGAATGTAAAATATTTGATATAGCTTTCAATTCGTTGAGTGTTGCGAGATTATTTCTTTTCATGATGATTGAATTATCTTTTTATATTTTAAAAGGTGCAATTTTCATTGCACCTTAACTTAAAAGTTCTTTAAACTTCGCGTATATTCAATACTTTACCGCTAGCATTGCCTGTCGATTTTGAGTTTCGAGAGGCTTTTACAATCAAGTTTGGAGACGTTATTGACTGCGAAGGTAAGGGGGCAAAATGCTCATCTCCATCGCCATATTTTGCTCGTAGATTTTCCATCGTATCAAAATCTAATGCTCGCAAAGGACAGCTTTCGACACAAATAGGTTTTTTACCTTCGGCAAGACGGTCGTAGCAACCATCACATTTAGTCATTACTTTTCGGTCTCTATCAATTTGCGGAGCATCGTAAGGACATGCTCTAGAACAACTTTGACAACCAATGCAAAGTGATTCTTCAACTAACACAAGACCATCTTCCTTGCGTTTGTGCATCGCTCCTGTTGGGCAAGCTTTGACGCAAACAGGTTCAGAACAATGATTGCAACTTAACGAGGTATAGTAAGCAAATACATCTTGTTCGAAGCTATTATCGCTATTCTGGTTCCATGTTCCGCCACCGTATTCATACACTCGACGCCATAACATGCCAGGTAGAGAAGCTACGCCATTTAAGGCTACGTCATCTTTGTTTCGAATTTTTCCAACCATACGGTCTTTACAAGCAATGTGACAAGTCTTACAGCCTGTACATTTGCTACTATCGAAATAGAATCCAAATTGAGTTTTTTCTGTCATTTTGATTACCCTTAAGCTTTTACTACCTGAACACGATTGGTATGTTGTGGATTCCCCTTTGTAATGGGCGAAGGATGGTATTTGGTTAATGTGTTAATACAACCACCAATATCAATCACATGACCAGATGGACCAATTCGACCATTGCTATCTGGTTTGTACCATGCACCTTGCCCTAAGGAGCAAACTCCTGGTGTTACTCTAGGTGTTAATTTGACTGGAATCTCTATCGTACCTCTGTCATTGAAAATATGGACTTTATCTCCATCAGCTAAACCGCGTTGAGCTGCATCAATTGGATTCATCCACACAGCATCTTCAACTGCTTCACGTAACCAAGCGACATTGTGATAACTGGAATGGGTTCTACCTTTTGTGTGATAACCACAAAGTTGTAATGGATAGCCAGCATTAATCGCATCAGCATCTTCATACCCGTCCCAAGTGATAACATATTGTGGCAGGGCAGTAATTTTGTCTCCTGAAGGCAATGTCCAAGTTGCCGCTTTACGTGCAAGGGAAATGGAGAATATTTCAAACTTTCCTGAAATCGTTGGTCGTGGATTTGCTGTTGGGTTTTGAATAAATGATTGATACGCTACAAATGAAGCTGGCATATATTTGCGGAATACCCCAATTTTTTGAGCCTCTTCATAGGTATTGGGCATCGCAACGTCTGGATTCATCGCTTTTGTTTCACTGTAGAGTTTTTCACACCATTGTTGGCCAGTTAGCCCATTGGTATATTCAGACTCTTTACCCATTGCCTTGGCTATGCCAGTACACATTTCATACATTGATTGAGCTTGGCCAAGAGGAGTTAGTGATGTACTCATGAAGGTTGCATAGGCCATCTGCCCTGATGCATAAGAGTCATTTGCATAGTCATCAGATTCAAGCCAAGTACTATCAGGTAACAGATAGTCTGCAAATTTTGCAGAAGCTGTCATCCAACAATCACTTACGATCACTAATTCACACAGTGTCTCGTCTTGTAATATCTCTGCTGTACCATTACTGTCAGAATGTTGGTTTACCAGTGTGTTACCCGCACAGTTGATTATGGCTTTGATGTTGGTTGTTAGCTTTGCAGGGTTGTTGTCTACTAGTTCTTGGCTGCCACTCGTCTTGTAACGAACACCATCAGTGGTTCCTGTGAACTCTTTGCCTCGAACAATCGCATCGGACCATGTAAAGACTGGGATTGTTACTTCAACAGGATTATTACCTGCCGGCATTCCTGATACCCCAAAGCTATAACTGGTAGGCATTGCACCACTGTTTACGCCTGGGCGGCCAATCTTACCTGTCATTATCGCTAGGGTATAAACAGCTCGGGTTGCTTGATCACCGTTAGCATGTCGACTAATACCTGCTCCAGCAGAAATATATGGCGCTTCTGCAGCCATAATTGCTGTAGCTAATTGTTTGATTTTATTTTCAGATACGCCACAAATAGCAGCCGCCCAACTTGGAGTTTTAGCTCCGTTAGCGGAATAAATGCCTTGTCCCATGATGTAATCAAAATAGTTTTCATCTGGGTTTACATACTGTGCATGTGATGCAATGAATGGATCTGAATGTAACGCGATAGATGCTTTGGCATTAACTAAAGAATTCCTGTCATAACCTACAACATACTTATCTAAAAATGACTTCGCATTTGAGTCTACCCAGCCAGAATTAATCATCTGATAAATAACAGCTTCGATTAATGCTGCGTCTGTTCCTGGGCGAATAGCAAGCCATTCATTTTCGTTCCCACGCATAGAATCAGTGTAACGAGGTTCGATCATCCAAACTTTAATTCCCTTTTGGTTTTTTTCAAGGGCTTTCACAAAGTCATAACCTTCACCACTACCACTCATGCGAATTTCATTAGGGTTAAATCCAAAACCAATAAATAGGTCAGAGTTTTCAATTTCGCTTAGAGATGAACCACTAATACTGTCCCATTGACTTCCGTATGTCGCTATACTCGCAGCATAGACTCCTGCCCAAGAGTAATCCCAATGGTAATCAAGGAAACCACCATTTAAATTTAATAAACGTCCCCAAGTCGCAGTATTAGATGAAAAACCATAATAAGCTCCTGAACCATGATGAAGATATATTGATTCTGGGCCATAGGTTTCTTTAATTACTTGTAACTTAGTGGCTATTTCTGAATAAGCTTGTTCCCATGTAATAGGAATAAATTGAGCATCACCACGTTTACCTACTCGTTTCATTGGTGAACGAAGTCTATCAGTCGCGTAAGTTCGTTGCCTTAATGACCGGCCTCTGGGGCAAGCTCTTGCTTGATGATTAACGCCATACTCATCAGTGGTTTCATGATCTGTTTCGATACGAGTGATAACCCCATCCTTACTGAACACTTTTATGGGGCAGTTTGAACCACAGTTAACCAAACAAGCGGACCAATTAATGACTTCATCCGTGGGTGTTGTCGTCGGTGGTACAACATTGGCTTCACTAGCGCTTTTATTGCATCCAGAAATTGTCGCTGCAGCGGTCACCGCGGCACTCATTTTTAAAAAACTTCTACGTTCCATTCTCTTCACCTCTTTTAAATCAAGGCAGCATGTAGCTGAAGGTCAACATCAGCAGATGCGCGTTGTAGTTATGATTAAGCTCACCCAAGGTCACTAATCCCGGAACGGCATGGGGGCTGACTTCGGCATAGTCAGTATCGTAGTAACGTTCGTACTGATAGCTCAGTTTTAGTCCCATACTGTTGTTCAGGGCATAACGGCCATACAGCTCAAAGTTGTGGCTGTAGGAGTAGTAATCGCCGTAAGGCTGGTTAGTGGTCGTGGTGATTAGGGTGTCACTCGCTGAGTTAGCAAATTGGTAATTGCCCCCAATGCTTAAGCGGTCATCCATCAGCCCGTCGTAGGTGAAACCGATATTGAGGTCGATAAACTCATCGTCGATATTGGTGTACCAATCTGGGGTGGAATAGGCTTGGCTACCTGCGATGTCAGATTCAATCCATTGTTGCCCTGCGCTAGCAAAAACGTTGAATCTGTTGGAGAGCTGCGCACTGAGTTGTACGTTGTAACCGTAGTCCTGCACCTCAGTTAAACCAATGAGGGTGTCATCGTAGTCGTCATTGTTGTAATGGGCATCGAAGTCAAGGGTTAACCATTGCAGGGGGGTATGATTAACGCTGAGTTCGAGCCCATTACGGTTTCTGTCTGCAAGGTAAAACTTGCGTAACAACGGATTTTCCTCGATGGACGTGGCTTCCAGGCTGTCGTAAGTTGAGCCATCACGGGTTTCATAACTGGCTTTAAGGTCTACCACAGTTTTAGGGATGACACGGATATTCAGCTTGGCCCACAGCGCACTGTCTTCTGTTTCTTCACGCTCGGTATAGTTACGTTCCACCGCTTTGTAATCAAAACCGCCGAGTAAACGATAGTCGCTGTTGAAACGGTAGCTACTCTGCAGTTTGAAGTTAGTGCGCTGAATATCCATCGCAACGTTTTGCTTAAAAGCACCGCTGACATTGTCCACTTCAAATTGGGCAAAATCCCAGGTAGAGCTTTTATTATCTCGGTCGCTGTAATCCAGCTGACTGTTTAGGCGCCAACGGGGACTCAGCATACTGCTAAAGCCGATACGCGCGTCTAAGGTCTCCACTTCACCATCCCAGCTTTGCAGGGGATTGCCGCTGACTTGGATAAGATTGTCATCCTGAATCATTCGGCCAGTAGCGAGGCGACCGTTAATCACGTTCGTGCCGAGTAGGTATTGGCCCGTTAACGAGACTTGATGAGCATCGTTATCTGGGGTGGCAGCATACACATTATCGGCATAGGGTAGACTTAAGTGATTAATGTGATTTCGGTAATAACTGCCGTTATAGGCCAGTTCGCTTTGCCATTGGTGTTGGTCGATGCTAATACCCGCATTGATATTTTGGGTCGTTGCATCGACGGGCAAGGCAAAGTTCATTGGGCCTGAGTTGGCTAATAAACTGCTGCGACGATTGCCCGTTTTATCCTCTTGGTCATAGTTGATATAGCCCTTGAGGCCGTTAAGCAGCGCATCTAACTCACCCTCAAGGCCGATGCCGACTTTTTCACGCTGTAATTCAAGGTCAAGGTAGCGGGTGTGACTGTCGGGTAGCAGCAACCCATTGTTATGCCATAATTGGGTTTGGGCAGTGGCGTCATAACGAGTCATCATGCTGTAATCGAGTTGGATGCCGCCCAGATTGTTCTTGGCGGCTTCGAGGTGCAGATAACCGTTGTCCGAACCGAGTTCATCGGCTTTCATCACTGCCTGGTATTCACCTTGTCGATAACTCACATCGCCACCGACACTGCCGCGCCAGCCCGCATCACTGTCGCCAAAGCTATTACCTGAGTGGATATCGTCACTGTTTGCCCAGCCAACATTGGTATTGACTTCGCCTTGATAGCCCAGTTTTACTGTACAGGACTTACATTGATAGGCGCTGGTGTTGACCAGGCTGGTATTGGCTTGCTTAACCGAAAAGTCTGCGGCGTTAACGCTTGCAGAGGCGGCAAGCAGTCCAATGGTGATTAAATTCAATTTAAACTTCATCTCAGACTCCTTAATCAACGCGCAAAATTGCTGCCAGCAGGGTGGTTGGAGCCGTGGATTTGGCTATGGCAATTCAAACAACCCATACCCGCACCAAAAGCATTGGTACTCGGTTGGCTAACCACACGGCTCGCATGGCCATCGTCGGCATGACATTGTTGGCATAACTGCGGCACACGTTGCTTAACTAGGGCCTCGTTCACGCTGCCGTGAGGGTTATGGCAGGTTGAGCAGTTTTCGGTGACGGGCGCATGCTCCCATAGGAAGGGGCCGCGTTTTTCGGCATGACAACTATAACAAGTGTCATTTACTGTGGCTTTTTTGAGGGCGCTCTCATTTGATGAACCGTGAGGCGCATGACAATCGATGCACGTCATCTGATCCCACTTTAAGGGATGGGATGAACGTTTACTCATATCCGCTTTTTCGCGGGTATGACATGAAGTACAAGCTTGGTTAACCTGTTGTTTATCTAAGATAGGGTCTTTAGCCACATGTACCTGGTGGCAGGATGCACAGGCGATTTCCTCCAGATTATGCAAACTATTATGCCAACCCACTTTGGCGGTATTTTGGTGACAACCCAAGCACACAGTATTTTGAGTCGGGGCAGATAACTTGCTGTCCTGACCAAAGGTGATCATTGGTTCTTTGCCACCTTTGTTATGGTTACCTAGAGGGCCGTGACAAGACTCACACTGCAATCCCGCCATGGGGGAATTGGAATGGCTCATGTCACCATGCTTGCCATCGAAAATAGCCATCACTTTGTCATTTTTCTTATGACACACTAGGCAAGAATCTGCACCTTTAGGCGAATATTTACCTGCGGTAAACTTCTCTTCCAGGGTCGACTTAACCTGCTCAGTTGTTAGGCTATCCCAAGGTGTAGAATATGCTAAAGGAATGAAAAGAATTAGTTTAATCAACAGTATTGCTGATAATAAGTGTTTCATTATTAAGCCTCGTACCACATTTTGCAAACCATTAACCTTAAGCACTTAAGCTCATTATTTTTATCCGTATTTAATAACTGCAAATGTGATCAATTTAAGTATGTAAAAAGCACATCAGCATTTATTTAACGAATGTCTTTGACGCTTTAAGATTTAAGCATAAATTAGTTAGAAATATGTATATACGCATATAGAAGTTGTATGATAAATGATGATGCTAGTCACAAATTCCATTGATTAAATTTTTTGATTGCCATCACGCATTTTTATCAAGTGTCTGTTGTGTCCGTCATTCCGCACCTAATTTTCGATTTAAAAAACTTGACGGCGATCGGTCATTCTGATCTATTACTCTCTTTTGCAGGTAATTCATCATGGCCGCTCCCGCTATCTCTATCCGTAACCTCGACCACCTTGGTTTGGTCGCTGCACTTTGCCAAGAACTCGGCATTGCTCGCATGATTGATGCGGTGCTACCCAAAACGCCGCCCTACAAAGTCTCACATGGTGAAGCGTTGGTGGCGATGATACTGA
>NZ_JAKKRU010000017.1:0-79230 GCF_025653925.1 Shewanella sp. SM68
GTCGTACGAAAAGCCTTAGACAGAATACAGATACTTGATAAAGTTTGAACTCAAACAAAGCAAATCAGCTTTCCGAATTATTATTAACGTGAGCCAGCGATGGACACGGTAATAAGCAGAATTTGCTTGGTGACAATAGCCTTGTGGAACCACCTGATCCCATCCCGAACTCAGAAGTGAAACGCAAACGCGCCGATGGTAGTGTGGGGTCTCCCCATGTGAGAGTAGGTCATCGCCAAGCGCCTAATTATCTCATTGAGATGTAACGAAGCCAGCTGAATAAGCTGGCTTTTTTGCATCTGCAATTTGTAGAAATTAGTCCATTTTTCTTTCAACTTGCATGTTTCTCCGCTATTTTTACTCACCAACTCACTTGTCGCTCTTAGGCTTCCTCATTTCGTTCTTGCCCTAGTCCTATTGCTTAATCCTGCGCATAACTAAGAGGCTAAGGTTTTCTGAGGTAATACTGTTACGTATCTCTCAAGGTAACTGTTCGAGACACAGATCGTATTGTCGGGCACTTCTCGGCGTTGATACCAAGGCGGATATTTAAGTTGTCAAAATGGATGATTTAATTTGTCTAGATTGAACCCATTCCTCTTCTTCAATCAATGCCTTCAGAACGACATTCCTTTTTATCTTCTCTCAGAATCAAATAGCAGTGACTTGGATTGTTAAATTTGCATATTTTTTCACTTGGTTTATTCCTATGCTCGTTGTTTTCAATTTAGGAATCATTTTTAGCCTAAGACATCACTTCAGCTTAAATCCAACATTATGTTTTTTTCATTATGGAATATTGAATTAATCGCTCGATTTATGAGGATTAATAACTTGTCGCCTGTAGATTTACTTAATATTGGTAAGACCAATTTACACTGATATGGTTTTTTTGTTATCAATTGGTTATGTTCGTAGCAGGTTGAGTTCAGCTGGTTTTCTTGTTGTGTGATTAGTTAGCTTTAAAATGTGATTTTTTATTCGATTTTTTCTGATTGGTGATTGCTATGTGTCTATTTACGGAAGAACCATAGTTTGTGAGCAGTTCATTTGATGAATTTTGAACTTGTAATGCGATAGCGATGATTTTGGGGCAATCGCGCTGTTGATAGGGATCTAGAGCGTAAGGGGGAGGGGAGCTATGGAGGATGTAACGCAATCTTTATTGGATGCCGTTGGCATTATGTTTTTGGGGATGGGCTTAGTTTATTTATTTTTAAGTGTACTAATCCTTGGGATTCATTTGGTTGCGCGTTGGTGTGCAGTCGATGCTGCATCTGCACGTTTTGCTAAAAATCATGCTAAGAGTCAGCAGAGGGTAGCGCAATCTGATGCTAAACCTTTAGAGCCAAGTTTGGTCGCTGCGATTTCACTAGCGGTAAAGCAGTATCGTTCACAGATTAAGTAATGGGGAGCAGTATGACTTTTGTATCTAATTCTACGACAGCAGTGGCTAAGCCATTATTTTTAACTGATGTCGTATTGCGGGACGCACATCAATCCATTTTAGCGACGCGCTTACGCATTGATGACATGTTACCTATAGCGCCGTTACTCGATAAGATTGGTTTCTGGTCGTTGGAATCTTGGGGTGGGGCGACTTTTGATGCCTGTATTCGTTATCTTGGTGAAGATCCCTGGGACAGAATTCGTGAGTTGAAAAAGGCGATGCCGAATACGCCGCAGCAAATGTTGCTGCGTGGCCAAAACTTATTAGGCTATCGCCATTATGCCGATGATTTAGTCACGCGTTTTGTTGAGCGTGCTCATACTAATGGCGTCGATGTATTTCGTATTTTTGATGCAATGAATGATGCTCGTAATCTCGAAACTGCGGTGAAAGCGGTGCGCCAAGTTGGCGGCCATGCGCAGGGTACTATCTCATACACGACTAGCCCTGTGCATACCATAGAGACTTGGGTTGATATGGCAAAACGTCTCGAAGATATGGGATGTGATTCTTTGTGTATCAAAGATATGGCGGGCTTACTTAAGCCTATGGAAGCGTTTGAGCTTATCAGTCGACTAAAATCCCAAACGCAACTCGTGTTATCTATGCATTGTCATGCGACGACAGGATTAAGTACCGCCACTTATCAGAAAGCCATTGAAGCGGGTATCGATGTGCTCGATACGGCAATTTCGTCGATGAGCCAAACCTATGGACATACTGCTACTGAAACCGTTATCGCTATGGTGGAAGATACTGAGCGTGCGACTGGTTACGATATGGTATTGCTTGAGGAGATTGCCGCTTATTTCCGTGAAGTACGCAAGAAGTACGCTAAGTTTGAAGGCGCGCTGAAAGGCATTGATTCGCGGATCTTACGTGCACAAGTGCCTGGTGGCATGCTGACCAATATGGAGAGCCAACTTAAGGAACAAGGCGCGGCCGATAAGATGGACTTGGTCTTGGAAGAAATTCCCCGCGTGCGTGCTGACTTAGGTTTTTTGCCCTTAGTGACACCTACATCGCAGATTGTCGGCTCGCAGGCGGTAATCAATGTGCTAATGGGTGAGCGTTATAAGTCACTGACTAAAGAGACTGAAGGCGTGCTTAAGGGCGAATATGGCACGACACCTGCGCCAGTCAATGCCGCATTGCAAGCGAGAGTCTTACAAGGAGCCGAAGCCATTACATGTCGCCCTGCTGATTTATTAACGCCAGAGCTGGCTAAATTACGGCTTGAGTTAGCTGATAAAGCACAGGAACAAGGCATTCGCCTATCGTCAGAGCATGACGATGATGTGCTGACCTATGCACTCTTCCCACAGATAGGATTGCAGTTCTTAAAGAATCGTGACGATCCGAGTGCCTTTGAGCCTAAACCTGAATTGACTTCGGTACTTGCTGCTTCTAATGCTGCGGATCGTGGCCCAGAAACTTACACGGTAACAGTCGAAGGGCAAGAGTACGTAGTTGAAGTCGCCGCAGGCGGTGAGATCTCGCAAATCCAGCCACAGGGACAAAGTGTTCATGCTATGCAAGCTGTGACTGATAGTACAACGCCAGCAAAAAGCCATGGTGAAATCAGGCTTGAAATGAGCGCGCCTTTGTCGGGCAACATCTTCAAAGTGCATGTTTCTCCAGGCGATAGAGTGTGTGAAGGCGATGTCGTGATCATCCTTGAGGCGATGAAGATGGAAACCGAAATTCGTGCACAGGGCGATGGCATTATCGCTAAGATTTGGGTGAAAGAAGGTGACTCAGTGTCTGTGGGTTCTCAATTACTGGCCTTGGCGTAGGAGTCATAATGGAAGGTTTAATGGCTTTTTGGGCCGAGACAGGTATCGCTCACTTTACTGGCGGGCAAGTGTTAATGATGGCAGTGGGCGCTTTGCTCTTGTATCTCGCCATCGTGCGTGGATTTGAGCCTTTGCTATTGTTGCCCATTGGTTTTGGTGCAGTGCTGGCTAACATTCCCCATGCGGGATTTACCGAAGAAGGTGGCATGCTGTATTACGCCTATCATGTGGGGATTGAGACTGGGGTGTTCCCACTGTTGATCTTTATGGGCGTCGGCGCGCTGACCGACTTTAGTGCCTTGATCGCGAATCCTAAAACTCTGTTATTAGGGGCGGCTGCGCAGTTTGGGATTTTTGCGACACTGATTGGCGCAATAGCGCTGAACTTAGTGCCGGGCTTTGAGTTCACCATGAAGGATGCGGCGGCCATTGCGATTATTGGCGGTGCTGATGGACCGACGGCGATTTTCCTCGCCTCCAAACTGGCGCCTGAGTTATTGGGGGCGATTGCGGTCGCGGCCTATTCCTACATGGCACTAGTCCCGATTATTCAACCGCCGATCATGCGCTTACTGACAACCCAAGCTGAGCGCGAAATTAAAATGGAGCAGCTGCGCGAAGTCAGCAAGAAGGAAAAGATCATTTTCCCTTTGATGGTGCTGGGATTAACGATCCTCTTTTTACCTGCTGCCACGCCGTTAGTGGGCATGTTTTGCCTTGGTAACTTGATGCGTGAATCGGGCGTGGTGGATAGATTATCGAAAACGGCGCAGAACGAGCTTATCAATATCGTTACGATTTTCTTAGGTCTAGCTGTCGGTTCTAAGTTATCTGCCGACCAATTCCTGCGACTGGAAACCTTAGGAATTTTGGTATTGGGAGCTTTAGCATTTGGCATTGGTACTGCTGCAGGTGTATTGATGGCAAAACTGATGTGTAAGTTGTCGGGTGGTAAGATTAATCCGTTGATTGGTGCCGCAGGGGTGTCGGCTGTACCTATGGCAGCACGAGTCGTGAACAAAGTTGGATTAGAGGCCAACCAACACAACTTCTTGTTAATGCACGCCATGGGTCCCAATGTGGCGGGAGTGCTAGGTTCTGCTGTGGCTGCGGGGATTTTACTTGCCGTGCTGGGTTGATGACAGAGTGGCTTGACTGAGTGGGTAAATTTAGCGGGTTTATCTTCGAATTTATTCTAGTCGTTAACGCTGTTTTATCACTAAGGCCAACTCAGTATTGAGTTGGCTTTTTGTTAAGTCACTAATTTAGGAAATGAATCCTTGGTATTAACCTAAGCCGTTAACCAGAGTAATGCCATAAGGATTAAAATCAGCCCGCCACCTATACCGATAATGTAGATAAAACCTCGCCGGCCTTGTTTTAGCGTGAGTTTGTTGGCTTTTAAAAATAACGCCCAAAACAAACATAGGATCAGCGGGATAAGGAAGAGTCTCGTCATTGTCTGTCCTGCTAAAGTGTGAGTTAGAGTAGTTTTAGAGTCTAACAGCTTGATCTTAGTTGAGTAACCTATTTTGCAGTTAATAGAGACTGTCGAAGTCGATTGTGGTCTCTAAAGCCAATAGATCAAAGACTGTTTGCAGGATAATAAAAGAGACCGCCGAAGCGGTCTCTTCATTTACATCATCTGCGTAATTTACCTAATGTTACTAATGGCTTAGCGCAGTGGCTTCGATCCAGTATTGTTATTGCTACGAACTCACAGGTGTAACGTCTTGATTGTCGTTCGAATAGAACTGTGCTTCATCGAGTTCATTTTCGGATTTACCAATCACAACAGCAGTCATCATATCGCCCGTTACGTTAGTTGCTGTGCGGATCATATCGATAATACGGTCAATTGCGGCGATAAAGGCAATGCCTTCAAGTGGCAGACCAATCACACCTAAGGTGACAGTTAACATCACCATCGCACTTCCTGGTACGCCAGCGGTACCAACAGAAGCTACGGTCGCAGTCACGGCGATCATCACATAGTCCAGTGTATCGAGCGGAATATTGTAAATCTGCGCGATGAAGATAGCGGCTATCGCAGGGTAAATACCCCCACAGCCGTCCATGTTCATGGTCGCACCTAATGGCATCACAAAGGCACTATAACGTTTTGATACACCCATGGTTTCGACTGCGCGGGTGCTCGCAGGTAAAGTACCGAAACTTGAGGAAGTACTAAAGGCGACTAACTGCGCTGGCATAGCTTTGCGGAAAAATTGCAGTGGGCTTAAACCACCGACAAATTTCACTAAGCCACCGTAAACAAAGATGATGTGGATAAAAGCGGCAATGTAGATAGCCCCGATAAACTTACCTAAAGGCAGTAGAGTCGATAAACCATATTCACCCACAACCCATGCCATTAAACCAAACACACCGATAGGAGTGAGTTTTAAGACCATGCGAGTCAGTTGGAACATGACTTCAGCACCTGCTTCAATGGTGCGTTTTAATGGCTCTGCTTTCTCGCCGACTTTATTGATAGCGATACCTACCAAAGCTGCAAACACGATAATTTGCAGTACCTTGCCTTCAGCGAGTGAAGCAAAAGGATTTACAGGGATCATGTCGAGCAACACTTGTGCGAAACCGGGAATATTACGCTCGCGCACTTCAGTCGTTGTGAGTTGCATGGTGCCACCCATGTCGATCATTGAGCCCACAGCTAAGCCGATCAGAGAGGCGATTGTGCCTGTCAGCATGAACATACCCAAAGTTTTCAAGCTCAGGCGTTTCAGACTGGTTTGCGAGTTGAGCGATGTGATACTCACGACAATGGCACAAAATACCAAAGGCGCGACCAACATCTTAATGGCCCCAATGAACAGATCACCTAATGGTTTTAGCACTGTGGCGCTTTCACCTAAAATAACGCCAACGAGCGCACCTAAGATAAAGCCTGCTAAGACTTTTTGCCAAAACGGAATGCGGCTAATGGTTTGAAGGATCATGCATATTCCAGAAAAATAAATTAAGAGTGAGCCAATAGGCCTGCGATGATAGGATTCGTATTTAACGAGTTGAGCGTGATGTTAACGCGCTCTCAGTCATGCGCATGGTTATTGCCTGCCATAGTTAACCATTGTATCGACAGAGCTAGGGTTATAACAAACCGTTTTTCTTATAACTTATTGTGATAAGTGAGTTTGTTGTAAAAAGATTAAGTGAAACATTCAATTAACCCATGGCAAACCTCATCGCATTGAATACAAAAAGAGAGATTTATCATTGAGTAAGCCATTATGACTGAGTTAGGTATTATGTTCTCCGGCGCTTTTTTAGCGGCCACTTTGTTACCGGGGGGATCTGAAGTCTTACTCATGGCGCTATTAAACAATACCCCAGAGGCTTGGGTTGCGCTAGTCGTGGTGGCCAGTATTGGTAACACCTTGGGCGCGATGACCAGTTTCTACTTAGGCCGCTTAGGTCGCCTCGCAAAATCACCAGAAGCGTTAGCGACAGGTAAACACGCAAAGGGGCTCGCCTTGATTGAACGCTACGGCGTATGGGCGTTGTTACTCTCATGGGCACCAGTTGTCGGCGATATTCTCTGTTTATTGGCGGGTTGGTTGAGGCTACCGCTAATACCTTCTTTGGTGATGATTTTAATCGGTAAAACAATTCGTTACTTAATTGTTGCCGCTGCCGTGCTGCAATGGATGGCATGATGGCGCTAGGATGCATTTAATGGTCAAGGGCGGGGAGTGTTTTTCCGTTTAGACTGAATTTACTGTATAGATAGGAACTTAGTGTTAATTTTGCGAGTCATAAATCCCAATGCTTAATCATTTAAGCGCACTATGACTAAACGCAGCACTATGATTATGAAGCTGTATTTTTGGCCCATTGATGTATGAGGGGAATGTTTTGAAGAAATGGATATTAGCGGTCGCAATTTCTGCCGCACTTGCGGGTTGTGCATCTGAAACGACTACGGTGAACTTGCCCACAGGCGTTAAACTTATCGAAAATGTGCAATTGGCCGATTCGCAAGTAGGGATCCCCTACAAAAAGTACCAATTAGCCAATGGGTTAACGGTTATTTTACATCAAGATGATTCCGATCCCTTAGTGCATGTCGACGTCACTTATCATGTGGGCTCTGCCCGTGAATTAGCTGGGCGTTCGGGATTTGCGCATTTATTTGAACACATGATGTTCCAAGGCTCGCAGCATGTTGCCGATGAACAGCATTTTGAAGTGGTTACCGAAGCCGGTGGTACCCTAAATGGCACGACCAATACCGACAGAACCAATTACTTTGAGACAGTACCCAACAATCAATTAGAAAAAATGTTGTGGCTCGAGTCGGACCGTATGGGCTTTTTGTTGCCGGCACTCACTAGTGAAAAATTCGAAGTGCAGCGCGAAACCGTCAAAAACGAGCGTGCACAACGTATCGATAATCAGCCCTATGGCCGCATGAGTGAGCGTTTTAGCCAAGCTATGTATCCTGTCGGTCATCCTTATTCTTGGCCTGTAATTGGCTGGCCGGACGATCTTAATCGCGCCACGGTTGACGATGTTAAACACTTTTTCCAACGTTGGTATGGCCCTAACAATGCGACCTTGACCATAGGTGGCGATTTCGATGAAATGCAGACCTTAGCCTGGGTGAATAAATATTTTGGTGAAATCCCCCGCGGTCCTGAAGTCTCATTAGAGCAAAAGGCGCTGGTTAACTTAGATAAAACGCGTTACATCTCCATGGAAGATCAAGTGCACTTGCCTTTGATCCGTATTGGTTTTCCAACCGTATACGCTAGACATTCAGATGAGGCCGCGCTCGATCTGTTGGCCAATATTTTAGGTGGTGGGAAAACATCCTTATTATATAAAAACTTGGTTAAGGACGGTTATGCCGTGCAGGCTAATGTGAGTCATCCTTGTCAAGAGCTTGCGTGTCAGATGTCGATTTATGCTTTAGCCAATCCTGAAAAGGGCGGCAAACTGGCGGATCTGGAGCAACGTATCCTCGACTCGATTAAGGAGTTTGAGCAACGTGGCGTTACCGATGACGATTTGCAAAAAGTCAAAGTGCAGTTTGAGGCTGATACTATTTATAGCCTGCAGAGTGTTTCTGGCAAAGTGTCGACCTTAGCGATGAACCAAACGCTGTCGGGCAATCCGAACATGATTGCCTCAGATCTGAATCGTTATGCCAATGTGACCAAAGACGATGTGATGCGTGTGTTTAAGCAATACATTAAAGATAAACCTATGGTGGTTATGAGTGTGGTGCCGCAGGGAATGACGTCACTTATTGCCCATGCGGATAACTTCACGCCTGCAACGTTGCCGATTGCACACTCTGCGGTAGAGGGGGATTTGCCCAAGCCTGAACTTGTTTCAAGTTTTGATCGGACTAAGATGCCTGCATCTGGCGTTGCACCTATGCTCAAAGTACCTAAAATTTGGACAAAAACCTTAGCCAATGGCATCGAAGTCATGGGCACTCAAAGTACTGAAACACCAACAGTTGAGTTAATTGTTTATCTCAATGGTGGCCACAGACTCATACCCGTCGAAAAAGCAGGCTTAGCAACGCTGACTGCGGAAATGCTTAATGAATCGAGCCAGAAGCGCAGCAGTGAAGCACTATCACAAGCCTTAGAAATGCTAGGTAGTAGTGTCGACTTTAGTGCGTCTGAATATCAAAGTTCGATCAAAGTATCGGCTCTGACAGCACATTTAGATGAGACGCTGGCGATTATGGAAGAAAAGCTGTTTCAACCAGCATTCAGCGAAGCTGACTTTGCGCGAGTGAAACAGCAGCAATTACAACAGATCCAGCATATGCAGTCCGATCCTAGCTATCTGGCTGATACGGCGTTGTCGTCTTTGTTATACGGTAAAGACAATGCGTTAGGTGTGAATGATCTCGGCACGCTCGATTCTGTCGCGGCGCTTACGTTAGCCGATGTAAAAGCGTTTTATGCCCAGCAGTATCAAGGCGGCAACGCTAAAATTGTCACTGTTGCTAATTTATCTGAATCTGCATTGCTGCCTAAATTAGCGGGATTAAACCAGTGGAAAGGAGAAGCAGCTGTGGTACCGCCACTTAAGCCACTCCCTGCATTAAAAGGCGGCACAATTTATGTGATTGATAAACCTGGTGCGGCGCAATCGGTAATCAATATTGCCAAGCGCGCATTACCTTACGATGCCACAGGCGATTATTTTAAATCCTATCTGATGAATTATCCGTTAGGCGGCGCATTCAATAGCCGTATCAACCTAAATTTACGTGAGGATAAAGGTTATACCTATGGTGCTCGCACTCGTTTTACTGGCGGTGCTGAAGTGGGCGATTTTGTCGCATCAAGTAACGTTCGCAGTGACGTGACGGCGAAAGCACTCATTGAGTTTGTAAAAGAAATCAGTGCTTATCAGCAGCAGGGCATGACAGATGCTGAACTTGCCTTTATGCGTAATTCAGTCTCTCAAGGGCAAGCTCTTGATTATGAAACACCGTATCAAAAAGCGGGCTTTATGCGGATGATCCAACGTTACCAATTGAGTCAAGATTTTACGACTCAACAGGACAAGATCATTAATACTGTAACAAAAGATGAACTCAATGCCCTCGCGGCTTCCGAGCTAGATATCAATAAAATGGTGATTCTGGTGGTGGGAGATAAAGCGACAATTGAAGCGGATTTAGCGGTATTGGGCTATCCAATTGAAACTTTAGTATTGTAAATTAGTATTTCGCCCTTATATAGGTAGATAGACGGGTGCATTAGTTAACGACTATTTGCCCTATATTTACCGGATTTACATCGAAAGACGGTGACAGCATTAGCTGTCACCGTCTGCTTTTAATCATACAAGGTGTGAATTTGGCTTGCCCCACAGACAGGTTTAGATTTATTTTGAGGCATATTTCGCAAGATAAGCCTCAAAATAAAGGTCTGACTGTTAACCTTGTCGCGATAGCGAATCACCAATTAGAGAAGCGCAAATTGAAGTCATTCAATGAATTAGTACAACATCTCTCGGACGCCAATGGGCGCACCGCACTCTTGGGTATGTTACGTGGCATAGAACGTGAGGCGTTGCGGATTGATGAGTTTGGTTATCTCGCTACAGACTCGCATCCCGAAGCCTTAGGCTCGGCGTTAATGCATTCACGTATTACGACGGATTACAGTGAAGCCTTGCTCGAGTTTATTACGCCAGTAAATCACAATGTTGAGCAACTTCTCACAGGGTTAACTGAGACTCATGCCTTCAGCGTGCGCCACTTAAATGGTCAGCGTTTGTGGCCCGTGAGCATGCCTTGCTATGTGAAAGATGAGCAACAGATCCCCGTTGCCCGCTATGGCTCATCGAATACTGGCATGATGAAAACCTTGTATCGTAAGGGGTTAACCTATCGTTATGGTGCCCTGATGCAGATCATCTCTGGGGTGCACTTTAACTTTTCGGTATCGCAAGAATTATGGCAAAGCCTGTATGAGTTAAGTGATAAAGAGTTAACTTACGATGATTTTATTTCAGAATCCTATTTCGGCTTGATCCGTAACTATCGCCGTTTAGTGTGGGTACTTCCTTATTTATTTGGTGCCTCGCCAGCGTTATGTAGCTCCTTTATTAAAGATCAAAAAACCGACCTCAAGTTTGAAAAAACGGGCCATGGAACTCTGTATCTGCCCTATGCCACTTCGTTGCGTATGAGTGATTTAGGCTATACCAACAAAGAGCAAGAAGATCTAAATATCAGCTATAACTCTTTGCCTGAGTATCTGGCTGGCGTGAATGCTGCCACTAAAATGCCTTCAGCAAACTTTGCTAATATCGGCGTTAAAGTCGATGGTGAGTATCGTCAACTTAATGCCAATGTATTGCAGATTGAAAACGAGTTCTACTCGCCAATCCGTGCGAAACGGGTCACACGTAGTGGCGAGAAACCGTCTGAAGCTTTGGCCCGTGCTGGGGTGGAATACATTGAAGTGAGAGCGTTGGATGTTAATCCATTTAGCCCAGTTGGCATTGAGGCGACACAAGTACGTTTCCTCGATTTATTCCTACTCTATTGTTTATTAACGCAGTCGCCTAAGTCTGAGGCGAGCGAAGAGGCGAGATTAAGCGCGAATCTTAAAGCTGTGGTGCTTGAAGGCCGTAAACCTGGGCTTGAGTTATTAACTGCAGACGGTTCACGTTCGCTTAAATCTTGGTTAGAAGAGTTGTTTGATGCCTTGCAACCTTTGGCAGTATTGCTTGATGGTGAGGGGACGGATTATCAAGTGGCTTTGGCCCATTGGCGTAAAGCGGCTGAAGATCCGAATTTAACCCTGTCGGGACAAGTACTGCAAAACGTGATCAACAAGGGCCAAGATCATGGTCAGTGGGTGATGACGTTAGCGCAGCAATACTATCAATACTTTATCGATTATCCCTTGTCGAGCGAGACCATAGCGCAGTATCAAGCTGAAGCATCCAGTTCGCTTAACAAGCAAGCTGAACTAGAGGCGGCGCAGAGTGCAGTTTCATTCGATGATTATCTGGAAGATTACTTTGGAGTGAAGCTGTGAAAGAGGGGGTATTCTCTTTCACTGGCCTACGTGCCCGCGTAGCTTTGATTGGGTTTAGTGCCTTGTTATCTGGCTGCGCCGCGTCACCTGAAGATCCACTGGGCTGTGGTACTGTGTCGGGTTATTTGCAGCCAGATGCCAGTACTCACTGGTATCGAGTGGTGGTGACCCATTTAAACGGGCAGGCAGTCGTTTCTAAGCCTAATTATCAGTTAGCGCCTGGCGAATATGAATTTACCGTTGCGGAGCTGATTGATGATCCAAGTTTGTCAGTCACGCTTGCCGCGCGGACACCCAAAGTATTCAAGCTCAATGTCGAAAGTCATCAGCGTTATCATATCGGTGCGTTATTTCACACCGATAAGCGCTATATGGGTAAAGACACTGCGTATTGGGAACCCGGCGTGTGGCAGCAAGAAGATCATGAGTGTCAGTTTGAGCTGAGTCCCGAAACGAAATAGCCAAAGTGTTAAGCTCAAGTGGTAAGCCAGCTGCATTCGATTTAAGTCATATTGATTTAGCCTCTAGTGCTGAGATCTTCTAAGCACAAAAAAGGCTTTTTATGCTTGCCTCAGCCTGAGTCTATGACATCATGGCGCGAGCTAACTCTCCAAAGAACATGATATTAATGAATAAATCCTCCGCTATCTTACTCTGCGCAAGTCTCGGCATCTTGTCAGGTTGCGCGACATCTCCGCCTAAGTCTCCCGAAAATTTGTGTGAGATATTTCAAGAACACCGAGATTGGTACGATGCAGCTAAAGATGTCCGTGATAAATGGGGTGTGCCAGTGCATGTGCCGTTAGCTATGATGTATCAAGAGAGCTCATTCAAGCACAATGCCGCGCCACCGATGGAATACTTTTTAGGTTTTATCCCTATTGGCCGTGCCAGTGATGCCTATGGGTATGCGCAGGCTAAGACCATGACGTGGGATGATTATGTGCGTGAGACGGGAAACAGTTGGTCGAGCCGCAGTGATTTCGATGATGCCTTGGATTTTATGGGCTGGTTTATCAGCAAAACCCATAAGATAAATGGCGTATCTAAATGGGATGCGCGGGCGCAGTATCTTAATTATCACGAAGGCTGGGGCGGTTATCGCCGTGGCAGTTATAAATCTAAGGCGTGGTTAGTGAAAGTGGCGAATAAGGTGGATGAAAGGTCGAAACGCTACGCGGCTCAATATAAAACCTGCCAAGAAGATTTAGATTCATCTTGGCTGTGGCGTTTATTTTTTGGTTAGGATTACGTTTTTATATCATTGTTAGCCACTTAAGTGAGAATGGCTGACTGTCGGTGTTCAATTTAGATATTTAATCGAGATAGCTAATTGAGATAGCTAATCGAGATAGTAAACTCAAATCTTAAACTCAGATATTCAACTCCGACGCTTACTGATTGTTGATATTAGCCTTTTGACATCGGCTGCAGCACCATACTTCAATTGATTTATTGCGCTTTCACTGCGAAGGTTTCTAATGCCTGAATGGCTTTTTTCTTCGCACGCTTTTGCTCATACATAGCATGATCTGCAGTCTTAAAGGATTGATACCAATCGGTTTCAAACGGCGCAATACCAAAACTAAAACCTAGGCTAAGCTCTGAACCTTGATTCAAGGTTTTGCGCATATCATCTAAGTCCTGTTCAATTTGAGCTAACGGCCCATGGCATAAAGCGACAAACTCATCTCCACCAAAACGGGAAATAATGCCTTTATTTTGCCAATAGGTGAGCATGGCGGTGGCTGTTCGCTTGATGGCAACATCACCCATCTGGTGCCCATAGGCATCATTAATGGACTTGAGATTGTCCATATCGATAATAATTAAAAAACTGCCTAAGTGAGGTTTGTGCTGCCAGTGGTGCAGTTCATCTTCAAAATTCTTTCGATTATAAAGCCCTGTTAATGGATCAAAATTGGCAAGTTTAGTGATCTGCAGTGACTTCTGATAGAGCGCAATGGCATTGCTAGCTTCGTGAGTTAGGATAGAGACAAGATTGCGGTCGTAATCGCTAAAGGCGCCAATGCTACTGCTATCGAGATTGAGCATGGCATACAGTTTGCCATCAATACGAATAGGGCTAGACAGGGTTGAGCGTATCGGCTGCTTCGACACTGAGAGTAACACTTTTTGATCATCTTCCGTTAAAGTGCTAGCCGCATTGATATTCTTCATATCATTGATGACCACCACTTGATCGCATCTCCCTTCAGTGAGTCGATATTCAAAAGTTTGCTCTAAGGTAAAATCCAGTTGTCTGAGCTTTGCTAAATCGAGCCCCACGACAGATTCAAAATACAGTTTATTATTCACCTCGTTGATTTTAATGATGCTGCCCATTTCGGCACCATTAATCACGTACACGGCTTTATTGAGTAAGGCGTCCAGAAAGGCATGCTCATTTTTATAATGACTCGAGAGATGGGCGAGTTCATAGATGGCATCGTTGATGGTGACGACTTGCTCTAAATGCTGCCATAGTCGAGTTAAACGACCCTGATGTAAATAGTAAATTAGGCTGTAGGCAAAAATATAAATGATGCAAACAAACAGTAAGGGCAGGATAGTCCAATTTTCTGTGGATGCATTAAAGATAAACAGCAGGATGAATAGACATATCGGCACTATAAGCAGTAGCAGATGATAGCGATAATCTAAGCGATCTATGGTCTTACGTTTGAAATTATCCCTTAATTTCACTCGACTATTCCTTTATCTGTGTCATTGCTAGTAATCATTGAATGCTATACATCACTAACGTATTCACACTGAGTTCAGTTAAGTATATAACGAAAATTGAAATATAAACTGATATGAAACTGTGAACAATTTCATATCAGTGATTTTGGTACGAAATACTGAATTAACGCGAATTTTCTGCGTATTCGGCCAATATCCAAGCTAATGGTGCTTGGTATTGGATTGGCATCCAAGTTTGCAGTGCGGCTATGCTCTGGTTGAGCACAGTTTGATTTGGCACTGATAGGTTTAAATGTCCGACTTTACGACCCGGGCGAACTTCTTTGTTGTACCAGTACAACTCAGCATTGGGCAAACTTAACCAGCGAGGGTCATTATCGATACCGATAAGGTTGACCATAACACACTGAAAATTCACTTGTGGCTGTGGGATCGCAATTCCGCAAAGTGCTCTAAGATGCAGCTGGAATTGATCCATATGGGTTCCGGCTTGAGTCCAATGGCCAGAGTTGTGCACTCGCGGCGCCAGCTCATTCACCAGTAACTCATCGCCAACACGGAAGCATTCCATTGCCATTACGCCAACGTATTCAAGCTCGTGCATAATAACGCTGAGCATAGTTTCGGCTTGGGCTTGCAAGGGGGTTAAGCGTGCTAGTGGCGAAATCGACGCCATTAAAATGCCGTCCTGATGTAAGTTCAGCGTCAGCGGATAAAACACACATTCGCCTTTGCGAGTACGCACGCCAACCAATGATACTTCTTCATCAAAATTAATCGCTTGCTCAGCAATCGCAAGGTTACGCCAATCGTTTGGAATATCACCCGCTTCGGCTTCTTTTAGCCAATGTTGACCTTTACCGTCATAACCCCCAGTACGGCGTTTCATCAAGACTCTAGGACCATAGTGCTGATACAGGGTATCGACTTGGGTGTTATCGTCGACTAAGGTCCAAGGCGCCGTGGGAACGTTGAGCTGGTCGAGTAGACTCTTTTGGCTAAAACGGTCGGCTAAACGGCTAAATACCGGACCATTAACAAAATGGGGGTGTGAGCTGAGTTGTAAACTCAGGGCGGACTCTGGCCACTGTTCGCGCTCGGCGGTAATAATGTCGTGGGGCGCGAGTGGCAGAATGTCATCCGAAGGCGTCATGATATCGACGGCGTTAACTTCAATCGCTAATGGCTCACCAGCGTGGGTCAACATGGCGCCCAGCTGACCATTACCTAATACCCAAACCTTAGGTTTAGTGTTTGTCTGGGTCATTAGGCTTCCCTCGGGTCTGGATTGTCCAATACCGCACGGGTCTGTTCTTCTCTGAAAGTGTCAACACGAGCCGCTAATTCTGCATCGTTATTCGCAAGGATTTGGCAGGCCAATAATCCCGCATTGAATGCGCCCGCTGTACCTATGGCTAAGGTGCCGACGGCGATGCCTTTTGGCATTTGAACGATGGATAATAAGCTATCCATGCCGGATAGGGCTTTACTTTGGACTGGTACACCTAATACGGGTAAGCGAGTTTTAGAGGCAATCATACCGGGTAAGTGCGCTGCACCACCAGCGCCACCAATGATGATTTTAAAACCACGTTCGGCGGCAGAGGCTGCAAACTCCATGAGTTTATCTGGCGTTCTATGGGCGGAAACCACTTCAACATGATAAGGCACTTGCAGTTTATCCATTATCTCAGCGGCGGCTTCCATCGTGGGCCAATCACTTTTAGAACCCATAACAACAGCAACAAGGGCTTGCATGATAACTCCTTAACTCACTAATTTTAATTATATTTTGACCTTGTTTCAGGTCTAGGTACAGTTGATGCTTGTCTCGCCGTCACCGGTAGCTAGCATCATGGCGCTGAATAATACCATGATCCTAGCGATTTCTGCCCGTTTTTGCGTGTGAAAAAACGTCTTTCGCGGCGATGAATAGGTGAGGTGATGGAGCAATAAAAAAGACCAACACTGAGGTTGGCCTTTGGCCTTTGGCGTTAGTTTGCAGTGATAAGCAGCTGATATTGGGTTGCAAGGTTTACAGTATTTGCTTATCCGTAGTGATTTCTGTTTGCTGAGTGATGACTGGCGCTTCTGTCATGGCTTCACGTAGGGTCGAGTAAAACTTCAATACACCTTCAATTGGCTGGATCTTGGCTCTTGCCAGCGTTCGGATGGGCTGGAACTGCAGATCGGCGATAATGAGCTTAGTCTTATTCGCTTTGCATTTTTCAATCAGCTTCGTCAGTGCGGCTAATCCTCCCGCATCCAGAATAGATACTCCATCGAGATAAAGCACTATCACTTGTTTATCTTCGGTGAGACTCGCGATTTCGGAGAAAATGCGGTCAGCAGCAGCGAAAAATAGCGGCCCGTTAATTTTGAGGACAGCCCAATCGGCAGGTAGCTCTTGATCCACATAACGCTTGTTGGTGCTGATATCGTAAAGCTTTGTCATCTCAGCAATTTCTTTCATAAACAGCAAGGCAGCAAGGATAATTCCTACACTGATGGCGATCACCATGTCGAAAATAACCGTTAATGAAAAACAACTGACAAAAACCATGATATCGCTGGTGGGCGCAGTTTTAATTAAATGCAGCGCTTTGTGGGCTTCACTCATGTTCCAAGCCACAACAAGTAGCAGGGCTGCCATGGCTGACATGGGCAAATAAGCTAATACGCCCGCTAAGGCTACTAAACCAATTAAGACTACTATGGCGTGGATCATGGCCGCTATCGGGCTCTGAGCGCCCGCTTTGACGTTTGCCGCGCTACGGGCAATTGCTGCAGTGGCCGGAATACCACCAAAAAACGGCGTGATGATATTACCTATACCTTGCCCTAGTAATTCACTGTTGGCACTGTGGCGTTTACCTGTCATGCCATCGAGCACCACTGCACAAAGTAGCGATTCAATTGCGCCTAACATGGCAATGGCAAAGGCGGCAGGTAATAAGGCTTGAAAGGTCGCGAGATTAAACTGAAACGCTTGGCCATTCGCGCCAGCTTGCAGCCAAGGCCATTCGAAACTGGGTAATACGGCAGGAATTCCCATGCCTGTGGTGCCATCACTCAGTTGATAGTGAAAACGGGTTCCTATGGTTTCTATATCTGCACCCATGGCATTGAGAACCAAGGCGAACATAGTGCCGAGTATGATTGCCGGAAGGTGTGCTGGCACGGGTGTTTTGAGTTTTGGCCAAAGTAGCATAGTCGCTAAGGTCGCGGATGCTACCAGTAGGCTAGGTAAATGCACCGAGGGTAGCGCTTGAGCTAATGTCATCAACTTAGCCAGATATTGCTCTGGCATCTGGGCTATCTCGAGTCCGAAAAAATCTTTGAGCTGCAAGGTAGCGATGACGACACCTATCCCCGCGGTAAAGCCTAAGGTGACGGATTCAGGGATATACAAAATTAATCGGCCAAGTCGCAGCATTGCCATGCCGACGAGTATCATTCCGGACATCACAGTCGCGATTAATAATCCTGCTAAACCAAACTGTTGGGCTATCGGATAGAGCAATACTACGAATGCCGCTGTCGGGCCTGACACGCTATAACGTGAGCCGCCAGATATGGCGATAATAAAACCGCCGACAATCGCAGTGTATAAACCGTATTGAGGTGCAACTCCACTGGCAATGGCTAATGCCATTGCTAACGGTATGGCAATAATGCCGACAGTGAGACCTGCAAGAAGATCTTGCCCAAAACGTTTAAACGAATACTTATCCTTCACGCAAGCTTCTGTGAGTGCGTGGGCGATTCTTAGGGAAAACAAATGAGCTGAGTGTGACACGAGTGGGTCCCATAGCGAGGCGAGTAACAAGCTTCTATTTTAGTGACCTGATACAAGACGCAGTGTGAGCTTGATTGCAAAAACGATTGAAAATACTTTGTTTTGTATAAATAGTGTGCTTGGAGGCTGTTTGATTCTCATTTAAGAGTGGTTTGTAAAATATTTTGATACTTTAACCCTTTTAGTCATTTGCGCCGTTTACAGCCTTAGGTCAACATCAAAGGCATTCAACATGAAAACAATATACTCCCAGAAAACCATTGCACATTCCTTATTATCTTGGGGAAGCGTCAGCATATCGGCGAGCAATAGCGCAGCTTTATTCTTAGTCATGCTGAGTTTAACGGCCTGTGGCGTTAAAGGCTCTGAGGCTCAACAACGACAAGCGGAGCTGCAAGCCGAACAGAGTCATAAAGAAGTGTCACTGCGCCGTGCTGAAATGCGTGATGCTACTCAGATTGAGATGGCCAGAGTCGCGGCGCCGATGCAAATGTCTACCCATGGTGCAGTGATGGGAATGAACATAGCCCCAATGCCGTCAGACTATGCCGCGATTCCGTTAGCACAAAATAAATTCGAGCCGCTGGTGCAAAATGGCATCATGGTGGCAGGAGAAATCCCAGTATCGACTTTTTCCATCGATGTCGATACTGGCAGTTATGCCACCTTAAGGCGGATGCTTAGGGAAGGGCGCTTGCCTGAGAAAGGCACTGTCAGAGTTGAGGAAATGCTCAATTATTTTTCCTACGATTATCCCTTACCTGCTAAAAATGCCGCGCCGTTTAGCGTTACGACAGAGCTTGCTCCATCCCCTTATAACGATGACATGATGCTGTTACGGATTGGTCTTAAAGGATATGACTTACCTAAATCTCAATTAGGCGCGAGTAACTTAGTCTTTTTGCTCGATGTGTCAGGTTCTATGGCATCTGCCGATAAATTGCCTTTACTGCAAACTGCACTCAAGTTGCTGACGGCGCAATTAAGCGCGCAGGATAAAGTCTCTATTGTGGTTTATGCAGGGGCTGCTGGTGTAGTGCTCGATGGCGCGTCGGGGAATGACACTCAAACTTTAACCTATGCGTTAGAGCAATTGAGCGCAGGTGGTTCAACCAATGGTGGGCAAGGAATCACACAAGCCTATCAATTGGCGAAAAAGCATTTTATCCCCCATGGTATTAATCGAGTCATCCTCGCGACGGATGGTGATTTCAACGTTGGTATGACAGATTTTGATGATTTGATTGCCTTGATTGAGAAGGAAAAAGATCATGGTATTGGCCTGACAACCTTAGGGTTCGGTTTGGGAAATTACAACGATCAACTCATGGAGCAATTAGCGAATAAGGGCAATGGCAACTATGCCTATATCGATACCCTGAATGAAGCTCGAAAAGTGCTGGTGGACGAGTTAAGTTCAAGCTTGTTCACTATTGCTAAAGACGTCAAAGTGCAAGTGGAGTTTAATCCGGCCTTAGTGTCTGAGTATCGTCTAATCGGTTATGAGAATCGTGCTTTAGCACGGGAGGATTTCAACAACGATAAGGTGGATGCGGGCGAAATTGGCGCGGGTCATACAGTGACTGCCTTATATGAATTAAGATATGTTGAAGCAGGGCAGATGGCGAATGATAAACTCAGATATGGCGTTGATGCTCAAACGGGGCAAGAAAAATACAGCCGTGAAGAAATCGCTTTCCTTAAACTGAGATACAAGCTGCCAGAGCAAACACAGAGTCAGTTACTGAGCTATCCCATCAGGTTAGACCAAAATGTTAAGCTGTTAGAACAAGCGAGTGATGATTTTAGATTTGCAGCAGCGGTTGCAGGATTAGGGCAATTACTGAATGGCAGCCATTATCTACATCAATTTGATTATACTAAGTTAAGCCAGTTAGCACGTTCGGCATTAGGGGACGATCCTTTTGGATATCGCCATGAGTTTGTGCAATTAATGGAAACCGCCGCGGCCATAGAGCAATCTAGTCATGTGCCGATTAAGAAGGTATTCGATGGTACGGATAAACCTTTTCCTCCCCAAGATAAGCTTCATGGCGAGCCAGTGAGAGACAAGAGCAATACGCGCAATGAGAGATTACAATAGTAAAAGTAAATTCGTGGGGCTAACCCCAATGATGAGGAATTTCCCGTGGCATTAGCAATAGCGCAATTATCAAACCATGAGCACTCAGATGAGCAATTGATGTTGTGCTATGCCAAGGGCGATTCAAAAGCATTTGAACAGTTATACCTGAAGCACAAAGGTGCACTCTATCGCTATTTTGTACGCCAGTTAGGTGATAAGCAGTTAGCTGAAGATTTGTATCAAGAAACCTGGGGGCGGGTGATCCGCGCTGCGGCTAACTATGAAGCCAGTGCTAAGTTTACTACCTGGTTGTATCGTATCGCTCATAACTTATTGATTGATCATGTTCGGGCGGTTAAGCCCGTGGATTTAGTCGCTACTGATGAAGATGATGCAGGACTCGATACTTTTGTGGCGGGTGAGCAAGATAAGCCCGATGTGCAGTGGCAAGAAGCGCAAAAGAGCTTATTGCTAAAGACCTGTATCGCACTGTTACCCCAAGTTCAGAAAGAGGCATTTATCCTGAATATTGAAATGGGTTTTACGGCTGCCATCATTAGCGACATTGCGGGCGTGACCTTAGAAGCGACTAAAAGCCGTATTCGTTATGCTTACCAAAGCCTAAAAGATTGTGTCAGCGCGAAATGGCAGGAGGCGGGTCATGAGTAATTCTTCAAGTGCTGATGAGCGCGCATTACAACAGGAAGTGCTGGCTTGGTATCGCCAGCAGGCCTTAGAGGTTCCACCGCAGCAACTCGATCAAGATATCTTACAGCTGGCGCAAACTCACTTAGCTGAAATGCATCAAAGCAAAATAACCGCCGTTGAAGCGCCAAGTTCTGTCTGGCGACGCCATCCTTGGGTGTTATCGAGCGCGGCATCGTTAGTGCTTGTTGTTGGTCTGCTGGTGCTGAATCGACCTCAAGTCGAAGATACACTTGTTCCAAGTCCTATGGTGATGAGTGCCCCCGCGCCACAAATGATGGCAAGAATGGCTGATACTGAAGCGATGCAATCTTTAAAAATGCAAACAGAAGCCGTGGCTGAACATAAAAGACAGACGGAAATGCAGCAAGCTAAAGCCGCATTGGGAGCAACTGAGCAGCAGGATGCAATTAGCCCCGCTATCGCTGCAAGGTCTATGAATGCACCAAAATTATCTGAGTCTGCTGAAATCAATCAAGTGTCATTGACTGAGTATTTACATCGGTTACAAGTCCTTATCGAAGCGAAGGAGACTGAGCAAGCATTCGTGCTGGAACAAAAACTGCTCAAGGATTACCCGTATCTTGCAGTTAAGGATGTCGATGAAGCGCAGCTAATCGAATCGCAGCAAGTATTAAGACTTGAGTTTAAAAAGCTACAACAGCAATTACATCAGCTTGCCAAATGACTATGTGGTTGTGGTATTTACGAATAAAAAAGTGATTAGAAATCGCAAAGTGGTGAGATAAACAGCTAAATTTCCCTGAAATATGCCGAGACGTGCTAATGTTTGTGGTCTGTTTACTGTTTGGTATGTGATTTACTTGATCAACATCATAAAGTGAACAGGTTTTAGCCTGTTATATTGGTGTTAGTTCACGACTTGGCTAGTATCAATAGTC
Source organism: Shewanella sp. SM68 (assembly GCF_025653925.1). Classification (NCBI taxonomy): domain Bacteria; kingdom Pseudomonadati; phylum Pseudomonadota; class Gammaproteobacteria; order Alteromonadales; family Shewanellaceae; genus Shewanella; species Shewanella sp. SM68. Next base: position 21,994 of record NZ_JAKKRU010000017.1, read on the forward strand.
AGACCCATATTCAGGAGGCATTATGCTTAAAAGACTCATGCATGATCATAAACATATAGCTGTATTGCTAAATGTTTTAAAAAACAAGCAGATGAAACTATCCGAAGGTGAGTCAATCAACTTCAGCGTCGTGCGCGATATTGTTGAATATATGCAAGGATATGCTGAACGTTGCCATCATCCCATTGAAGACATTATTTATGCCTACTACCTAGCCCATAAAACGAACGATACTATCGATAAATTGAGTGCCGAACATGAGTCGGTGATCCAATCCTCGGCCACCTTGATGGCGACTTTAAACTTGATCCTCAGTGATATTGTGGTTGCACGCGAGAAACTGATTGTTGATTTTGCAGAGTATGTCGCATTGCAAGAGCGACATATGCAGATGGAGGAACGGGAAATATTTCCTTTGTTAGCCAAAAGTTTAACTGAGCAAGATTGGCAAGTTATTGAGTTAGAGTGTCAGAAATCGCTGATCGATGATCCTTTGTTTCTTGACCGAGAGCAGAAAGAATTTGAAGATTTACGGGTTTATCTCACAGCGTCTGACTAATACTCTTTAGTTTATTGGGCCCATGTTGTCGGCTTAAGCTGGTGTTTTTATACGGCTGAGGAGCACATTTTTGATTCTGGCGGCGATGTCTCGTGAGCCAAAGTTGGTTGGGATTTGTAAAGTATTATCGGAGTCGATGATGTTCGGTGCCATCGTAAGCTACTGTTGTTGATTTATTTTTTAAAATTCCTGCCCGTAAGACTATATCCCGCTTATATTCTGTTTGCTCCAATAGTTGTAAATAAAAAAAGCGCCGAAGGGCGCTTTTCTATTCATGTTTGAAATGATAACTAGCTCATATAAACATGTAATTACAACTGGATAGCATCAATATCGTAGTTAAAGTTATTATCGATTTCTTGGAGTTCTTTGAGCAAACGATGCTTATCTTTTAACGCTTCGATCTCACGCCATTTACGCTTTTTATTGGAGCCTCGCGAACGATCGGGTCTTTCAACGACTTCATCTAGCGCACAACCATAATCTAAACGATCCATGGCAACCTCCTGTTGTTGTATGTTTTGTCAGCGATTAAATAACATATTTTTAAAACAGGGTGCAAGAATTATGTTTCATTTGTGTTAAGTTGAAATGAACTTTGAGTGATATGTCATTGATGTTATATGCAGAAGTAGAGCGGAGTTAAGTAGGAAAATTTAATAAAAAGAACGGGGTAGAATTAAAAAGCCAGCAATTGCTGGCTTTTTGTTCGATTAGATTTTGCCTTGTCGATAAAGGTTAATCAATGCGTTGCTTGAGGCATCTAAAGCATCGGAATCTTGCTCTGCGCCAATGCGTGCTAACACATCGTTACCGAGATTCTTACCGAGTTCTACACCCCATTGATCGAAGGAGTTGATATCCCAAATAGCACCTTGAACGAATGTTCTATGTTCATACAAGGCAATTAAAGCGCCTAGGGTACTTGGTGTGAGCTTATCCATAAGTAAGGTATTGCTCGGCTTGTTACCAGGCATGACTTTATGTTGAGCGATCAGCTGCTTCTCTGTGGCGGATAATGCGCTATTAGCAAGTTCGGCTAAAGCTTCATCAAAAGTACGACCTTGCATTAAGGCCTGGGTTTGACCGAAGCAGTTTGACGCTAATTGGTCATGGTGCTCACCGATAGGATTATGGCTTTGCAGCGGCATAATGAAATCGGCAGGGATCAGTGCGGTACCTTGATGTAATAGCTGGTGGTAGGCATGTTGGCCATTAGTGCCTTCGCCCCCCCAAATGACGGGACCTGTGCTGTAGTCAACATCAGTACCATTTAAGGTGACTGACTTACCGTTACTTTCCATATCGAGCTGCTGGAAGTAAGCGGGTAGGCCTCGCAGATAATGATCGTAGGTTAATACGACATGGGACTGAGCATTAAAGAAGTTTCCGTACCATAGGGAGAGTAATCCCATGATAACCGGCATATTCTCAGTCAGTGGCGCTGTGGCGAAGTGCTCATCCATCTGATGCGCACCCGTGAGTAGAGCCCTGAAGTTATCCATACCGATCAAAAGTGCAATCGGCAAGCCAATCGCTGACCAGAGAGAGTAACGGCCACCAACCCAATCCCACATAGGAAAAATATTGTTTGCATCGATACCAAAATCTGTCGCTTTTGCTACGTTTGAAGTGACTGCGACAAAGTGTTTTGCCACATCAGACTGCAAACCGCCTTTCGCCAGGAACCAGTCTCTTGCGGTGAGGGTATTAGTTAAGGTTTCCTGTGTCCCGAAAGATTTGGATGACATGATGAACAAGGTCGTTTCAGGATCCAGTAACTTCAGCTTTTCACTAATAGAAGTCCCGTCGACGTTTGCCACAAAGTGACAATTTAATTCGGGGTTCCAATAAGGGCGCAACGCTTGAGAGACGATTTTGGGGCCTAGGAAAGAGCCGCCAATACCAATACTTACAATATCGGTTATCGCTTTACCTGTGTAACCTTTCCATTGACCTGACGTCACTGAGTTCACAAACCCTTGCATCTTATCTAGAGTTTGTTGAACTTCAGGAACTATGTCTTGACCCTCGGCAATAATCGATTGTTCTGCAGTACTGCGAAGCGCTGTGTGCAGTACGGCGCGCTTCTCTGTGGTGTTAATGATTTCACCTGCAAACATCGCTTTGATTTTTGCTTCAAGTTGGCTATTGCTTGCCAACGCAAATAACAGATCCAGCGTTTCCGCTGTTGCTCTGTTTTTAGAGTAATCCAGTAATAAACCACAGGCTGATAGCGACATTTTATTGAAACGTGCCGCGTCAGTTGCAAACAATTCCCGCATATGCGGAACATTTTTACTGTGTGCTGATAAAGCTTGCCATGTTGAGCTTTGGGTCAAGAGTGTCATTTCACCGTCTCCAGAGTGCTTAGTTCGCGAGCTTAGCCGTGAGCATGACTTCGAGCTTACCTTGGTCTATCGCAAAGTTTCGAATGCCTTCGGCAAGCTTATCAACCGCCATTGGATCTTGGTTAAAGTCCCAACGGAATTGTGCTTCAGTCAATGGGGGTTCTGCAGCGACAGTGGTCGTTGCTGCAACCAGTTTAGGTGTGATGTCAACTTGCGAATTAGCCAGTTCTTCTAATAGAGAAGGGCCAATGGTCAGACGATCGCAACCTGCTAGCTCAATAATTTCACCGATATTACGGAAACTTGCACCCATAACAACAGTGTCAAAACCGTGTTGTTTGTAGTAGTTATAAATTTCAGTCACTGAAATGACACCAGGGTCATTTACGGCATTGTAATCTTTACCTGTATCTTTTTTGTACCAATCAAGTATGCGGCCTACAAAAGGAGAAATGAGATAAGCACCCGCTTCGGCACACGCACGCGCTTGAGCAAAGCTAAATAGTAGGGTTAAGTTGCAGTTGATGCCTTCTTGCTCTAGCTCTTTAGCGGCACAAATGCCTTCCCAAGTTGAAGCAAGTTTGATCAGAATGCGTGATTTATCTACACCCGCTTCTTTATATAGGCGAACCAATTTATGGGCTTTAGCGATTGATTTTTCTTTATCGAATGATAAACGGGCATCAACTTCAGTTGAAATACGGCCAGGAACGAGTTTCAGTATTTCTACGCCGATATTGACCGCTAGTTTGTCGCTGGCATCATCAAGTTGCTGCACGAGATCGGTACTTTGTGATTTTGCCCAGTCGATAGCGTTATCTATAAGGGATTCATATTCAGGAATTTGAGCCGCTTTCAAGATGAGTGATGGATTAGTGGTCGCATCTTCAGGTTGGTAGCGTTTAATCGCTTCGATGTCGCCTGTGTCAGCGACGATAGTGGTATATAACTTGAGTTGCTCTAATGTATTGGCCATGAAAAACATCCTTCTCAGGTAGCAGTTTTAACTCGGAATTCACTGATGACTATTAGAAGCGATTTTGCCAACTTTTCCAACCTTGAATGTAAAAAAATTACAAAAATGACAATTTTATGTCTATTAAGGTATGGCTCGAGCTACGGGCTATCATCTTGGCTGCAGTAGAGGGCGTCGCTTGTCCTAGTGTATACCCCACAAAAACAAAAAGTCGCTGCAAGCAGCGACTTTTTTACTTCAGTAAGTACTATTACTTCAGAACAGGTTGTTTTGTTGTGGTAGTCACGATAGCTTCGATGCGACGGTTCGCAGCGTGAGCTTCTTTTGAATCACCAGCAACCAATGGCTGAGTAACACCGTAACCGTTAGAAGTTACGCGGCTTCCGCTGATACCATATTTCTCTACAAGAATCTTGGCAACGGCGTCAGCACGTTTGTCAGACAATTCCATGTTGTATTCTGGTTTACCTACATTTGAGGCGTGACCTGCGATTTCAACAGTGAAAGCTGGGTTTTTGTTCAAATAGTTAGCTAATCTTTCGATGTCTTTGTAGTAAACATTTTTAACTACAGCAGAATCGTTAGCAAACTGGATTGAACCTACGTCTTCTTTGTTCTTCACGTTTTCATAGATAGTACAGCCAACAGAGTCAACTTTGTGAGTTGCTGGTGTTGCTGGACATTGATCTTTGTCGTCGTAAACGCCATCGTTGTCAGAATCAACAGGTGCTGCTGCAACGACTGCTGCGGCAACTGGAGCTGCTGCAACTGGAGTTCCGAAACGGTAGCTCAGTTCTAGACCCCAGTAGTTGCTATCAGCTTCAACAATATTGTAATCATCATTTAAGTTTTCATAACGACGATATTTAGCTTGTAATTTTAAGTTGTCAGTGAAGTTATAACCAACACCAGCACCTAAATATGGAGCAAAATCATTTGTACTGTATTTGCTCGAAGTTACACCATTGTTTTGGCTGTTTTCGAGTGAATAGTACATTGCACCAGCTTCAGCAGATAGGCTCCAGCGGTTAGCTAGTGGCCAAATACCAACTAGACCAAGTGTAGAACCTTTTACGCTTGCATCATTGCTGATACCCGCTGCGTTCCAATCTGTATTACCTAAATCACGGAAGCCGATTTCAGCACCGAAGTAATCGTTGAACATGTAGCCTGCGAAAACATCCCAAGCGTATGGACTGTCTTCACCGTTCTGAGTGGCAACGTGCTCATAGTTATTAACGCCTAAACCGGCACCAACATACCAAGGTGTAAGTTCCTGAGATGCGCTGGCTGCGAGTGGAAGCAGAGATGTCAGTAATACTACTTTTAATGTGTTCTTCATCATTTTATTTATGTCCATTGATTATGATTCTCCACCAATATGCTTTGCTGGTTTTGTGCAAAACATTGCTAGCACTTAGTGTGGGGATCCTTTGATATTTTAGCCAGCGGTTAATTATCACTTGGTTTGTTAACTTTTTCCAGTATTAAGATCAACCTTTTAATGGTTGTCATTCTGTAACTGGTATTTTTAATGCAAAAAAGGCACTCCGAAGAATGCCTTTAAATTACAATCTAATGTTAATTAGATGTTTCTATTAGCGTGTCCATACCCAATTTTCGATTTCCACTGGGTCTACACCATTAGCTTTAATATAGTTGCGGTGGTCAACTAATCTTTGCAGCATATCAGTGGTGATAGAGACGTGCATAGTTTCATCAATAACGCCCTGTTGGAACAGCTTGTAAGCCATATCAATTACAAGGTGATAGCGTGATGTACCGTTACGAACACCCATATCAAATGGCGTTGTTGTTGAACCTTCTTCTTCGTAGCCTTTAATTCTGAAGCGACGGCTGCCTTTGTAATCAAAAATTAACTTTTTGATTGTATTTGGGTAACCATGGTAGTTGAATACCACGCCTTTATCTTGAGTAAATATTTCGTCCATTAACCAAGGTTTTTCTTTAAATTTACGGCTACCTAAGCCATCACTGCTTAATTCAGTGACACTAACGAAGCGGATTTTCACTCTTGGAAGGAGTTCTCTGATTAATACTAGAGAAGCCATACATTCTTGAGTGACATAATCTCCACAACCTGCCAGCACAATATCGGGATTCTCATCTGAGGCAAAATCCCACACCATTACGCCGTCTTTTGTTTGTTTACGCGCTTCTTCCAAGCTTAGCCATTGTGGTAACTCTTTTTTACCTGCAACCAGAATATTGAGTTTGTCACGGTCTGCGAAGGCTCGCTCTGTATAAACCAATGTGCTGTTGGCATCTGCGGGTAAGTAAGCCGAGATTATTTTTGGATGTTTCTCCAGCATAGCCCCAAGGAAAGATGGGTTTTGATGTGAATAGCCATTATGATCTTGGCGCTCAAGTAATGAAGATAATACGACATTACAGGCTGGCAGTGGCTTACGGAAATGTACGCCTTGGCTGGCGTAGACATATTTACAGTACTGATCGGCCATCGATGAGATAACTTGTGAGAATGCTTCGTAGGTGGGTAGCATGCCGTGGCGGCCTGTTACTGTGTAACCATGTAGCATGCCAAAAAGTAAGTTTTCAGAAAGCAGTTCAATGACTCGACCTTCACGGGACATATCTTCATCCCAACTCTCAATTGGCCACTGCCATGCACGATCGGTTTCTTCAAATACAGCTTGTAGTTGATTTGAATAGGTTTCGTCAGGGCTAAAGATACGTAGATTACGTTGGTCGCGGTTTAACTTGAATGCATCACGCATCCATTCGCCCATTTTTAACATTGAATAGCCACGTTGACCACGCGGTACTTCTGGGCCATAGCTGAGTTTTTCAAGATCTGGATTGGTTAATGCTCTAACAACTTCTCCACCATAGGTTAAATGTTGGCGGCCACAGGCAAGTTGCTTGGGTGGGATTAATGAACAAATGTCGGCATCAAAAATCAGTTCGCCTTTTTCATTCATTTGATAGAGTTCTTGGAAGTCGTAACTGGCAAGCCAATTATCCAGTGCATCTAAATGGCCCTTATCAGTAGCACATTTATTGACGATTACTTGATGCGATTCGCAGTTACCTTCTAATTTCTTACCTTTATATTCACTGACACCAGTCCAACCTTTGGCTGTACGCATTAAAATGACTGGCCATTTTGGTTTAACTACATCTTCGCCACTGCGTGCTCGACGTTGAATGTCATTGATCATGGTATAAGCGGTATCCATGGCATTTGTCATCTGCACATAGATATCTTCTTCTAATTCGTTATCAACTATGATGGGGAAATAGCCAAGACCACGGAATTCAAGATCCAGTTCTTCATGGCTCATACGTCCCATGCGGGTAGGACCGGAAATCTTATAGCCGTTAATATGCACAATTGGCAATACTGCACCGCTGGTCGCTGGTGAAACTAAGCGGTTTGCATACCAAGATGCGGCTAATGGTCCCGTTTCTGCTTCGCCGTCACCAATTAAGACGGTTGCGATCAGATCTGGATTATCTAATACTGCCCCCCAGCCTACTGAGAGTGAGTAGCCTAATTCGCCACCTTCAAGAATTTGTCCTGGTGCTTCAGGGTTTGCATGTGAAGGATAACCATAAGCGGCAGAAAACTTCTTACAAATATCTTCGATGCCAGTTTCATTGTAGGGAATAGTTTCTGGGTAGAAATGACTTAAAGAGCCTTCAATGAATAAGTTTGCTTGTACAGCGGGAAAACCATGGCCTGGACCGACTAAATAGATAAAAGAGCGGTTATGCTTCACTATCAAGCGGTTAATGTTGGCATAGACAAAGTTAATACCTGGGCAGGTACCCCAATGGCCAAGTAAACGTGGCTTGATATCAGTATGGGCAAGTGGACGTTTATGTAAGACGTTTTGTTTGAGGTAAATTTGCGAGGTCGCAAGAAAGTTTGTCGCTCTGACGTACTTTTTCAGAGCATTGATTTCATGTATTTGTGTCATGTTAAGCCTCACTAAAACAAACAAGAGATGATTGAAGTTTCTATGGGGTTACTATATTTGTAGTTTTATTACAAAAATGTGCCCTACATCCAAATTTTAAAAGTTGTTTTTGCTGTTAAAAATAATAGCGCAACTTAGACCTTTTGTTAATCTAGCTTTAACAGTAGCTTAGCTAGTGTTGTAAGACGTGATATCAATGACGTTTAACTGTGCAAACGCGAGCTTGATCACATGAGCAATTTCGAATACTGTGCTATTTTGCTGCGTTGAATTCGGTAGCCGTGATGTTGTAAATTCACGGAAGGATAATTTGAAAAAATAAATCTACCGAAATTCTTACCTTTAACTTGGAAGGATTCATTCACCACAGATGTTGTACCTTTAATTGCAATTAGAGGAGCATTTGCTACGGGAAGAAGTAAAATAATATGTTAGAAACCATAGTTAATTTTTTGAATGCGCTACTTTGGGGTAAGTTGTTAGTATATGGACTAGTAGGAGCTGGTCTCTATTTCACCATTAGACTTGCCTTTATTCAGTTAACCCACTTTAAACATTCCATCAAAGTTATGACCATGAGTCGGCAAGGTTGCGATAGCGGTCTTTCTTCATTTCAAGTCTTTTGTACGAGTATGGCAGCCCGTGTCGGTGCTGGTAATATGGCCGGTGTTGCTGTTGCTATTGGTGCAGCGGGTCCAGGTGCAGTATTTTGGATGTGGCTTATCGCTATTTTAGGTATGGCGACTGCTATGGTTGAATCAACCTTAGCGCAGGTTTATAAAGTCCGAGATCATAATGGCCAGTTCCGCGGTGGTCCTTCCTACTACATGGAAAAAGGATTGGGTCAGAAATGGATGGGCATTTTATTTGCTGTCTTTTTGATCATTGCTTTTGGTTTAGTATTCAATGCAGTACAAGCTAACACTATTACCGGTGCCATGGAGCGAGTATTTGGTTTTAATCCAACCTATGTAGGGATTGGGCTAGTGATTGCCAGTGGATTTGTGATTGTCGGTGGTCTACGTAAAGTCGCGCGAGTATCTGAATTTCTTGTCCCCATTATGGCCTTAGCCTACATTCTTGTAGCCTTCATTATCGTTATTTTTAACCTAGAACAATTACCTGCGATTATTAGCTTAATTGTGAAAAGTGCTTTTGGTTGGCAAGAGGCTGCCGCTGGCGGCGTGGCTTATACTGTCGCGCAGGCAATGCAAGCGGGTATTGCTCGCGGACTTTTCTCGAACGAAGCGGGCATGGGCAGTGCGGCGAATGTCGCGGCAAGTGCATCGCCTAACCCTAATCATCCAGCATCCCAAGGTTTTGTGCAGATGATGGGCGTGTTTGCGGATACTATCGTTATCTGTACTGCAACGGCTGCGATAATCCTGCTATCAGGGGATATTGGCTCGAGTGATGATGGGATTCGATTAACCATTAATGCCATGTCTGCACATGTTGGCGACTGGGGTGGCGCATTTATTGCGGTGGCTATTTTCTTATTCTGCTTTACATCCATCATAGCCAATTACTCATACGCTGAAACAAATGTGATGTATTTAATGGGAAATAGTACCAAAGCACTGCCTTTATTCCGTTTGTGTGTGCTTGGCATGGTCATGTTTGGTGCCGTCGCTAAGATAAGTTTAGTGTGGAACTTGGCTGACGTTTCGATGGGGTTGATGGCGACGGTAAACATTGTTGCTCTATTACTATTATCGGGTCTGGCAATTCGCGTTATCAATGATTATCGCGAACAGATCAAAGCGGGTAAGACTCCAGAATTCGATCGTAGTAAATTTCCTGAGTTGATGGATCAGCTTGATGACGATATTTGGCAAGATACCAGTCTCGTGCCGGCTAAAAAGCTTTAGTTAGCCTAGTGCATCGACAATAGGCATTACTGATTGTTGTAATCGAAAAGACCACGCTGTTAAAGCGTGGTTTTTTTATGCTCGTTCAGTATCATAGGCATGTATTTTTGTTTCTGTTGGGAGTTTTTGATGTTGATATTGGTTTCGCCGGCGAAGACCTTAGATTTTGAACAGTCGCCACTGACGCAGGTGTATTCACAACCTGATTTTTTAATTTATAGTCAGGAGTTGATCCAAGAGTGTCGGCAATTGACCCCTACAGATATCGCCACTTTAATGAAGGTGAGCGATAAGATTGCGGGTTTAAATGCGGCACGTTTTGGGGAGTGGCAGCCTGATTTTAGTTTAGATAATGCAAAACAGGCCATTTTTGCTTTTAGAGGCGATGTGTATACTGGCTTTGATGCTGATACATTGTCTGAAGATGAAATTGCTCGAACTCAGTCACAACTACGTATTTTATCTGGACTTTACGGTTTGCTCAGACCGCTGGATTTAATTATGCCTTATCGTTTAGAAATGGGCACGGCGCTTTCTAATCCTAAAGGTAAAAACCTATATGAGTTTTGGGGAGAGACATTAACACAAGCGGTAAATAAAACGCTCGCGGAAACGAGTAGTGATATTATTGTCAATCTTGCATCTAATGAATATTTCAAAGCAATAAAGCCTAAAAAACTTCAAGGGCAATTAATTTCACCCATATTTAAAGATTGTAAAAATGGTCAATATAAAGTGATCAGTTTTTTTGCTAAGCGTGCTAGAGGCATGATGGCGAGATATCTCATTACGTATCAAATTGACACTTTAGATGAATTAAAAGCATTTAATGTTGCTGGTTATTATTATAGTGAAGAGCAGAGTTCCCCAACAAATCCAACGTTTTTACGTGAAGAGCAATAGCGAAATATCGATAAGATGTTAATTGATAGAGAACAGCTAATGCTGTTCTCTATATCATTGATGGCCTATTTTTCAGATTGAGTGACTAAAGGCGTTAATGTCACCGTTGAATTTGCCATGATATAAGCAAATTGTGCGTAGGCGGCGACGTTTTGAGCCAATGCGGCAGGGTCGATTTTATCTAAGGTATCATTCGGTGTGTGATGGTAATCGAAATAATCGTGGCCATCTTGCCTCAGAGATGCAACTGGAACACCTAAGGCGGGGAGCATCGATACGTCTGGCCCACCAGAAGCTTGGTTATTGCCCAGTGCAACGCCATTGAATGACATAGGGCTGAGCGCCTGCTGCACTTCTGTGAATATGTTCTCATTCACTTTAGTATCGATTTGATAAATTCTGCCGGCTCCAAAATCAGACTCTGCAGCTATGTAGTGCAGCGGTAATTCAGCTTTATGAGCCTCTGCATACGCTTTACCGCCAACGAGCCCAACTTCTTCAGCGGCATATAGCACGACTCTAACAGTGCGAGCGGGTTTTATGGGGAGATCTTGGATATGCTTGGCTGCAGCCGCCACAATGGCGACACCAGCGCCATCATCAATCGCGCCAGTACCTTCATCCCAGGAATCTAAATGAGCACCAATGAGCACTATTTCATTGGGCTTACTACTGCCCGTTACTTCGGCAATGACATTGTAGGAAGTATTAAAACCTAAGTTTTTTGGCGACATATGCAATTCGAGCAGGGCATTAGGATCGCGTTTTAGCAATGCACCAACCAAATCAGCATCGGGATTTGACATGGCAGCCGCGGGGATCTTAGGCACGCCATCTTGGTAGCGCATGATGCCAGTGTGGGCCATGCGGTCATGATCTGTGCCAATGGAGCGGATCACGATAGCAACTGCCCCTTTTTGTGCTGCAGCGACTGCCCCTTTCGAGCGGCCACCAACGCTTTTACCATAACCTTCACCAGTGATATGGCGCTCTGTTTTTTGGTCAATAAAAACAATCTTACCTTGCACCTCTTCAGGCTTGGCTTGTTGTAATGCCTCTAGGCTATCAAAGCGCGCGATTTTAGCTTGTATACCTCCAGCAGGAGTCGCAATACTGCCACCAAGCGCAGTAATGACCAACGGCTGTTCTACAGGGACGGTGATTTTGGCTTTGGCTTCACCGCGCTCCCAAATTGGCACTTGTACGGCTTCTTTATAAACACGGTCAAAACCAAGGCTGGTCAGTTTATTTATCGCCCAGTTAACGGCGAGGATATCCTTTGGACTACCTGCAAGTCTTGGACCCACTTCAACCGTGAGTGATTCGACTAAGTCATAGCTTAATTGCGAAGATAATGCTGCCTGTTGTAATTGAATGACTTCACTAGGGGCAGTTTCTACTTGAGTTTGGCACGCACTTAAACTCCCGATTAAAAGACTCGAGAGAAGTGTAGTTTGATAGGGCTTCATTAGATTTCCTTTATTTTTATTAAGCATGTCCCATTTTTAAAAACAATCTAGCAAAAAGTGTGCTTTATGTCCCGACTATATCCGTAAGGCGACGCTATATTAGCGCAGGGGTTAGTTTTAGGAGAGAAAGTGCGTAATGAATATTGAATTAATGCAGGAGCGAGCCGATCATGCCGTAGTGCTATTAAAGGCACTCGCGAACGAACGCCGTTTATTTATTCTTTGTTATTTATTGAATGAAGGAGAAATGTGCGTTGGCGAAATGAATAAAAAATTAGGCTTAAGTCAATCGGCACTATCACAACATCTTGCTTGGTTACGCAAAGATAATTTAGTAACCACACGCAAAGAAGCGCAAACGGTATTTTATTCACTCAAGAGTGATGAAGTACGGGAGATGATTCACTTATTGAACAACATTTATTGTCATTAATAGTGTTTTTCAGATATAAAAAAACCGGCAATTGCCGGTTTTTTTCATTTGCTATGTTATAGATTAAGCAGCGATTGCTTTGATCTTAGCGTTCAAACGTGCCTTTTGACGAGCGGCTTTATTCTTGTGAATAAGACCTTTAGTCGCCATACGGTCAACGATTGGTTGTGCAACAGCAAAAGCTTCTGTTGCTGTTTTGTGATCGCCTGCTTTAATTGCAGCGATTACTTTTTTAACGTATGTACGTAACATTGAGCGACGGCTGGCGTTATGCTGACGACGCTTTTCAGATTGAAGCGCGCGCTTCTTTGCAGACTTGCTATTAGCCAAGGTGCAACTCCTAAAAACTGGATTTGATACTTTTAAAGGCCGAGGAATATGCCTGCATTTAGTCACTTTGTCAATGACTATGATTGAATATTCATCATAAAGATAAATTAATCCAACCTGCCTTGGCTATCTTCGACCCAACTCGTGTAATATGTGGCGCAATTCTAGCAGCTATTACCGCAGTGTGACAGAGCCTGAATCGATTTTTTGAGATGTATCACCTAATCAATTCGATATGGGTCTGGGGGACGTTTGAGTAGAAAATTATTAAAATCTGGCCTGATTGTTAGTGCTATGACATTGATATCCCGAGTTTTAGGTCTAGTTAGGGATGTGGTTGTTGCTAATTTGATGGGCGCTGGGACAAGTGCTGATGTGTTTTTCTTTGCAAATAAAATTCCTAATTTTTTACGTCGTTTGTTTGCTGAAGGGGCTTTTGCACAGGCGTTTGTACCTGTTTTAACTGAGTACCAAGAGAAACATACTGCAGAAGAGACTCGTGATTTATTGAGTAAAGTTGCGGGCACATTAGGTTTACTAGTGACAATAGTGACCCTTTTGGGGGTGGTTGCATCACCTGTGTTGTCAGCTTTATTCGGTGGTGGTTGGTTTATCGCTTGGCTTAACAACGAGCCAGATGGTGCTAAATTTGAACTCGCTACCGTTGTGCTTAAAATTACTTTTCCTTATCTGTGGTTTATCACATTTACGGCATTAGCGGGCTCAATTTTAAATACCCGAGGCCGTTTTGCGGTATCGGCTTTTACACCTGTATTTCTCAATGTGGCAATTATTGCGGCGGCTATTTTCTATGCGCCTACATCGACCCAGCCTGAGATTACCTTGGCTTGGGGCGTTTTTTGTGGTGGTTTGATTCAGTTCCTATTTCAAATTCCCTTTTTATTGCGTGAAAATGCGCTCGTCAAGCCTTCTTGGGGCTGGCATCACCCGGGCGTGGTGAAAATCAGAACTTTGATGATCCCAGCATTGTTTGGCGTGTCTGTCTCACAGATTAACCTGCTATTTGATACATTTATCGCCAGTTTTTTGATGACGGGTTCAATAAGTTGGCTCTATTATGCCGACCGTTTACTCGAATTTCCCTTAGGATTGTTTGGGATCGCGATTGCTACTGTGATTTTACCTGCGCTGTCACGAAACCATGTGAATGACGAAGGTGCGGGCTTTGGCAAGACGATGGATTGGGGGATTAAAGCGATTCTACTGCTAGGTCTACCGGCTATGATGGGATTGATCGTGCTCGCAAAGCCTATGTTGATGGTATTATTTATGCGCGGTGCTTTTTCATTGCATGATGTTGAAATGGCTTCCTATAGTTTGATGGCTTATGGCAGTGGTTTGCTTAGCTTTATGCTGATTAAGGTGCTTGCTCCTGGCTATTACTCTCGTCAAGATACCAAAACACCTGTGCGTTATGGCATTATTGCCATGATCACAAACATGGGCTTTAACTTGCTGTTTGCTATTCCTTTTGGGTATGTTGGACTGGCGATTGCGACTTCGATGTCAGCATTGCTTAACGCCACATTACTATACCGAGGCTTGCATTTAGCTGGCGTTTATCGTGTTTCTAGGCCGACTATGGTGTTTTTTGCTAAAGCCGTGGTCTCTACAGCCTTGATGGTGGTAGTCTTGTATTACTTTTTGCCTTCACAACAAATTTGGTTAGATTGGCATTTGTTCGATCGTGCGAAAGCCTTGATAGGCTTAATTTTAGTTGGGGCAGTCAGTTACTTATTGTGTCTGCTTTTGCTCGGAATTCGTCCTTGGTCAATTAAACGGGGAGCTTGATTGCTGATTCTCATCGCTAGCTGTTATATAATCAGCCGATTTGCGCTTGGCAGTTGTCTAACGTTATGGAATTAATCCGCGGTATACATAACATTTTGTCATCCCACCACGGGTGTGTATTGACTATAGGTAATTTTGACGGCGTCCATCGTGGTCATGCGCAGGTGATTGCGAACTTAGTGCAGAAGGCGAAGCAGTTATCGCTGCCATCGACATTAATGACGTTTGAACCTCAGCCGCAAGAATTGTTTAGCGGTGACAACGCGCCGGCTCGTTTAAGTTTATTACGTGATAAAGTCATTTTACTCGATGAACTCGGGGTTGAGCGGTTAGTGTGTGTTAACTTTAATCGCACTTTTGCTAATCAACCTGCAGAGCATTTTATTGAAGAATTGTTGGTCCGCAAACTGGGTGTCAAATACCTCGTCGTCGGTGATGATTTTTGTTTTGGTCAAGGCCGTAAAGGCAATTTTGAAATGCTAGTGCAGGCGGGTATCCAATATGGATTTACTGTGGTCAGCACTCAAAGTTTTATGCTGGGCTCGCAAAGAGTGAGCTCGACTGCTGTGCGTGAACAATTGGCAAAGGGCAATCTTGAACAGGCGAGACGCCTATTAGGACATCCTTTTACCTTGAGTGGTCGTGTAGCGCATGGACAAAAAATTGGCCGCACAATTGGTTTTCCCACCGCGAATATCGCCTTAAAGCGCAATGTTGTGCCGGTTCGCGGTGTGTTTGCGGTTAAATGTTATTGGGATAACAGCGATATTTATGAGGGCGTAGCCAATATTGGGTTTCGCCCGACAGTGAACGGTCAAGTGTGTCAGCTTGAGGTGCATCTTTTTGATTTTGAAGGTGACATTTACGGCAAACATGTTGAAGTCGAGTTGGTGGCTAAACTCCGAGATGAGCAACCTTTTGACTCATTGGATGCGCTAAAAAAACAGATTTTAAATGATGCAAATGAAGCCAGAGCTTTATTTGGTAATGATGCAGGCTGAAATTTATCAGTTTAATTAACGGTATAGGATCAATGAGCGACTATAAATTTACTTTGAATTTGCCGGAAACAGAGTTTCCGATGCGTGGTAATTTGGCAAATCGCGAGCCAGAGATGTTAGAGCGCTGGACAAAAGACGGTTTGTATCAACAGATCCGTGATAGCCGAATTGGCCGTACTCCCTTCATTTTGCATGACGGCCCGCCGTATGCGAATGGCAGTATTCATATTGGTCACTCAGTTAATAAAATCCTCAAGGACATTATTGTTAAGTCAAAAACCATGTCTGGTTTTGACGCGCCTTATGTACCAGGTTGGGATTGCCATGGTTTGCCTATTGAGCTGAAAGTTGAGCAAAAAGTGGGTAAGCCAGGTCAAAAAATCTCTGCGGCAGAATTCCGTGAAGAATGCCGTAAATACGCTGTAGAGCAAGTTAACGGTCAACGTGAAGACTTTATCCGCTTAGGTGTGCTGGGTGATTGGCAAAATCCGTACTTAACGATGGATTTTTCAACGGAAGCTAATATCGTTCGTTCTTTATCGAAAGTGATTGAGAGTGGTCACTTACATAAAGGCGTCAAACCTGTGCATTGGTGTACTGATTGCGGTTCTGCCTTAGCTGAAGCTGAAGTGGAATACGAAGACAAAACATCACCCGCTATCGATGTGGCGTTTGTTGCTGCCGATAGCAAAGCTGTTGCGGCTAAGTTTGGGGTAAGCGATTACTCACATCCTGTCTCTATGGTAATTTGGACGACCACGCCATGGACGCTACCAGCGAACCGCGCCTTGTCTTTGAGTCCTGAGCTGGATTACAGCTTAGTCGAATTCGAAAAAGACGGTGTGACGCAAGCGCTTATTTTAGCTGAAGTCTTGGTTGAATCTTGCCTGACTCGCTATAACATCGAAAGCCATACTGTGCTTGGTACAACCAAAGGCGCCGCGCTTGAGCTTGTCCGCTTTAATCACCCGTTCTTGGATTTTGATGTGCCTGCAATTTTAGGTGATCACGTCACTACTGATGCGGGTACCGGTATCGTTCATACTGCCCCTGGTCACGGTCAAGACGACTTTGTTGTTGGTCAAAAGTACGGCTTAGAAGTCGCAAACCCTGTTGGCGACAACGGTGTATACAAGCCTGATACTGAGTATTTTGCTGGGCAACATGTTTTTAAAGCTAACGATAACGTCGTAGCTTTGCTGAGAGAAAAAGGTGCCTTGCTGAATCACGTGGCTTACCGTCACAGCTACCCACATTGCTGGCGCCACAAAACACCAATTATATTCCGCGCGACACCGCAGTGGTTCATCTCTATGGATAACCACGGTCTACGTACGCAAGCATTGAAAGAAATCGAGCAGACTCAATGGATCCCTGATTGGGGCCAAAGTCGTATCGAAAAAATGGTTGAAAACCGCCCTGACTGGTGTATCTCACGCCAACGTACTTGGGGTGTGCCTATCACGCTGTTTGTGAACCGAGAAACCGAAGAGTTGCATCCTGATAGCGTGTCGCTGATGGAACGCGTGGCGAATCGTATCGAACAGCAGGGTATCCAAGCTTGGTGGGATCTTGATACCGCAGAATTGCTGGGTGATGAAGCGGAACAATACCGTAAAGTAACCGATACCTTAGATGTTTGGTTCGACTCAGGTTCAACCTTCTCATCAGTGGTAGCCGCACGTCCTGAATTCCACGGACACGGTGTTGACTTGTATCTTGAAGGTAGCGATCAACATCGCGGTTGGTTTATGTCATCTTTGATGATTTCAACCGCAATGAATGGCAAAGCACCGTATAAGCAAGTGCTTACCCATGGTTTTACCGTCGATGGTAAAGGCCGCAAGATGTCAAAATCTATCGGTAACGTCATTGCACCACAAACGGTAACTAACAAATTAGGCGCCGATATTCTGCGTTTATGGGTTGCGGCAACAGATTACAGCGGTGAGATGACGGTTTCTGACGAAATCTTAAATCGCAGCGCGGATGCCTATCGTCGTATTCGCAACACTGCGCGTTTCTTATTAGCCAACTTAAACGGTTTCGAGCCCGCTAAGGATTTAGTGGCCGTTGAAGATATGGTGGCGTTAGATCGTTGGGTTGTTCGCCGTGCCGCTGCGCTGCAACAGGAAATCATCGAAGCCTATGATCAATATAACTTCCATATAGTGACTCAAAAACTGATGCAGTTCTGCTCGGTTGAGTTAGGCAGTTTCTATTTGGATATCATTAAAGATCGCCAATATACGGCTAAGCAAGAAGGCCATGCGCGCCGTAGTTGTCAATCGGCGCTGTATCTGATCTCTGAGGCCATGGTGCGTTGGATTGCGCCAATTCTAAGCTTCACTGCTGACGAAGTATGGCAATTACTGCCTGGCGAGCGTGATGCTTATGTCTTTACCCAAGAATGGTATCAAGGCTTGAAATCAGTCACCTTAGCGACTGATTTGAGCGATGACTATTGGCAGCAGTTGCTAACCGTGCGTAATGAAGTCAACAAAGTGATTGAACAAGCTCGCCGCGACAAACGTATCGGTGGCTCATTAGAAGCTGAAGTGACCTTGTTTGCGGATGCTACCTTGACTGAGCAATTAACCCATATCGGCGATGAGCTAAGATTTGTGTTATTGACCTCTGAAGCCAAAGTATTGCCTTTAGCCGATGCGACATTGGAAGCGGTTGAGACTGAGTTGGCATCACTGAAATTAGTGGTTGCTTCAAGCACTGCTGAGAAATGTGAGCGTTGTTGGCACCACAGAGAAGAGGTTGGCACTATTGAGGCTCACCCAACACTTTGTACTCGCTGCGTAACCAATATTGAAGGTGACGGCGAAGTTCGTCAGTTTGCGTAAAGGATCTGTATGCCATTAACTTGGAAAGACAGTGGCTTACGTTGGTATTGGGTAGCTGTATTGGTGTTTTTAGCCGATCAGCTATCTAAGCAATGGGTCTTAGCCAATTTTGATTTGTATGAATCAGTGAAATTATTGCCCTTCTTTAATTTCACTTATGTACGTAACTATGGTGCAGCTTTTAGTTTTTTAAGTGAAGCTGGAGGTTGGCAGCGCTGGCTGTTTACGATTGTTGCGATTGGATTCAGTACGTTATTGACTGTGTGGTTGCGTAAGCAATCGTCTTCTTTGTGGAAACTGAATCTAGCTTACACCTTAGTGATTGGTGGTGCTTTAGGTAATTTAGTCGATCGATTGATGCATGGTTTCGTGGTTGATTTTATCGATTTCTTCTGGAATAAGAGCCATTATCCAGCATTCAATATTGCCGACGCTGCTATTTGTGTCGGTGCAGTGCTGATTATTTGGGATGCATTTGTAAGCGATAAGTCTGAAGCTGATAGCGCTGAAGGGGTTAAAAAGTGACTGTGACACGTTCATTATTATGCCACATGAACATTGTGCTTGCTGATGGCTCAACTGCCGATAGCACTAAAGCCTCGGGTAAACCGGCTCGATTAAATGTGGGTGATGGTACTTTAAGTCCTGCATTTGAGGCGCAGCTGGTGACGCTTGCTGAAGGTGATAAGCACAGTTTCACGCTTGAAGCGATTGATGCCTTTGGCGAATCCAATCCTGATGCTATCCATTATCTAGATCGAAGCCGTTTTCCGGCTGACATGAGTTTAGAGGCTGGCGTGATTGTGAGTTTTGCTGGCCCTGGTGGTAGTGAGATCCCTGGTATTGTCCGTGATGTTGCGGGTGATTCCATCACAGTCGATCTTAATCATCCTCTGGCAGGACACAAGATCACTTTTGAACTGGACGTAGTAAAGGTATTTTAAGATGAAACTCGATCCTACTAGCCCAAGTTTAAATATTATGCTCGCTAACCCGCGCGGTTTTTGTGCGGGTGTTGATCGTGCTATCAGTATTGTTGAACGGGCGTTGGAATTATTTTCGCCTCCTATCTATGTTCGCCATGAAGTCGTGCATAACCGCTATGTCGTGCAGAATCTGAAGGATCGCGGTGCGGTTTTTGTCGAAGAGTTAGATCAAGTGCCTGATAACAACATTGTTATTTTCAGTGCCCATGGTGTATCTCAAGCGGTGAGACAAGAAGCAAAGGCGAGAGGGCTGAGAGTCTTTGATGCAACGTGTCCTTTAGTGACTAAAGTACATCTTCAGGTGACACGTGCCAGCCGCAAAGGTATTGAGTGCATCCTGATTGGCCATGAAGGGCACCCTGAAGTCGAGGGTACTATGGGGCAATACGATAATCCTAATGGTGGCGTTTATCTGATTGAATCGCCTGCAGATGTTGAAGCCTTGGAAGTTCGCGATCCTAATAATCTCTGCTTCGTGACACAAACTACTTTGTCTGTAGATGATACTTTGGACATTATTGTTGCGTTACAAAAAAGGTTTCCCTCTATAGAAGGTCCGCGAAAAGACGATATTTGTTATGCAACGCAGAATCGTCAAGATGCGGTACGCAATTTATCTGCAGACGTTGATTTGTTGATTGTTGTTGGCTCAAAAAACAGCTCTAACTCTAATCGTTTACGCG
Organism: Shewanella sp. SM68; assembly: GCF_025653925.1. Taxonomy (NCBI): domain Bacteria; kingdom Pseudomonadati; phylum Pseudomonadota; class Gammaproteobacteria; order Alteromonadales; family Shewanellaceae; genus Shewanella; species Shewanella sp. SM68. The sequence goes on from NZ_JAKKRU010000017.1 coordinate 42,188, forward strand.
AGCTAGCATTGAAAACAGGAACCCAGTCTTATCTGGTGGATACTGCAGATGATGTTGAGTCTAGTTGGTTTGATAATGTTACACGTGTAGCCGTCACCGCAGGAGCTTCAGCCCCCGAGGTCTTAGTCCAACAAGTGGTTCAAGCAATCGCTAAACTTGCCCCTAGTGTTGTGACTGAAGTTGAAGGGCGTAAAGAAGACACTGTTTTTGCTGTGCCAGCCGAATTACGTTAAATCTGTGTACTGTTTAATCGACAATAAAAAAGAGGCTATAAGCCTCTTTTTTATTGTCTCAAATTCATTCAAAGCATAATGATGTCAATGCTTATGTGCTAATGTTACTGGCTACTTACATTTTACTCATCTATTATTAACTGTTGGTGATTTTTATCGTAATACTAAGATTTTAAAAGGTAAATAGCTGAAAAGCTTGTCAAAAATATGGCTAAAATCGAAAGGTTGACACAAAGGGGATTTCAACGGGGCTTCTCATTAATTGAAGTGCTTGTTGCGTTAGTGATCTTAGTCATTGGCTTAATTGGTATTTTTAATCTGCATATTGTTGCAAAGCGTGGCAGCTTTGAATCCTTTCAGCAAACTCAAGCCTCCTATTATGCAAACGATATTATCAACCGGATGAAGCTTAATAGAACACAACTGGTCAATTACGATGGTGAGTATACAGGCTCTCTGGGTAAACCCGGTAATGTTTGTGACGTTGCTGTTGGCGCAGTGAGTATATGTACTCCAGAAGAGACTGAAGCTTGGGATCTTTACCAGTGGGAACAGAGTTTTATGGGGGCAGCCGAAGTTATGGATAGCCAGAATGTTGGTGGGTTAGACTCTCCAACAGCTTGCATTAATGTAGATGGTTCAACTGTAACGGTCGCAATTGCGTGGAGAGGGATCCGAGAGGGCGCGGGTACAAGTTATTCTGGGAGTGAATGTGGAGAAGATATTGGTACGCGTAGGCGGCTTTTTATTCTTTCGACAATGATTATTTAGGTTAACTATGTATGGATAATTTAAAAAACTGTGAGAAAGGGATGTCGCTGGTTGAGCTAATGGTCTCTATGGTCATTGGCTTATTTCTCACTCTTGGGCTTTTTGGCATGTTTAGTATGTCTTCTTCCAATGTGATCACAACGAGCCAGTTTAACCAATTGCAAGAAAATGGACGAATTGCTTTGTCGCTCATGGAAAGAGACATTAGTCAGTTAGGTTTTATGGGGGACATAACAGGAACTGATTTTGTACTTGGAACCAATATGACCTTGAGGGATGGTGTTGCAAATGATTGTATTGGTGCAGGTGTAAATAACGGTACTTTACCTAATGCTGAACCTGCACACTTTAGGCGTCTATGGGGATATGAAGAGGGCGAGAGTGGGGATACATTAAGTTGCTTATCAGGTGTGAATCAGAATACGGATGTCATTCAAATTAAAAGATTAGTTGGCCCACCAGTGACTAATCCTAATGGCGAGCGTTTTTATATGGCTGCAACTTCGAGTGAAGCTGTGATGTTTAAAGGCGGTAATCCTCCCAATCCAGTACTCGAAAATGCTCGTTTTTGGGAATATCAGCATCATATTTATTTTATTAAAAATGATGGTTCTGTACCTGTTCTACGCCGAAAAACATTAACCAAGAATAATGGCATGAATAACGAAGAGCAGTTAGTTGAAGGCATTGAGAATATGCGTATTCTTTATGGTTTTGATAGTAATGGAGATGATACCGCCGATAGTTTTATGCCAGCAGAAAATGTAACCACATTAATGTGGGACAACGAATTATTTCAAAGACTTGTTGCCTTAAGGGTTTTCTTGTTGGTTCGCGCTATTGATGAAGATAAAAGTTACACCAATGAAACTACTTATACTCTGGGCGATAAGGAAATTAAAAATTTGAATGATCATTATCGACGCAAGATAGTTTCGACGACTATGGTGCTTGCTAATCCAGTGTTAATTAGAAATTAGAAGGTTGGTAAGATGAAAAAGCAAAAAGGAATTGTATTATTTTTTGCACTTATCATATTGTTGCTTATGACTATTATTGGTGTCGCTTTGGCTGTTAATTCGACCCAATCTATGCGTATGTCTGGAGCAGGATCAGAACGTATAGAGGCTAAGTCTGTTGCTGATGGTGGCTTAGAGGCGGCAATCGAAGCCAATAAAGGTGCTAGCTTAGCCAAACTATCTGAGATTTCATCTGTGGTTGAATTTGGTTCTAACCAAACGTTAACGCCAATTCCTTATGAAGTTGATGCTGTAGGTAATGTTGTCATTAGTGCAAAAGATGTTGGATGCCAGCGAAGTACAAGGCCAAATAGTGGTAATTTAATTAGCTGTCGGCGTGTTGAGATTAGTAGTACAGCAGAATTTGGTAGAGATAAACTGGGCCAACTAACTGTTGTCGCAGGTGTGGAGCAAGAAGTTTTAACTGGGAGTTAGATATGATTATTAAAAAGCTGGCTTGTTCTATACTACTTGCGCTGACTTTTGTGTCGGCTTTCTCCTTTGGTGACGATACTGAGTTATATGTAAAAGAATCAACAACTCGAACGGGCGCAAGACCTAAAGTGCTCGTTATATTTGATAACTCAGGAAGTATGTCAACTGAAGAAATTACTCAGGTTGTAGATTATGACCCTAACTATGACTACCCAGCCGTAAGTGGTTCTGGGTATAGTGATACTCTTATTTATTATGCTGTTGGCGGTGGGGGATTACCCACCCCTGATACTAGCTCTGATAAGCGTAATTTTAAAGCTAGTTTAAATGGATGTAGTCAAAGCAAAGCTGCATTAGCAGAGTTTGGTCGTTTTACTGGGTATATAAGAGAGTTCACATCAAGTGGTACTACTGGCGTTTGGAAAGAACTACCTGAAACAAATGGTACTGCAATAAAAGTAATTGATTGTTGGGAAGATATTTCTCAAATAAATCCGAGTAATTCATCATCATATCCTAATGGATTTCCTGCTAACGGGGTAACAACTGGGTCAGGTAGTAAAAAGAAAGCATATCCATATTTTACTTCCTCACTACCAGGAACAACTTGGACCAATGCTTTAGCCGCAGCCAATAATACTGACTTTGGTGTTGGACAACCTATTACCTTGTACACTGATAATTACCTAAGATGGTACGGATTATCTAAAGCGGGAAAATTACCAACGGTAAAAGTTTCAAGACTAGAAATTGCGAAGAAAGCGATTTCTAATATTATTAGTTCAACTCCAACAGTGGATTTTGGACTTGCTGTATTTAATTATAATTATCCAAATGAAGGTAATCGAGACGGTGGTCGAATTATATCTGGCATTACTCAGATGACGGATAGTACGCGTGCGAGTTTATTAACTACTATTGATAATTTGCTGGCAAAAACAAATACACCACTATGTGAGACTATGTATGAAGCTTACCGTTATTTTGCCGGTAAGGGCGTTAAATATGGTCATAGTGATACAGATTATGGCTCTTATGTTGGAAATAAACCACCGTATGACAGCTTAGTGGAGAAGAGTGGTAACTACGCAAGTCCATTTAAAGTATGTACGGATATTGCTTATGTTATCTATGTCACTGATGGCTCTCCAACAGTTGATAAAAATGCGAATAATGACGTTATTAGTTTAACTGCCACAGGAAGTAAAGAAGGAGATTACTCTTCATTTTCTAAAAATCTAGATACAGCAAGCTATTTGCCCGCATTAGCTAGTTATATGTTTAATAACGACTTAATTAACAAGTTGGACAGTTCAAATACTGAACAAATGCAGAATGTTCGTACTTATACTATTGGTTTTAGTAAAGGTGCAGAAGATGCCGCACCTTTACTTGCTGAGACGGCTAAAAGAGGTGGTGGTTTATATTTTGCTGCTCAGAACAGTCTTGAACTACAGAATGCACTTAATGATGCGTTATCAAATATTTTGAATATTGATTCAAGTTTTACATCTCCAAGTATTGCTAGTAATAATTTTGATAGGACTCAGACATTTGATGCCGCTTATTACGCTATGTTTCTCCCAGGCAAAGGACCTCGTTGGAGCGGTAATTTAAAAAAATTAAAAGTAACCGCAGATGGTACATTGGTTGATAGTAAAGGAAATGCAGCTATAGCAGATAACGGCAATATTAAAGATGGTGCCTGTACTATATGGTCGGATTGTGTTGCGCAAAAGGATGGGAATAAAGTTGAGGTCGGCGGAGTCGCGGCACAAATTAGAAAGCAAGATGTTAGGAATATTTTAAGTAACTTAAATGGGTCCTCCAGTTTAACGCCCTTAACACTTGCTAATGCACAAACTGCAGCAGGAGGTGATGCTGCGCTAGCTAGCTATATGAGAACTAGCGTGGATGAGCTTGCTAATACGTTAAATTGGCTTAATGGGATAGATGTCGACGACGATAATAAAGATGGTAGTACGACAGATAAACGTAATGATGTTATGGGTGATCCTCTTCATTCTAAGCCACTAGCACTCAATTTCGGCACAAAAAGCGCGACTGATATTCGTATCATGCTTGGCACGAATCAAGGTGTTGTGCATATGTTTAAAGATGCGGGCGAATCTGTATCAGAGACTTGGGGCTTTATTCCCTATGAGTTATTGCCTAATTTAACAGAACTGAGAAGTAATGATCCTTCAGGTGTACACACAGTATACGGAATGGATTCATCTCCAGTTGCTTACACAGAAACTGATGCTGAGGGTAAAGTGATTAAAGCATGGGTCTATATGGGGATGCGTCGAGGTGGATCGTCTTATTATGCCCTCAATGTGACAAACCCTGATAGCCCTTCTCTAATGTGGACTATTAATCCATCAACGGATGGTTTTTCTGATCTTGGACAAACATGGTCTGAGCCTATAGTGACGAAAATCGTTGGTTATGAAAAGCCTGTACTCATTTTTGGTGGTGGCTACGATGTTAGTTTTGATGCAACTCCTTCATCTTCTCCGGTAGGTCGTGCGGTTTATATTGTCGATGCAGAGAAGGGAACTTTGATTCATTCATTTGGTGGCTCTGCATCGGGTGCAACAGCACTTTCGGGAATTCAGGATAGCATTCCAAACTCAGTCGCCGTACTTGATAGTAATAATGATGGGTATACAGATAGGATTTATGCCTCCGATGTCGGTGCAAATGTCTGGCGTATTGATCTTCCAAGTGCAAGTAAGTCGAGTTGGAGTGCATTTAAATTGGCTTCTTTAGGTGGTACTGATAGTAATAATCGCCGTTTTTATGCAGAACCTGTTGTAGCACAAACGATGTTTACTAATTTATCCGAAGTTAAGGTGACAACAGAGAGTGGTACTACTACGACTAAAACTTATCAAAATGTTCCCTATGATGCGGTGGTGATTGGAAGTGGAACGCGACCCCACCCATCATCTACTGATATCAATGATATGTTTTTTACATTGCAAGATCGTAATGTGGTGACTAAGAGTTTTACTGGCGGTGATGTTCCCGAGGCGATCACAATCAATGATCTCTATGATGTGACTTCTACTGCACCTGCGTCTGAAGCCGACAACATAAGTTTCGGTAAAAAACTCGGCTGGTTCTATGATTTTAGTGGTCTAGGTGAAAAGAGTTTAACAGCTGCCTTGATTGTCCAAGGCAAAGTTTATTTCACTTCTTATTCTCCCCCTGCTGACTCGGTTGCCGATAACGTGTGTTTAGTGTCTGGTTCTGGCAAGTTATATCCGTTCGATTTGCACAAAGGAACGAGATCCTTTTCTCAATTATATTATGAACTGGGTGAACGTGTACCGGATACACCGCAGATTGTTATTCCTGCACCTGAATCCGGTAAAGATCCCTATATCTATATTATTGGAGTTGGTAAAGGTGAGAAAAATGAAAATGGGGATTATACAGGTACAATCAATGTTGCTTCTGGGTTAGGTGTTAATAAAATTTATTATCATATAAATGAATGAGTTATTAATTTATGAAGGTTCAACTTAAAGGTTTTACCCTGATAGAGGTGATGATCGCCGTCGTGATCATTGGTATTTTGGCATCGATTGCATACCCTTCTTATACGCAATACATTGCTCAGAGTGCAAGATCAGAAGGGTTAGCTGCTTTGATGCGTATAGCAAACTTGCAGGAACAGTATTATCTCGATAATAAAAAATATGCTACTGATTTAACAAAACTTGTAGGGGCAAACCCTTATATCACTGAGCATAAACATTACTCTGTATCATCAAGTGGTGAATCAAGCTTTACGATTAAGGCAGTTGCTCAAGGGGTTCAGGCTAGCCGTGATGCCTCGTGCTCTTCTTTAACAATATCAGATACTGGGGCAAAAGGTCCGAGTGCGGAGTGTTGGAAATGAAATTAATAAACCTCTTTATAACGGTGGCTTTCTTACCAAGCTTAGTTTGGGCTGACTCTGGAGCAACAGTCAGCGAACAAGACTTCAAATGCTACATTGCATCAAAGAAAAGTGCTGAGATTGCCTTCTATCATTGGAAGAGTAGTGAAATGAATGTGAGAATGGCTAGCCTTGTTGGTACTACTCGCCAATCAAATGATGGATCGAAATATTACATCTATAGTGTTGAGGAGTGTGTCGCATTAAACGCTGAATTTACTAATACTAAGGCGCAAGTTTTGGATAAGTTAACACCTAGATAAACATCTAACATGTATTTTTAAATATTAACAACGAACGATTTAAGGATAATATTATTTTAGGGTAGTGAACGGTAGATTTAGTCTCCCATAGTTTATGTGCAGCTTTTCCCATCTGCGCCCTCTTTTATTAAACCTGAAGTGCTAATGTTGATGCTTTTAGAATTGTCACTTTGCCCATTTGAACAATAGATAATTGATGTTTCAACTGAGACTAAACCATCGGGTGTAAAATCAATTTTTTTATCGGCGGGCCCTGATAGGGAAATTACATCGTGTGTATTGAAACTATCGATCACTTTCAATACATTCTTGGCACCCCCATTGTCAATATATACACTGAACCCCTTATTCCAGTCTGTGCCGCATGGTGATGCCGCGTATGGGCAGACTGTTACTGTTGCGCCATAGTTGACAGCTTGGTTTCTTGCAAAAGCAAACACATCACTAATTTTTCGTATTTCATTAGCGCTGCGTGTCCCTTCGTATAGCGACGTAAGTGATGGAACCCCTATGGCTAGTAGGATTGCTGCTACGGCAATTGTGACCATCAGTTCGACTAAGGTAAATCCTCTTGAAATAATTAACATGTAGCTATCCTCGTTAAAACTTAGCTAAGTATATGCGAGGAGACTCTAATGGTCAGTATCTATTCTATATTTTCAATATACCCAATAAATTGATTTTCTTGCTTTTATATAATTAAATTTAAATAGGGAGTATATATTTAAATTTAATCGCAATTGATATTTTTTGCGGTAGAAAGGCGAACTCTACCCGCCTGATTAACAACGATTGCACGGGAGTTTTTGCTATCAATTGTTCGTGGGCAATACTTGAAAGTACCATTACTTCCAGAAGCTAACCCATCAGGTTGAAATTTTATCGAACTTTTATTGTATGTTAAAAAATCTTTCGAATCGAATTCATCAATGACCTTAATAATTTTATCGTTAGCATCGAAGCTTTCGACTACACCTGTATCAATGAAAATTGTTAATCCCTTTTGCCAATCTTGAGTGCATTTTCCATTTACGAGTGGGCATACTGTGACCCTATAACCATAACTAACAGCTGTATTTCGCGCAAATTGAAGTGTCTGCTGGATAGTTTTAATATTAGTATCAGCTCTTATCTGATCGCTGAGCTCGGTCAAGGAAGGAGCTCCAACTGTTAACAAGATTGTTGAAATCGATATCGTAGTGATAAGTTCTATCAGGCTAAAGCCTTTTGGATGGAAGTTCATAACAGATCCTTGTTATTTTACGCTTGCATCCCGCGAGCGAGTTAGTGCTGGTTAGAATGTAAGTATAAAATCTGAGGCAATATTCATAGTACTTTTTTTAGACTTTTATGTGCTAAAAGCGATTTTATAGAAACTGTGTTTTATGAGTAAAGCACTACATTCACTTCAATATTGACGTAACCCCGTGTAAGCTAGTGTTATTCTGTTTGTTTATGTTATTGCAAGGGATGAGGAATTTTTAATGAAAAAAGTTGAAGCCATTATTAAGCCATTTAAGTTAGATGATGTGCGCGAATCACTTGCAGAAATTGGTATCACTGGGATGACGGTACTGGAGGTTAAGGGTTTTGGTCGTCAGAAAGGGCATACAGAGTTGTATCGTGGTGCCGAATATATGGTGGATTTTCTTCCAAAAGTAAAAATAGAGTTAGTGATCCAAGACGATCTGCTCGACCAAGCAATTGATGTCATTGTTGAAACGGCCCGCACAGGCAAAATTGGTGATGGTAAAATTTTTGTCACTGATGTTGAACGTGTTATCCGTATTCGAACGGGTGAAGAAAACGAAGAAGCGGTATAAACTGCTTACGAACGATTCTAAAGGGCCTAGTGGCCCTTTTTTGTTGCCTAAGCATGTGGAAAAACTAAATAGTACCGCTAGGTTTCTGAAATATCTTTAATGGAAAATAGCCTGTTTTACTCAACTAATGTAGTTATCTCTTATCTGTAACATGGTATAACTTAGCCTCGCAAATGAGTTTTATGAGGTTGTCATTTTGGCTACAAAAAGAATAGTGATCGTGGGTGGTGGTGCTGCTGGTTTAGCGCTTGCATCGAAGTTGGGCCGTAAATGGGGCGGTAGTGATGTCGTCGATGTGTGCTTAATTGATAAAAGTCCTATTCATATATGGAAGCCTAAATTACACGAAGTCGCTGTTGGTGTGATAGATCAATCTATTGAAGGTTTACTCTATCGCGATCATGGACTTAAAAACGGTTATCGCTATATTCGTGGTGAGATAGAGCAGTGTGAGCCGGATGCTAAATCGATTCAGTTAGCCGCAGTCTATAATGATGAAGGTGAGTTGCTCCTAGAGCAGCGACAAATCAATTACGATTTTTTAGTGCTTGCATTGGGTGGAGTTTCTAATAGTTTCAATACATTAGGTGCTGATGAGCATTGTATTTTCTTAGACAGCCTTGAAAATGCTAATTTATTTCATCATAAATTACTCGACGCTTTACTCCAATTAAATGAAACGCAAGAAAGAGTCAGCATTGGTATTGTCGGTGCGGGTGCGACAGGTGTTGAATTGGCAGCAGAGCTTCATCATGTCATTGAGTCTGTTAAAGAGTACGGCTATCTGAATATCGCTAAGCATCATCTTGATGTGCATTTGATTGAAGCGTCCCCCAAAATCCTTCCTCAATTACCAGAGCGTGTAAGCGCTAGGGCTCAGGCTGTTCTTGATCAGATTGGTATACGTTTACATATCGGTGTTCAAGTTAAAGAAGTGACTCGTGATGGTTTCATTACCCAAGATGGCGATGTGATTAAAGCAGGCTTAAAAGTATGGGCAGCCGGTGTCAAAGGGCCAAAAGCATTTCAGCATTTTGCAAAACTGCCGATTACTCCGCGAAATCAGGTAGAAGTTGATGATTGTATGCGAGTGAAAGGTCATCAAGATATCTACGCCCTTGGCGATTGCGCTCTATTGATCCAAAGTTCTGGCCAGCCTGTTCCACCAAGGGCGCAAGCAGCAGCTCAGATGGCTGATACCTTGTTTGATAATATCGTTAATCGATTACAAGGTAAGCCTGAAAAGGCCTTTATTTATAAAGATTACGGCTCATTAGTGTCTTTAAGCCGCTTCTCTGCGGTAGGCAATTTAATGGGGAACCTACGTTCTGGCACTTTCTTTGTTGAAGGCCATATAGCAAGATTGATGTATATCTCTTTGTATCAGAGGCATTTAGCCAGCCTTTATGGTTGGTTTTCGGCAATTGTGTATCGAGTGGCACAAAAGTTATTGAAGTGGCAGCGTCCGAAGCTCAAATTACATTGATTTCTATGTGATTTAGGAGATAGAAAGAGAGCAAATATGCTCTCTTTTTTTATTGTTTAGGAATTGCCGACGAGTCACGAATGATAGGTTCAGGAGTAAAGGTTCTAGAATATATGGCATCTTGCTCGCGACGTTTTGCTATTAATAATTCAGTAGCAACCTGAGCTATTTCTGCGTTTGGCTGATGTACTGTGGTAAGTTTAGGCCAGGTTTGACGTGAGAATGGGCTATCTTCGAAACCGACAATTGATAAATCAACGGGTATGTCTAAACCCGCTAAACGAGCCGCAAAAAGTGCACCAGCGGCAATTTCATCGTTACAAGCAACAATCGCCGTCGGGCGATTTTTTAGTTTGATGAGCTTGTTAGCACCATCAACACCGGACTCAAATGAGTACTTCCCTTTAATTATGTAGTTTTCATTCAGCTTTAGGTTGTTTATTGTTAATGCCTGTTTAAAACCAAGTAATCGCTCTTTGGTAGATTCATGGTGTAAATCTCCGCTTAAAAAAGCGATATGCTTGTGGCCTAAATCAATCAGATGTTGGGTGATTTGAACTGCACCGAATTTATCGTTGACTAAAATAGTCAACCCATTCTGATCGTTGTCCTTTTCTCCCGCAATAATGCGCACATAGTTAGCATCAATTTCAGTGAGTGCTTTGAGTACTTTAGGATCTTCTGACAAGGGAGGTGTCAGTACTAATCCAGCGAGCCTAGAATATTTGACTAGTGCTGTAAGTTCATCACATATGGTCTCTGATTTGGCATTGCAAGGGTGGATGACAAGTTCATAGCCCTTGTCTTTACAGGCTGACAAGATCCCATTTTGCATATCAATAATATAGTAAGCGTTTGGATTATCGTAAATAAAACCAATAGCATAGGATTTAGTTCCTGCTAGATTTCTTGCCGCTAAATTAGGTTGATAGTTAAGTGCTTTTATCGCCTCGTTTACTTTGTCAACGGTGGCCTGTTTCACTGAAGGTTCGTTATTGGTTACACGGGATACAGTCTTGATAGACACTCCAGCATATTTAGCTACGTCGTTGATAGTGACTTTCATTGATGTAAAAACTCTTTGTCTAAGGTCGCGAGGGGTTAACTGTTCTATGATCTATGAACGTAAATTCTTTACCTGCAATTTACAAGCTTACATTTTTTATCAGTTTTTTCTGACTTATACATCTTATAGTGCGAGCTTTTGATGTGCTTAGCAATCCTGAATTGTTACAAATTGGCGTTAATTTATCATTGTTACAATTATGCTGGGAGTTGTAAATTTACGTCATAATATTAAAGCTCATGTTTTATAATGGTTTTTAATAAGACTACTGATTCAAAATTCTGCTTTATGACATTTTTTTGCTTCCATCGTTATTTTGTTGTGGCAAGGCTGTTAATTATTGTGTAATGTTTGCACTAGACATGACAGCGTTGTCATTCCGCAGGGAATGGTTATGAATACTAAAACGATAATAAAGTTATGGAAGGGAAACGAGATGCGACCATCAACCTTTAAGAAAACCGTACTAGCTACAAATATTGCTATCCTACTTGGTAGTGCTGTATCCATCAGCGCTGTTGCTGCAGACGCCGTGGCAACCACCGCAGCACCTGAAAATATTGAAAAAATTGAAGTTCGCGGTATGAGAGCATCAATGAAGGCATCAGTTAACGACAAACGTTTTTCTGATGCTGTAGTGGATGCGGTCACAGCAGAAGATATTGGTAAATTTCCAGATGGAGATGTGGGTGAGTCTTTAGGACGCATTCCTGGTGTCGCGGTTAATCGTCAATTTGGTCAAGGCCAACAAGTATCAATTCGTGGTGCTTCAAGCCAGTTAACCAGTACTCTGCTAAATGGTCATTCTGTGGCTTCAACGGGTTGGTTCGACCAACAAGCTATTGACCGTAGCTTCAATTACAGTCTATTACCACCAGAAATGGTGGGCGGTATTCAAGTTTTCAAATCATCTCAGGCAGATATTGCCGAAGGTGGTATTGGTGGTACTGTAATTGTTAAAACCCGTAAACCATTAGATTTAGATGCAAATTCTGTATTCTTAAGTACAAAGGGGGATTACGGCACTGTATCCGAAGAGATAGATCCACAAACCTCAGGACTTTATAGCTGGAAAACGGAGGATGAAAAATTCGGTTTCTTAGTTGCAGGTTCTTTAGATAAAACTCAATATCAACGCAATGGTATCGAATCTTTACTTGGTTGGGGGGAGATAGTTCCGACCACATTCCAGCAAGACCGAGAGCGTACCGCTGTTAATGCTGCATTCCAATACAGACCAACTGATAATCTTGAGTTTGGTTTGAATTTGATGAGCCTTCAACTTGATGCAAACAATGCTAATACTTCAATTTTCTTATTTCCTACTCAGCAGGGTGAAAATACTTGCCTTAAGAAAAATGCTGCAGGCGTGTGTACATTAGTTGAGCACACAGGTAAAGGTGGATTTGCTTGGGCTCAAACTTGGGCACGTAAAGCGAGTATGTCTTCTGACACAATTGATTTGGATTTTGCATATCAGGCAGATGCTTATAAGTTAGAAGGTCGTATTGGTAAGACCAAAGCTGAAGGTGGTACCGATTTAACTTCAAACTATGGTCAGTCTATTGGTAAACCTGAAGATTTCGCGGGTATCTATGATGCTACTGGCGATGTCATTGATATTAACATTGCAAACAACGCATTTGATGCTTCTGATTTTAATGGACAATTAGAAACAGCGGGTTGGGCTCTTAAAAAACAACCTAATACTGATGAAGAGTCCTTTGCGACATTTGACATTACTATTCCTGTTGAGCTAGGTGCTATTACATCATTTAAATCAGGCATTAGTTATGCCGATCATGATGTTACTCAAACTACCGAGGCTGCTCAATCCTCTAATATAGTAGCAAAAGATGCATCAGCTTATTATTCTGGTACTATGTCATCTGGCGCAGGCTTCACCTTACCTAAGCCCATTTTTGATAACATGATTAATGATGCCTATGCTGCTATCGATGGTTTTACTCTCGATAAATCAGGATATGGCACACTGCAAGAAAAGAATTTAGCGCTCTACACTATGGCTACATTCGCTGGTGAAGGCGTTCGTGGTAACTTCGGTTTAAGATATGTGTCTACTGATGTTGAATCTGATTATTATGCGTTCAGCAAAACAGGTACATATGCTGATGGTTTAAGTACTGATAAAGCCAGCTATAACGATGTTTTACCAAGTGTAAATATTGCATTCGACCTTGCAAGTGATTTAATTTTAAGAGCCTCAGCAGCTCAAGTTATTTCACGTCCAAATTATGCCGATTTATTCGCAACCTCTAAGTTACCTGGCTTCAACGATGGTACTCCTGGTAACGAGAAGAAAGTCACCGGTAGCGTAAATTTACAACCTTTCAAAGCTTCACAAGCAGATGTAAGTTTAGAATGGTACTTCAGTGGAGAAGGTTTATTTGCAGCAACTTACTTTATCAAAGATGTAAGTTCATTTATCTCTACAAGAGAAAAACTGAATCAACAAATCGGAATTGAAGATCCTAACCTAATCACTGCTGGTGGTAGTACATGTGGTGCGGGTATTTACGATTGTTGGACCGTAAGTGAAAATTATAACGCTAATGGTGGCTCAATTGATGGTATCGAACTTCAGTTACAAGATTCATTCGATAGTGGTTTAGGTTACTCAGTTAACTACACCTTTGCAGACGCTTCATCACCAGCTGAAAACTATGCAGACCGTGTTGGAGTATTCTCTGACTCATCAAAACATACTGTAAACTTAGTTGGTTACTACGAAATGGATGATTTCTCAGCTCGGGTAGCTTATAACTGGCGTTCTGAATATATGATGCGTGAATTACCAGGGTTCTATGGTAACCGTGAACATCAAGCGTATGGCACCTTAGATTTAAGTGCTAGCTATAATCTAACAGATTATCTGTCGTTAACTTTTGAAGTGGTTAACTTGCTTGAAGAAGATAGCGTACAAAAAGGTGTATCTCCAGTGGATGCAGAGGGGGTTATTAGTGAATTTAAAGATAATTACCCTGTATGGAGTTTTGATGGTGAAGCCCGTTATAAACTCGGTGTTGCGTTACGCTTCTAATTTAATTAGTTAGATTAATAAGAGCCTAGCAATTGCTAGGCTTTTTATTAATCACTAAACTGCGTTAAATTAAAAGTAGTAATATTAAAGGGCTAATGGTTATCCAATATATGACTCAATGTGTTCATGCTTAATTGTAGGATCATGCTATGACTATAAGAAAAGTAGCGATAGTTGGTGGTGGGACATCAGGTTGGTTAGCTGCTAATCACTTAGGACTGGTTTTAAAGAACAATCCAGAGCTCTCCATTACGCTCATCGAATCTCTAGATATCCCCATTATTGGTGTTGGTGAGGGGACTGTTCCCTCAATACGTAAATCATTATCAAGCTTTGGTATAAGTGAATCAGACTTTATTAAATCTTGTGACGTCACTTTTAAACAGTCAATAAAGTTTGTAAATTGGCTCGATCGAGCAAAGCACGGAAACAATAATTTTTATCATCACCTTTTTGATATGCCGAGTCCATTGGGTGAGGATTTGACACCATATTGGTTAGCTCATCCTAGAGAGCACTTTGCAGATTTAGTCTCGCTACAGCATGCCGTTTGTGAGGAAAATAAAGGACCTAAGTTCATAACCACTCCGGAGTATGGTGGCGTTATGGGTTATGCTTACCATCTTAATGCCGCAAAGTTTGCTAAGTTATTAGCTAAAAATGCCATTGAACGATTTAATGTTGAACATATTTATGCAACGGTAAATGATATTTCTTTAGAGAAAGATGGTTCTATTTGTTCATTGTTGACAGATAAAGGAGAGTTATTTTTTGATTTCTATATTGATTGCAGTGGTTTTGAATCTATTTTTTTAGCAAAAAGATTTAATGTACCATTTATTGATAAATCACACCAACTATTCATCAATACAGCATTAGTTGCTCAAGTGCCCACACAGGCTTTAGATCAAATTCCGCCATTTACGATTGCAACGGCTCATCAGGCAGGGTGGATTTGGGATATTGCCCTCACGCAAAGACGTGGAACTGGTTTTGTCTACTCGACTGATTATATGAGTAATGCTGAAGCTGAAGATACATTTGATCAGTACTTAGGTGGTCAACTTGCCGATCTTTCACATAGAAAAATTGCTATGAAGGTTGGTTATCGTCAGCAGTTTTGGGTAAAAAATTGTGTTGCATTAGGCTTAGCACAGGGATTTTTAGAACCGATTGAAGCGACATCTATTCTATTGACGGACTTTTCTGCACGCTTTCTTGCGGAGCGATTTCCTTCCGATAAAGATGATATTGATTATCTTGCTAAGCGCTTTAATGAAACAGTTTCTCAAGCGTGGGAGAGAGTCGTTGAATTTGCTAAGTTACATTATTGTTTATCCGACAGGTCAGACTCTGCTTTCTGGCGTGATAATCGCACCGATGAAACTATTCCTGAAGGCTTAAAACAACGTCTTAAAATGTGGCAAGATTTTATTCCAATCGCAGAGGATTTTCCTTCAAAGTTTGAAGTGTTCAACAGAGAAAATTATTTATATGTGCTTTACGGTATGAAGTATTCTACTCGACCAACTTATAGCAATGCAGAAGTTGATCAACGCGTTGTTCAACATCTGGCTAAGATGACGTTGTTAAAAAGTAAAATGATAAGTGAGTTGCCAGATCATAGAGAACTACTTGATAAAATCCGTCTCTACGGATTGCAATCTATATAGAATTGTACGAGTTATATAGAAAAATATTAACAAGGAAAATAAAGATGACAACACATTATGTCCCTTTGAATGATTCTATTCATAGACACTTAAAAGTGAAAAATATTGTTGACTATAAATTTTTTGAAAACATGCACATGTTGCCTCTTCAGGTTCAAGAGTTCATGTCAGCAGCGACGAGCTTTCCTATTATATTTACCAAAAATTCTCAAACAGGTGAATTCTTACCTGTAGCAGTTACATCTTTAAAAGAAAACTCGAACAAATTGATGATAAATGGTAGATGGATTGCTCGTTATTTACCTATTCAAGTTCAATTGTATCCTTTTGGTGCGAGTTATATTGATAATAAAATCATTATTGGAATTGATCTAAATAACTCGTCTGTGTGTGAAAACGGTGAACATTCTTTGTTTACAGCTGATGGCGATAATACTGCTTATCTCAATACGCTGCTAGAGTTGGCCAGTCTTCAGGCTGACTATCAGGAAATGACAAAACATTTTATTAAGACTTTAATACAGCATGAGCTATTACAGCCTAGAACATTAACAGTAAATGCTCTGGACGGTACTAAGACTAACATTAATGGTATTTATATCGTTGATGAACAAAAAATTCATGAACTAGACGAAAGCGTTATGCTGGATTTTGCAAAACGTGGATTTTATTCTGTGATTTATGCACACCTTTGTTCTCTTAGTTTAATTGATTTAGTTATGGATAAATAATATTTAAAGAATGGTGTCATGCTGTATTGGTGGCATCAAATTATACGATTTATTTATGCTAGTTTTAAATTTAAGTAATGAATATGAATCACTTATAAATTTCTAACTCGCCAACATTACGCTACCCGTCAAAATGATCCAAATGGAGAAAAAGAGTTTTAATACTTTTACTGGGAGAAAGAGTGCTAATTTACGAGCGAGTAATCCTCCGATAATGGCGCCAGGACCTGCGAATAACACTAGCTCAAAGAGGGCATGGCTATTTGTTGAAAAAATATGGATAGGGCTTGCCGACCAGACTGTAATCGCAGAAACAACAACGCCAGTGGCGACCGCCATTTTGGCGCATAGTCCCCTTATCATGAGATAAATGACGACTAATTCACCGACGCCTACCGATAACCAAGCTGTGATAATACCGCCGAAATAGCCAATGAGAGCGAGCCAAAGAAAATCGACCGGCATTATAGAGCGAGTGATTTGTGTGCTACTTTTGCTACTGATAATGATGGCGATACCAAGCACTATCGAGAAAATGCTAAAGCTGGTGTGTAGCGAAGAGGGCGAATTGAGTTGTAGTAATTGGCTACTCCAGAAACCTAAGACAGAAAAGAAGGCTGCAAGTAATGATGCTTTTACAAAACCAGACCATGCATCATCTTCTCGGTGGTGCTTTTTATAATGCAGTGACCATGAAATCGCGCCTGCTGTCATGCCAAAGCATTGGATCATAAATGAAGTCGAGACACTTTGAGACTCACTAAAGTTGAGGCTCGAAAATACCGGAATAAAGATGACTCCACCGCCAGCTCCTGTCGAGTTAGCAAATATCGCTCCTGTGATTCCTAGAAAAACGAAGCGTCCATATTCTTGGATAAGATCAAATAGCGAATGAAAATGGTTCGCCCAAAATAACCAAGCTCCACAGAGTAGTAATACCAAACTGAGGTTTAGGTAATATCGATTTAAGCGCGGAGCAGGCTGGGTATTATTGCGCACAAGTGTGTTAATGGGATTCATCAATAGCTACCGTGATCTTCGTCATGTTATCACTATGTTACCAATGAAAGGCAGCGTTGTCACATAAGCTTGAATAAATAAATTAAACATTTTAAGTATATGAATAATTTGCATTAATTATGTCTATTCATAAAAAATAACAATAATTGTCAAAAAAATGTAGAAATCCTGTTCTTTCTTGTGTACTTTAATAATGACAACGCTGTCATCTGCTTGTGTGACGCGTTGTTTGTAAGGTCTGCATGAGAGGATGAGGTCTCCTTATCATGTGTTTGGCAGGAGTATTGCTGTCGGGCGGCGATACGTTTGTCTTTGATATTTTGATAGTCTCTCCCCAGAAACTAGCGTGGGCTGGGTACTGTAAGCAGTGCCCAGCCATTTTTTTAGGATGTTTTTACGGTATTACTCAACTGCCTACCTCAGCACTTGAACGTTAGCGGCATAGATAAATAAAACTCACTGGTATAAACCAGATAATAAAAGAGGCTGCAATTTATGGCGATTCATTTAACGGCTGCGATGCGTGTCATTGCAATTGGCATGTCGAGTGTCATTGCCCATGTCACCGTACTCATCATGACAAGAAGAACGGTTTGCATTCCCCTGTTTATAATGACATTAGCGTTTTTTTCGGCATTTTCCTCTTTTGCTGTATTTGCTACCGACACAGCTATAAACAATTTAGCTTCAAATTCTGATGTGTCTAAAACGTCTGCACAGGTTTCAAAAAAAATCACCACCGCGATACAGCAGGAATGGTTGCTAAAGTTACTTGAAGAAGCACTGCGGCGCTCGGATTCGGGTTATAAAGCGCAAGAAATGCCGACTCAAATGAATCAAAAGCGCAAAGTCGAAGAAGCACTCGCTGGGACAGTAGACGTGTTTTGGAGCATGACCTCAAAAGAATTGGAAGAAACTGTGCTTCCCGTGCGCATTCCATTGTTTAAAGGGTTACTCGGTAATCGGCTGCTGATTATCCGTAAATCGGATGAGGCACGATTTGCTAATGTGAAAACCATGGCGGATTTTAGGCAGTTAAAGGCGGGGCAAAATCGTTATTGGCCCGATGCAACGATTTTAGAAGCCAATGGATTACCCGTCGTCACTAGCTATCAGTACACCAATTTATACCCCATGTTAGAAGGCGGGCGTTTCGATTATCTTGCCCTCGGCGCCCAGGAAATTGGCGAAGAACTCGCAAATCACCCCGATCCCGCACTTAAGGTCGATAGCCATATCCTGCTGCAATATCGTTCGCCAGCTTATTTCTTTGTTTCCCCTAAGCGCCCCGAACTTGCTGCGGCCATTTTAGCCGGGCTTGAAAGTATGGTAAGCGACGGCTCTTTTGATGAGATGTTTAATCGCGAGCTTAAAATTGAGCAACTGTATCGTGAGGCTAAGTTTGAACAACGGGTGATTATCCGTCTTGATACACCTGATTTAAGTCCATTAACACCAATAGAACGCACAGAATTATGGTTAGATCTTTTTAGTATGCAAGGTGCAAAATAATGAAAACATTAGCCTTAAAAGTACAGATTGGATTAGCGGCAGCAATTTTTATGATTGTTAGCGTTCTGTTCGGTGCATCATACTGGTTGGCGAGCGATAAATTGGCTGCCAGTGAAACTGAGTTTGAAGAAAATACCGTCGCCAATTTACAAGTCACTATGGCGCAGCCTATCTTCACCTACGACTATGAGCAGATCCGTGCAGTGCTATCTGTGATGCTTAAATCTGCGCAAATTTATCATATTGTCGTGAGTGACCATCGCGGTAAAGTGTTAGCCGAAAGTCAACAGGCTCAAACAGTGGCCGATGAGTATCTAGTGAAGCGTGAAATTCAATTTGCTGATCAAGGTAACCCAACGGGCCAATTGGCTATTCAGTTTTCTATGTTGCCTATTCGCGCTCAGTTGTCAGATTTACTCTTAGGTTATTTCTTGCAGGCGTTGTTAATTCTCGGTGGCAGTTTAATTGTTATCTTCATTATTCTTAAACGTTTAGTGATTAATCCACTTGAAAATGTGGTCCGTGCTATGGAAGAAATTGCCAGCGGTGACGGTGATTTATGCCACAGATTACCCGTCGAGAGTCAGGATGAGATTGGCCAGCTCGCTAAGGCATTTAATGGTTTTGTTGAGCAAATTCACGGCACGATTTCCAGAGTGCACGAAACCTCAGGGCAATTACTGGGCGATGCCAAAGCGCTGGGGTCACTGTCGCAAACCAATAATGATCGTGTGCAAACCCAATTAAAAGAAACCGAGGCGGCAGTGACGGCTGTAACTCAGCTGAGCGCCAGTGCCAATGAAGTCGCCATTAATGCGAAACGCACCGCGGATGCGGCGAGTCAGGCCGATAAAGCGGTCGATGACAGCCAGCGGCAGTTCGATTCGGGATTAGACATTACTCGTAAACTGGCATCTGAATTAGCCTGCTCGGCATTGTCTGTCTCACAGTTACAGCAAGAAACCCAAAAAATTGATGAAGTGGTTGTGGTGATCAACAGTATTGCCGAGCAAACCAACTTACTGGCGCTTAATGCTGCCATTGAAGCGGCAAGGGCGGGTGAACAAGGGCGCGGTTTTGCTGTGGTGGCCGACGAAGTGCGCACGCTGGCGAGCCGAACCCAACAGGCAACTGGTGAGATCCAGAAGATGATCCAGCAGGTCCAGAGCCGAGTGGCCGAAACAGTCACTGTGATGCAAGCGAGCCAAGCCCTCTCAACTCAGGGCGTTAACCGCTCAGAAGAAATTAAGTTAGTACTCACTAAAGTGACTGATTTAGTCTCAAATATCAGTAATATGAACATCGAAGTTTCCCATGCGGCGCAGGAGCAAACCTGCGTCACCGAAGCGATTTCTCGTACGTTAAATGATCTTGCCAATGTCTCAGGTTCAGCCTCACTCGATAGCGAGCACTTAGCGCACTCGAGCGAGCGACTGTTTCACCAAGGGGAAAGACTGCGGACGTTAGTAACTTCCTTCAGATTGTAGCCATTTCTGGAGCTAGATAAGGATAATCATGAAAAAAACACTTTCAGCAAGCGCCATTTTACTGGCTTTAGGATTAGCGGCCTGTTCCGAGGCGCCTGTGACGCCTTCCGCAGCGTCAGCCGATAAGGCTGTGGCTCAAACACAGCAAGCTCAGGACGCATTAACTCAAGCGCAGTTACAACAACTAGGGGATTCGTTAGTAGTAACTTACCGTGTTGTGACCAATGTGCCAGACGATAAGTGCCTAAAAGATAAAGCCGATGGTCGCTGTTTTGTCGCTCAAATTGATTTCGTGCCCAGTATGGATTTAGCTAGCCAAGATTGGGAAATTTATTTAAGCCAAATGCGCCCTGTGCAATCGGTTGAAAGCGGTGAATTGACGATAACGCACGTTAAAGGCGATTTACATCGTATTACGCCAACGGCTGCTTTTAAGGGATTTGTTAAGGGCGAGAAAAAGCAACTGACATTCCGTGGTGAGCCGTGGCAATTGGCTGAAACCGACGCTATGCCAAACTATTACCTCGCAGCAAAAGGATTAGAACCCGTCATTATCGCCAGCACTCAGGTGGGTAAAGATGCTGAAACGGGTTTAGAGACGCGTCCGTATGTTGAAGGGGTTACGAATTTTCAAACCCAATATCAACGCACTGAAACGGATAAACTCGCACCAGCCGATGCCGCGCAGTTATTTAAAGCTAATCAAAGCGTGAGTGACGATGCCGCCTTGGCTGTGGATACCATTATCCCAACGCCACAAAAGGTGAAGATCCATTCAACTGATACACCAGTATCCCTTGCTGGTGGTATTAAGCTCGAATATCAGCATGATAACCCAGAGCAAAAGAGTCAAGTTGCGGCGGCGGTGGCACGTTTAGCTCGCCTGGGTGTGGCTGAATCTGCGAGTGGCATTACGGTGAAATTTGCCAGCCAAAAAGGGGATGAGGGCAGTTATCGCTTAGATATTCAGCCAACTGAAATTGTGATTGCTGCCAATGATGCGGCGGGCTTCTCTTACGGTTTGTCATCATTAGCAAGCCTTGTGGATGTGAATTCGCTGAAAGTGAATGCGATGACCATTGAAGACAGCCCACGTTATCCGTTTCGTGGTATGCACATTGATGTGGCACGTAATTTCCACAGCAAACAATTGTTGCTGGATTTGCTCGACCAAATGGCGGCTTATAAGCTCAATAAACTGCATTTACACATGGCTGACGATGAAGGTTGGCGACTCGAAATCGACGGGCTACCTGAGCTGACCGACATCGGTAGTAAACGTTGTCATGATCTTGCTGAAAATACCTGTCTGTTACCGCAACTGGGCAGTGGTCCTTTTGCGGAGTCGAGCGTTAATGGTTTCTATACTAAACAAGACTATATCGACATAGTGAAATATGCCGAGGCGCGTCAAATTCAAGTGATCCCATCGATGGATATGCCGGGTCACAGCCGCGCCGCGATTAAAGCGATGGATGCGCGTTTTCGTCGATTACAGGCTGAAGACGTAGAGCTTAAAAACACGGGCAAAGTGCAAGTTGTCCCTGTGCAGGAAACGGCAAATCAAGCTAGCACAGCGGTAAAAGCGTTAGATGCGGGCGCTCGTCAATTGCAAGCTGAAGGGAAAACCACTGCAGCTGAGCAATATTTGTTATCCGATGCAAACGACAAAACGGTTTATTCTTCAGTGCAATATTACGACGACAATACGCTTAACGTGTGTATGGAGTCGACTTATCACTTTGTCGATAAAGTGATTGATGAAATTGCCAAGTTACACCAAGCCGCGGGTCAACCATTGACGCGTTACCACATTGGTGCCGATGAAACGGCGGGAGCTTGGAAACAATCTCCGCAGTGTTTAGCATTTGTCGCCAATAACGATAAAGGCGTTAAGTCGATAGATGACTTAGGCGCTTATTTTATTGAACGAATTTCGACTATGTTAGCGGCAAAAGGCATTGAAGCAGCAGGATGGAGCGATGGTATGAGCCATGTTCGCCCTGAGAATATGCCCGCTAAAGTGCAGTCTAATATTTGGGATGTGATTGCCCACAAAGGTCATTCGCGCGCCAATCAGCAGGCGAATCTCGGCTGGGAAACCATACTTTCTAATCCTGAGGTATTGTACTTTGACTTCCCCTATGAGGCCGATCCTAAAGAGCATGGTTATTACTGGGCGAGCCGCGCGACCAATAGCCATAAAGTCTTTAGCTTTATGCCTGATAATTTAGCCGCTAACGCCGAGCAATGGACCGATATTGAAAATCAGCCATTCGAAGCGGATGACAGAATAAAATTTGATGAGGCGGGTAACAAAGTCTCGGGTCCAAGGGAGAAAGGCAAACCCTTTACTGGCTTGCAAGGGCAGGTTTGGAGTGAGTCGATTCGCAGTGACGATACGATTGAATACATGGTGTTTCCGCGTTTGTTGATGCTGGCTGAGCGTGCTTGGCATCAAGCTGCGTGGGAAGTGCCTTATCAGTATCAAGGCGCTGTGTATAACCAAAGCTCTGGGGCTTTTACCTTAGCCATGCGTGATGCACAGGCAAAGGAGTGGCAACAACTTGCGAATACCTTGGGCCACAAAGAGTTTATCAAGCTAGATAAAGCGGGGATTGATTATCGCGTACCGACGGTCGGCGCCGAGATCCGTGACGGTAAACTGTTTGCCAATATTGCCTATCCCGGCCTTAAACTCGAATACCGTAGCCTCAATGGCCAATGGCAAGCTTATCAAGCGGGATTGGCGGTCACTGCACCGATTGAGATCCGTGCCATTGCGGCCGATGGTATTCGTAAAGGCCGAAGTTTAATCGTTAACTAAATCGTTTTTATATCTGGCTGTATTTTAAAGATAAAATACAGCATTTTTGTTTTTCTGTGTCAGTGATTGCCTAAATTTGATTTTAGATCATAAATGACTTAAAAAAGTAAATGACAACGCTGTCATTTTTGCTGTAACATTGAGTTAACTAAAGTTGAGCGCTGTATTAACGGCAAATAATAAGCAACGGTAGCGCTGCATTGATAGGTGAAGAGGGGTGTCATGGGGTTAGTCCAGACAAAAGATCAACCACTGTTTATAGGTGTAGATGGAGGCGGTAGTAAATGCCGAGCCACCATCTACTGCGCAGACGGTACCGTTTTAGGGACAGGTGTTGCTGGACGCGCAAATCCACTGCATGGTCTCACACAAACATTTGAATCCATTGAAGCATCGACTCGCCTGGCGTTGCTGGATGCGGGCATGAACGAGAGCGATAGTCACTTGCTGGTGGCGGGTCTTGGTCTTGCTGGCGTAAATGTCCCTAGGTTATATCAAGATGTTATCAACTGGCAGCATCCTTTTGCAGCCATGTATGTCACTACCGATTTGCATACGGCTTGTATTGGTGCCCACCGCGGTGCCGATGGCGCGGTGATCATCACGGGTACTGGCTCTTGCGGTTATGCCCATGTTGGTGATACCAGCTTGAGTATTGGTGGTTATGGTTTTGCCTTGGGCGATAAGGGCAGCGGTGCTTGGCTGGGACTAAAAGCCGCCGAACACGTGTTGTTAGCACTCGATGGCTTTGCCGTACCAACCCAATTAACCGATATGCTGCTTAATTATTTTAACGTCACAGATGCGCTCGGCATTGTCGAAAATCTAGCCGGTAAATCATCAAGTTGCTACGCCGCATTAGCCAGAAGTGTGCTCGATTGCGCCAATGAAGGTGACGCAGTCGCGACTGCCATAGTGCAAGAAGGCGCAGATTATATTAGCGACATGGCGCGTAAGCTATTTAGCCTAAATCCGGTGCGTTTTTCTATGATCGGTGGCCTTGCAGAGCCTTTACAAGCCTGGCTCGGTGCCGATGTGGTCGCCAAAATTTCAGAAACCTTAGCACCACCCGAACTTGGTGCTATGTATTTCGCCCAACAAGAATTTAATAAGTCGTTGTCAGTGCAAATAGGCACTGAAGCCAAATCCTGTATTTGAACGTGAAGGTAAAAGACATGACAAACACTATTATGGAGCAAGAAGCTCGCACCGCACCGCAAAAAATCGCTGGCCAGTTAGAAGCTAACGCTGAAATCATGCAGCAGTTAGGTGAGAAACTGCGCGCCTTCGCCCCTCGTTTTGTGATGATAGTAGGTCGCGGCTCATCGGATCATGCGGGTGTTTTTGCTAAGTACTTATTTGAAATCGAAGCGGGCGTACCGACGTTTGCCGCCGCACCTTCAGTGGCGAGTGTGTATGGTAAGACCTTGAAACTCGAAGGTGCGTTAGTGATTGTGATTTCACAATCTGGCCGTAGCCCTGATATTTTGGCACAGGCGCGTATGGCAAAAAATGCCGGTGCTTTCTGTGTTGCCTTAGTGAATGATGAAAGTGCACCGATTAAAGATATCGTCGATGTCGTTGTGCCTTTACGTGCAGGTGAAGAAAAAGCCGTTGCTGCGACTAAGAGTTACCTCGCAACGTTGTCGGCGATTTTACAACTTGCCGCCGCTTGGACTCAAAGCGAATCGCTTGCTAGCGCCGTCGCTTCTTTACCCCAAGCGCTGCAAACGGCGGTGGACGCTGAGCCGCAGCTCACGCCAGAATCCGTTGCCGACGTGAAGAACTTAGTCGTACTCGGCCGTGGTTTAGGTTATGCGGTATCTAAGGAAATCGCACTTAAGCTAAAAGAAGTGTGTTCAATCCATGCCGAAGCGTTCAGCAGCGCCGAGTTCCTCCACGGCCCTGTCACTTTAGTTGAGAAAAAACTCACTATCGTCGATGTGTGTATTGGCGATGAATCCTACGCTAGCCACATAGAACAGATTGAAAACGTGAGTCAACGCGGCGCCGATTTAGTGCATCTGAATCAAACCTCGACCGACATTCACCCACGTGTTGCTCCGTTAGCGTTATTACAACGATTCTATATCGACGTGGCTGCGGTTGCGATTGCCCGCGGTATCGATCCTGATCAACCGGCTGGCCTTAAAAAAGTGACCCAAACGCTTTAAGCGGCAAAGTTTAAGAGGTCTAGGTAGGCTGCACGATTAAGCATCTGCAGCTAAGCCCACGCGGTTAACCTAATTTAAGCCTTAAGCTAACCGCGTTATTTATTGAAAGAGGTTTGCGATGAAAATCACCTTGATCGCTGAGCATATTTTTGATGGTGAATATTTCCATCAAGATGTGCCTGTGACTGTTGAAGACGGGCACATTCTGGCGTTTGATACGGTTGTTGGCGCGAAGGAAATTCGCCAAGCCGGAACGCTGGTGCCTGGTTTTATCGATGTACAAGTGAACGGCGGCGGTGGGGCGTTATTCAATGCCAATCCGAGTGTTGATTGTATTGAGACTATCGGCCGTGCCCATGCGCGTTTTGGCACGACAGGATTTTTACCCACACTTATCACCGATGATGTCAGCGTGATGGCCAATGCGGCCGATGCTGTGGCCGAGGCTTTAGTCAAAGGTAGCGCTGGCGTTTTAGGGGTGCATTTTGAAGGGCCACATTTATCTGTACCTAAAAAAGGTGTGCATCCACAGGGCTTTATTCGCGAAATCACAGAGGCTGAACTCGCCGTATTTTGTCGTCAAGATCTGGGGATTAAAGTGGTCACGCTTGCGCCTGAGAATGTGTCACCAGAGGTGATCCGCACGCTTGTCGCCTCGGGCGTAAAGGTGTGTTTGGGTCATTCTAATGCCGACTACGATACTGTGGTTGCGGCATTAGCGGCAGGCGCGACGGGCTTTACTCACCTTTATAATGCTATGTCACCACTCGGTTCCCGTGAGCCAGGCATGGTTGGCGCGGCGATTGAGAGTGAAACCGCTTGGTGTGGTTTGATTGTCGATGGTCACCATGTGCATCCCGCGGCGGCAAAGGTCGCACTACGGGCAAAACCGAGGGGCAAAATGATGTTAGTCACCGATGCTATGCCGCCTGTGGGTATGGACGGTGAGACTAGCTTCGAGCTCTTCGGTACGCAAGTGCTGAGAGTCGGCGATAGATTAAATGCTGTGACAGGTGAGCTGGCGGGCTGTGTACTCGATATGGCGACTGCGGTCAATAATACCGTCAACTTGTTGGGTTTACCTTTGGCGGAAGCCTTGAGAATGGCGGCGTTATATCCCGCACAGTTCCTCGGGATTGAGCATAAGGCTGGCCGTTTAGCACTGGGACATAGGGCTGACTTTGTCTTGCTCGATGCGCAGAACAAAGTGCAGGCAAATTACATTGCGGGACAAGCCGTCTATTCAGGACAGACAATAGGGGGGCCCCCTTAAATCGCTTTCGCAGTTTAGGTGATGTGTAACAATTGGCCCTTGTCGTATTTTGGTGACAGGGGCTAAGTTTTTTTATTGTACAGCCCTAATTTTAAACAGTATTAGTTTTGCTCAACTTTTATAAAAGCTTTTAATAACAATAATAAAGGATGATGGCATGGGGACTACACAGACAAACGCAATTATGCCAGCAAAGGTGAATAAACCTAGGTTGATGTCTCTGGATGCACTGCGCGGCTTCGATATGTTTTGGATTTTGGGCGGCGAGGCCCTGTTTGGTGGCTTGCTTATTTTAACGGGCTGGGCAGGTTGGCAATGGGGCGATGAACAAATGCACCATAGCCAATGGCATGGTTTTCACTTCTACGATTTGATTTTTCCGCTGTTTATTTTCCTCTCTGGTGTGGCCTTAGGTTTATCTCCCAAACGTTTAGATAAATTACCGATGAAGGAGCGATTACCTGTGTATCGTCATGGGATTAAACGACTCTTTTTATTGCTGTTACTGGGCATTTTATACAATCACGGTTGGGGAACGGGCGCGCCTGCCGATCCTGAAAAAATTCGCTATGCCAGTGTGTTAGGCCGAATCGCTTTTGCATGGTTCTTTGCCGCATTACTGGTGTGGCATACGAGTCTACGAACGCAAGTTATTGTCGCCTTAGGCATTTTGCTCGGTTATGGCGCAATGCAACTTTGGTTGCCTTTCCCCGGTGGACTGGCGGGCGTGCTCTTGCCAACGGAATCCATCAATGCCTATGTCGATTCGATGTTATTACCCGGCATAAGCTATCAGGGACGCACGCCCGATCCTGAAGGTTTACTGTCGACCATCCCCGCCATAGTCAATGCGTTAGCGGGTGTGTTTGTCGGCCACTTTATTGTTAAATCCCATCCTAAAGGTGAGTGGGTCAAAGTGGGATTACTCGCCGCAGCGGGTGGTGCTTGCTTAGCCTTAGGTTGGCTGTTGGATCTTATTATTCCGGTCAATAAAGATCTGTGGACCAGTTCATTTGTGCTGGTGACGTCGGGCTGGAGCATGATCCTGCTGGCGGTATTCTATGCATTAGTCGATGTGCTTAAGTGGCAAAAAACCGCATTTTTCTTTGTGGTGATTGGCACCAACGCCATCATTATTTACCTAGCGTCGAGTTTAGTGGATTGGAAATATGTCGCCCAAAGCGTGTTTGGCGGCTTAGTGATGGCCTTGCCTGAAAGCGCTCAAGCGTTAGCTGCAGTTATCAGCTTACTTGCGGTGCAGTGGCTGGTGTTATATTGGATGTATCGCCGCAATATTTTTGTCAGAATTTAATCTGTTCGCTTAATTGCTTGAGCCGCACGCACTCAGTGTCTGCGGCTTTTTTTACATTATTTTCTGGATGTGAGTCATCACTTACTTATACCCATCGTATTAAATATCTGTTCATTCAGCGGGAGTTCAACGCGCTTTAGACAAGGCGAAGGCTTGAAAGCATAGTGGTGCTCTGTCGAAAACCTTAAACGCAGTATAAAGCGCTTTGCCATGCAGTTAACATCAGCCGCCCTTCGGGAGCCACACAGGCATCCCACTCCCGTGTTGCATAGACTTAAAAGGGAATAACCATTTCTGCGTCAATGCGCCTTGGATTGAGATGCCTGTGAGGCTCTGAACTGATTAGATATTTATGTGATTGGTATTTCTACTAGTTGTCGGCTAATTAATGATTACGAGGGAATATTCGCGAGAATTTATTAAATGACAGCGTTGTCTTTTTGTGTTGTTTGTTTTAACATCACTGAAACAATGGTGCGTTTGGATGATAACATTAGCCATTGCGGACGAGTCGCGATACGGATATTCGGGAACTTAGGCATTAATTTAAACCCCGTTATCACCTAAATAATTAATTACTATAAGAAGCAGGTTTATGGAAATGACACTCGATAAAAGCCAGCAGAAAAGCAGCTTTCTCCCCATGGCCATAGTGGCCGCTCTCTTTTTCATCCTCGGATTCGCCACTTGGTTGAATGGTTCTTTGATGCCTTATTTGAAACAAATATTGCAACTCAATCCCTTTCAAGCGTCGTTGATCCTGTTTTCTTTTTACATTGCCGTGACCTTTACTGCCTTGCCATCCGCTTGGCTTATTCGCAAAGTCGGCTATAAGAATGGTATGGCGATAGGCATGGGCGTGATGATGTTGGCGGGCTTACTGTTTATCCCTGCTGCGGAAACACAAATATTTGCCCTATTCCTTTTCGCCCAATTAGTGATGGGCGCAGGCCAAACCCTATTACAAACTGCGGTTAACCCTTATGTGGTGCGTTTGGGGCCTGAAGAATCTGCGGCCGCCCGTGTCAGTGTGATGGGTATTTTGAATAAAGGTGCGGGTGTGATTGCGCCTTTGGTGTTTTCGGCGTTGATTTTAGACAGCTTTAAAGACCGTATTGGTACTGAGCTAACTCAAGTACAAATTGAAGAAATGGCTGACGGTTTAGTATTCCCCTATTTAGGCATGGCCATTTTTATCGGTATTTTAGCGCTCGCGGTAAAAAAATCACCTTTGCCAGAGTTGTTGAATGAAGATGAAGCTGCTGAAAATACTGATAAAGGGCAACTTAAAGCGGCATTATCTCACCCTAACTTAGCGTTTGGCGTGTTAGCGCTGTTTGTTTATGTTGCTGTAGAGGTTATTGCTGGCGATACCATTGGTACATTTGCTTTGTCTTTAGGCATAGAGTCATACGGTGTTATGACTTCCTATACTATGGTGTGTATGGTGTTGGGTTATTCTTTAGGTATCCTGTTAATTCCTCGTTTTATTTCACAGCCTAAGGCTTTGATGGTGTCGGCTATTCTGGGTTTGTTACTGACATGCGGTATTTTGTTTGGCGACAATAATTCCTACGCTATTGCTAATGTTTTGTTAGTGCCTTTTGGCGGTGTGGCGCTGCCCGATACTTTGTTGATGATTGCTTTTCTTGGTTTAGCTAATGCGATTGTTTGGCCTGCGGTGTGGCCGCTAGCTTTGTCTGGTATGGGTAAATTGACCAGTACAGGTTCTGCGCTTCTCATCATGGGGATTGCAGGTGGCGCCTTTGGTCCAGTGTCTTGGGGGTTAATGAGCTCAGCGACAGATATGGGCATGCAGGGTGGTTATATTGTGATGTTGCCATGCTACTTGTTCATCCTTTTCTACGCGGTGAAAGGCCATAAAATGCGTAGTTGGTAGTCAAGTCTGTTTGAACAGCTAAAAAGAAGCCCTCGATGATGAGGGCTTTTTTGTGTCTTAGTTAATCTAACCTAAGGCGAAATTAAAATGCGTAACTTACGCTAGCAAGTACGGTATCTGAGTTTTTGAATGCACCATCAGAGACTTTTTGGTCACCGCTGAGATCTGTGCCTAACCAAGCGAGAGAAAGCCCAAAGCCTGCCAATTCAGTCGATACACCAATGGAGTAATCTGAGTAGCTATCAAAACCTTCACCGTCATCTAATGCATCACCAACGTTATAGCCGTAGTGCAGATCGAGACTCCAGTTTTCAACAAATTCATGGGAATAGTTAAGCTCGGCATAGTGATAGTCTAAATCAGTACCACCGTAATCATTGGTAAACCAATAGGCTAGGCGAAAGCCCTTAAATTCCATACCCGTAATCACTTCGAAATAACCTATATCACTCTCGCCTGAGTAGTTATAACGGTTAAGGGTGATGTCGTAGGTCAGAGCTTCGTTGATCTCACCACCATAGGCGACATAGAAATCGTATTCGATCGCTGGGCCGTTATAACCTGGCTCATCAAAGTCCACGTTACTTGCCCAAGCCCCGACAGAGAAACCCGAATCGAAGCTCCAATCGATACCACCTTGCAGGGCAGGATCGCCAGCGGTTTGTGATACGCCGCGAAAACGATAGTCATTAGTAAGACTAATTTCCCCAGTCACTTCGGCGGCGACCATGCCGGAGAATAGGGTCGTGGTTAGCGCGAGTCCGACAAGCTGTACCAGCCGTTTTTTTTTCAGATTATTATGCACGGTATTTCTCCCATTTTCTTTGTTGACTCGGACGTGTTACTGGCGACCATGGTTATTCAATCGCGCCAGTGCATCCGTTGGTTTGCCAAACAACAGCCTAGGAAAACCCGTTGCTGTGACCTCATGGCGAGTTATTGCTAAGATAACTTAGCTTTTTTGAGGCTAACATCAGCCTCGTCGATCTCACTTTTGTTCGAAAATGACGTAAACCTTGCGGCAGGGCTCCACGACTTCCCAAGTGCCTTGAAAACCCGCGGGTATGATAAACCTGTCACCCACAGTGAACGTCTGCGATTGACCTTGAAGATCTGTGATAACACTCATCCCTTCGAGGATTTCGCAGTACTCGTATTCAGTGTAGTTTATTTTCCAAGCGCCTGATTCACTTTGCCAAATTCCACTGTGAAATTGATCACAAGGGCTAGAATAATGATTCTCTAGCCCTTGAGTTGGATTGCCTACTAACAACTTTTCCGCCGGTAACTGATAGGTTTCGACGGGTGTTTGCGCCGTAGCAAAGCGAATAATGGCGTTGATACTCACAGTCATTTGCGATTTCCTTGTTGAGCTGACATTCGGCTATTTCATCGTTGGCATCACAAACTCAGCTTGAGTCTGTTTACCCACGGGCCAGCGGGCAGTAATTGCCTTACGCTTGGTATAAAAACGCACGCCATCGGGGCCATGCATATGCAGCGGCCCAAACAATGAACGCTTCCAACCGCCAAAACTGTGGAACGCCATTGGTACTGGGATCGGCACGTTCACTCCAACCATACCGACTTGCACGTGGTGACAGAAATGCCTTGCCGCTTCACCACTTTGGGTGAAAATCGCCGTGCCATTACCAAATTCGTGTCGGTTAATCAGCTCAAGCGCCGTTGGGTAATCTTTCACGCGCACAATCGCCAGCACAGGGCCAAAGATTTCTTCGCGGTAGATGCTCATTTCAGGCGTGACGTGGTCGAACAAACAGGCGCCGAGGAAATAACCCTGTGGATTTTCTTCAACACTCAGTTTACGGCCATCGACCAGCAGCGCTGCGCCTTCTTGAACACCGGCTTCAACATATTGGGTGACCTTGGCAAGGTGCTGTTTGGAGATCAGTGGCCCCATTTCCATCTCTGGCGTCAGGCCGTTGCCGACTTTTAAGGTTTGAATTTGCGGTAGCAGTTTTTCCACTAATGCGTCGCCCACATCGCCTACCGCGAGTACGACTGAAATTGCCATACAACGCTCACCAGCACTGCCGTAAGCGGCACCCATTAAGGCGCTAACGGCTTGATCTAAATCTGCATCTGGCATGAGTAACATATGGTTTTTCGCGCCGCCTAAGGCTTGCACGCGTTTGCCATGTTTAGAGGCTGTACTGTAGATGTATTCAGCAATCGGCGTTGAGCCGACAAAGCTCACCGCTTGCACATCTTTATGGGTGAGTAAGGTATCGACGGCTTCTTTGTCGCCGTTAATCACGTTAAACACGCCATCGGGAAGACCCGCTTCTTTAAGCAGCTCGGCAATCCGCATCACCGAGCTTGGGTCTTTTTCCGAGGGTTTCATAATAAAGGTGTTACCGCAGGCAATCGCGATTGGGAACATCCACATGGGAACCATCACGGGGAAGTTAAAGGGCGCTATGCCTGCGACAACACCTAAAGCTTGATTAACTGACCAAGAATCGACGCCGCCACCGACTTGCTGGGTGTGTTCACCTTTAAGCAAGTGCGGAATACCACAGGCAAATTCGACCACTTCGAGACCACGGATCAACTCGCCCTTAGCATCGTCTATCACTTTGCCGTGCTCACGGGTGATAAGCTGCGCCATTTCATCTAGGTGCTGCTCGACTAAGGCTTTGAATTTAAACAGCACTCGAGCACGGTTGAGCGGCGTGACTTGCGACCAGGTTTCAAAGGCGGTTTTAGCGATTGCGATGGCTTCATCCACTTCAGTTTCGCTTGCGAGTGAGACTTGGCCACGTAGTTCACCCGTGGCGGGTTCAAAAATATCTTGGGTTCTGGTACTGGTAGGGGTGTGCTGACCATTAACAAAGTGAGTGATCTTGAGCATAGTTAACCTTTGAAGTTCCCCGCCGCAGCGGGGTGTTAAATGTGAGAGTGGAACGAACAGCTAGTGCTATTATCCAACGGCGTTAATGGCATCGCTTAGGCTATTAACCATTTGGTCAATCTTGCGTTTATCGACAATCAGTGGTGGTGACATGGCAATAATGTCGCCCGTGGCTCGCACTAAAGTGCCGTGGCGGAAGCAGTGTTCAAATACGCCGTAACCCCGTTTACCCGCGCCTTGAGCGTTAGGGGAGAATTGAATCCCCGCCACTAAGCCTGTGTTGCGGATATCAATCACATTCGGCAACCCTTTGAGGCTGTGCACGGCGTCTTCAAAGTAGCGCTCAAGCTCAAAACTACGTTCGAATAATTGCTCATTCTCATAAATCGATAGTGTGGCAAGTGCGGCGGCGGCTGCGACTGGATGACCTGAATAGGTGTAACCGTGGAAAAACTCAATCAGTTCTGTGGGGCCTTGCATGCAAGTGTCGTGGATAAAATCTTGCACAAACACTGCGCCCATAGGGATGGCGCCGTTATTGATGGCTTTAGCCGTGGTGATTATATCTGGGATAACGCCCCAACGTTGACTCGCAAAGGCAGCGCCAACGCGGCCAAAAGCGGTAATGACTTCGTCAAAAATCAGTAGGATGCCGTGCTTTTTAGTGATTTCACGCAGACGTTTTAAGTAACCTTGTGGCGGCAATATAACCCCTGCTGAACCCGACATTGGTTCAACGATTACGGCGGCAATATTTTCGGCGCCATGCAGGGTAACAAGCTGTTCTAATACCTCGGCTTTTTCTGCGCCAAAGTGCGAGAGTCCACGGGTAAATGCC
Source organism: Shewanella sp. SM68 (assembly GCF_025653925.1). Classification (NCBI taxonomy): domain Bacteria; kingdom Pseudomonadati; phylum Pseudomonadota; class Gammaproteobacteria; order Alteromonadales; family Shewanellaceae; genus Shewanella; species Shewanella sp. SM68. Next base: position 75,919 of record NZ_JAKKRU010000017.1, read on the forward strand.
GCATTTTGGATATCTAAGGTGTGCGGTAAGTGATCGACGCCTTGCAGTAATTGGCCGCTAAATGCCTTGCGGTTATTGCTTAATCCACCCACAGAGATGCCGCCAAAGCCGACACCGTGGTAACCCATTTCGCGCCCAATAAAGCGAGTGCGTGAGGCTTGACCGTTGGCTCTGTGATAGCAAAGTGCCATCTTAAGTGCAGTATCGACGGACTCAGAACCTGAGTTAGTAAAGAAGACTTTGTTTAATCCTTCAGGACTTAGCTCGACTAAGCGCTCGGCAAGTTCAAAGGCAATAGGATGACCCATTTGGAAGGAGGGCGCGTAGTCCATCTCTTTAATTTGTTTGCTGACCGCTTCGCTGATTTCTTTGCGACCATGGCCTGCGTTACAACACCATAAACCGGCGGTGGCATCTAATACCTTATTACCATCAATATCCGTGTAATACATGCCTTCCGCTTTGGTGAGTAACCGCGGGTTGGTTTTGAATTGGCGGTTGGCGGTAAAAGGCATCCAGAAATGTTCAAGTGAGGGTGCGCTTGAGGAATTGAGCGGCAAATCGGCCATAGTGTCTACCTTGTCCTGTATTTTCAGGTCTTGTTTTAGGGTGGCTAATATTTGCTATGCTATGTTAGAAATAATGAACATGGAAGAGCCGTGTGCAGTTATTTGTGGCAAAAAAGCTATTTTTGTAAAAAATATTGAATTTTATTGCTTAAACAGCGTAACCTGAAGCTCGGATTATGACTGTGATGATGTGTCGCATTTGCGCTAATGTCGTCACTGGTCACTATTTCTTGTCGATGAACGATAAACCACACCTATGCGAACTATTAAGAGGTCATCATGAGCACACCGAAGAAACGCAGCGAATGGGAAAGTCTTGCTGCCAGCCTGTCTATTAATGGGAAGGCGTTTATCAATGGCGAATACCAAGATGCCGTTTCGGGTAACACCTTTGATTGTATTAGCCCTATCGACGGCCGCTTGCTGGTAAAAGTGGCGAGTTGCGATCTAGCGGACGCTAATCTTGCGGTTGCTAATGGCCGCAGCGTATTCGAGTCTGGTGTTTGGTCGCAGCAATCTCCGGTAAAGCGCAAACAAGTGATGATACGTTTCGCCGAGTTACTGGAAGAAAATGCCAATGAACTCGCGCTGTTAGAAACCCTCGACATGGGTAAACCAATTCGTTTCTCCAAAGCGGTGGATGTGGCGGGGGCTGCCCGTGCGATTCGCTGGTCTGGCGAAGCGATTGATAAAATTTACGATGAACTTGCGCCAACGGCTCACAATGAAATTGGCATGATCACCCGTGAGCCTGTGGGGGTTGTGGCCGCGATTGTTCCGTGGAACTTCCCAATGCTGATGGCGTGTTGGAAGCTCGGGCCCGCGCTGGCCACGGGTAATAGTGTAGTGTTAAAACCCTCTGAAAAATCACCCTTAACGGCTATCCGCATGGCGCAACTCGCCATTGAAGCTGGGATCCCACAAGGCGTACTCAACGTGTTGCCAGGATTTGGTCATACCGTAGGTAAAGCCTTAGCATTGCATATGGATGTGGATACGTTGGTGTTCACAGGTTCCACCAAAATTGCTAAACAATTAATGATTTACGCTGGTGAGTCGAACATGAAACGCGTGTGGTTAGAGGCGGGAGGCAAGAGCCCCAATATCGTCTTTAATGACGCGCCAGATCTAAAAGCCGCCGCTGTTGCTGCGGCCGAAGCCATTGCCTTCAACCAAGGTGAAGTTTGCACTGCAGGTTCGCGTTTGCTGGTGGAATCTGGGGTGAAAGATGAGCTTATCGCGCTTATTGCTGAGGAGTTAGCCTCATGGCATCCGGGGCATCCACTCGATCCCGCCACTGTGAGCGGCGCCGTTGTCGATAAACAACAGTTAGACACAGTGCTCAGTTACATCAAAGCGGGTAAAGACGAAGGTGCAACCTTAGTCCACGGTGGCTGCCAAGTTATGGCCGACACGGGTGGTGTGTATGTGCAGCCAACGGTATTTTCTAACGTAAACAATCAGATGAAAATTGCCAGCGAAGAGATCTTCGGCCCTGTGTTATCTGTTATTGAATTTAATGGCATGGAAGAAGCGATATCAATCGCCAACGATACTATTTACGGTTTAGCCGCTGGTGTATGGACATCGGATATCAGCAAGGCCCATAAAACTGCTAAAGCCCTGCGCTCTGGCATGGTATGGATCAACCATTACGATGGCGGCGATATGACAGCGCCATTCGGTGGCTATAAACAATCAGGTAATGGCCGAGATAAATCTCTGCACTCCTTCGACAAATACACAGAATTGAAAGCGACTTGGATCGTGCTATAACCGCTCTTTTTTGTCTATATAAGAGAAGGAGCCGCTTTCGCTCAATACTAAAACCTCTTTTCATATTACATGGAAAGAGGTTTTTTATTTTTTGTAGCTCAAGGCGTCCCCATTTTTCTAAGCCATATTTCACTTGTAAAATCTGCATCTGTTACCGTAAATAAAATGTTACCGTCTTGATTCGTAATGTTGTTGCTCATTTATACCCGATAGAATATTGACTTTAAACACTCCCATTAATATCTCAATTTACTTCCATTCTTATCTGCTTCATAAATATCGTAAGTTATCGCTTATAAATTTGTGGCTTTCAAACATTACCATTAATGCACTTAGTCATAGTGTAGTGGCATAGTGTGAAAAGTGTTGTAAGTTATTTGTGATATTATAGGGTGCTTAGATCATTGAATAAGAAGACAAGTATGAACAACGTAGAAGAGTTTGGGGCAATCGTCAGTAAAGCTCTCGATAGTTACAAATCTGATTTTATGGAACTTGTTAGGGAATATGCGATTTCTTGTAAGAATCAAGGTGAGGCATATTGCGATTTTTTGTCGACATCGCCTCTATGATGAATGGCGCATGGCTTTTAACCGCAGTATGTGAGTTTGAGGATGTTTCTGAATTTAAAGCCTTTAATTGGTATCAATTATTGAATGTTGATATAGACAATATGCCAGAAGATGATTTGTTCTCCCTACAAAATAAGCTATATGAAATGTAGTGGTCAACTAAATTTGGCCACGGCTTTAGAATCTTCCCAAAATCTTCGCTCTGATTCATTTGGGCTTAATCCTGCATTATAATGATGTGGCCTGACTTGGCTGTAATAGCCAATAATATAATCAGTCACATCTTGTTTAGCTTCAACAAAACTCTTATAGCCTTGCGTTGGCACCCATTCCGTTTTTAAACTCCTGAAAAATCGCTCCATTGGCGCATTATCCCAGCAGTTACCTCGGCGACT
>NZ_JAKKRU010000018.1:0-74351 GCF_025653925.1 Shewanella sp. SM68
TGGTGTGCCACCATGGCGTTCTAGTTTTAACTGTCTCACCCATTTATCCATAGTGGACTTACCTACGTTCATCGCCTTTGCAGCTTCGATGATGCTATGGTTTTTATCGAGGACTAATTGGGCTGCCCACCATGGCGTTCTAGTTTTAACTGTCTCACCCATTTATCCATAGTGGACTTACCTACGTTCATCGCCTTTGCAGCTTCGATGATGCTATGGTTTTTATCGAGGACTAATTGGGCTGCTTCAAGTTTGAATTCAGCACTAAATGTTTTTCTGGTTGTCGATCTCATGTGTTCACCTAAAGTCATCTACGAGGTAATAATATCACCTCTATTTAGGTGGCCAAAATTAGTGTGCCACTACAACAACACGTCTCTTCATAAACTGCCGCAGCACTCTGAGTTAGGTTTTTGTGTCTTCACATACTCCTTCGGCGCAAAGAACAGCGCGACGGGGCCATCTTCGGTATCGTGAATACTCAGCAAGAATGAGCCGGCCTTTTCGCAAACGGGGTGCCAATCGCTGATATCGTTGTCGCCCTCGTCAAAGTAGCGCTCGATCTGATGTTCAGTTGCATCGAGTTCAAACCAAATCGCCACAAACTCGCCACCGTTTTCGGCCGCCGATGCTTCGCACTCCACACGGGTCAAGCCTTCATCCCACTCGGGTAAATCTGGATGGGTCCAATAACCTTCTTCACGTTCTACAGTTGCCGACAAAGATAGCAAAGATAGGACAGGCAGAACTCTTTTGAGATAAGCAGCTAACCCAGAAATAGCAGGAGTTCACCTCCCTGCGAAGTTGTCGAAATACGCAGATAAAAATGCCGTGGCGACATCATGGATGATGGCGCAGGCTCGGGGGGACATGGATGTCCCATCTGAGCCGTTAGGCTATTTTTATTGGAGTATGAGACCAGTAACCAATGCATGTAACTTCGCTAGGGGCGGCAAGGGAGATCCAAGAGGGAATTGCTGTTGATCCCCTCTTGGTCGGGTGTGGGGTGAAGCCCCACGACTTTGATTTAGCTTTTAATTACTAATGTATAAACCTTTAACACCACAACCATAAACCAACTCAGGGTTAAACACCCTGCCCTGCGGCACCTGAGCAGCCCCTTACACTTGTGGTCTATGTAGATCGAAACGCAGATCTTCACAGATCCCATAGTAAGCCGATGGGCCGCCGGCACGTAATACGGGCTCGGCAAGGGCGGTTTGATAAATCCCCTCGGCATTGAGTAAATGCTTAGCAATATGCACGGCAACCACTTCACCTAACACCAACCAAGTATCGATCTTGTCGCCATTGGCGGCGGTGAGTTGAATACATTGGGACAATTTGCATTCGAAGTTTACTGGGCTTTCAGCCACTAAATCGGCCTTAACAATGGTGCCAGCTTTAGCCGTGAGTCCGGCAAAACTAAACTCATCTTGACCGCGTGGCAGCATGGCGGAGGTTTGATTCATCTGCTCGGCTAAGCCGCGAGTGGTGAGGTTCCACACAAACTCCCCTGTTTCGACGATATTGGCGACACTGTCTTTCCAGCCTGTGCTGGCAAAGCCGATGATGGGCGGTTTGTAGTTGAAACAATTGAAAAAGCTGTAAGGTGCGAGATTGCGTTGCCCCTCGGCATTGCGTGATGAAATCCAGCCGATCGGTCGAGGCCCCACAATCGCATTTAAAGGATCGTGTGCAAGGCCATGGCCTTTGCTCGGTTCGTAAAAATAGCGGTTATCAGCAGTCATACTTCATCCTTTTGTTATTGCCACAACAATACTGGTGCAATTAATACAGCCGTCACAGGTACGCTTTTATAGCCGCTATCTTACCCAAGTTTCGAGCAGCGACCAAAAGTCTGTAGGGCAATTTAAGTCAGCTCCTTGAACAACATCTGGCTGCAAATTTCAAATCCAACACACTCTTCTGCTAAAGTGATACTTATCAGTGGGCTAAAAAGCCTAACTCTGCTAAATAGCATGCGGCAAATGAAGGAGCGGTGAATGGGCGCGATAAAAGGGGGATGGAAGAGGTTGTTGTTGGTCGCAGTGCTGTTAGCGACAGGTTGTGCCAGCGTAGCGCAAATCGATTTCAATAGCCTGTTTGGCACTAGCTCACCGCAAAAACGCGTCGAAAATGCACAGCTGAACGACCAATTTATTCAACAGGCCGAGTTTGTGCACAAAGAAGTCGAGCCTATTCTCAATAGCCGCTGCGTGGTATGTCATGCCTGTTACGATGCCCCCTGTCAGTTAAAAATGACCTCGAGCGAAGGTATAGAACGCGGGGCGAGTAAGGAAAAGGTCTACCAAGGCACACGCTTAGTCGCTGCCACACCTAATCGCTTATTTGTCGATGCCTTTACCCCAGAAGCTTGGCGTCAACGCGGGTTTTACCCCATGCTAAACGAGCGCGATCAAACCCCAGAAGCTAATACCCAAGCCTCAGTATTAGCCAGAATGCTCACGCTTAAGCAAATGCATCCCCTGCCCGAAGACAAGATTTTAGATAAGCGTTTTGATTTCAGCCTAGACAGAGTTCAGCAATGCGCCAGCCTAGAGGAAATGGACAAATACGAGCAAAGCCAGCCCCTTGCAGGTATGCCTTATGGCTTGCCAGCACTGAATGCGAATGAACATCAAGTGTTGATGCACTGGCTCGAGCAAGGTGCGCCACTGCCGTTTGCACAAGCGCTTACACCTGAATTTATTGCAGAAATAACCCACTGGGAAGAGTTTTTAAACGGCGACAGTTTAAAAAGCCAATTAAGTGCACGTTACATTTATGAGCATTTGTTTGCCTTCCATTTATATTTTGAATCTTTGAATCAACCAAACGCCCAGCCTTTATTCTTCGAGTTAGTGCGTTCTCGGACGCCGCCGGGGCAAGCGCTGGATATTATCGCCTCCCGTCGTCCCTTCGACGATCCTAAGGTGGAGCGAGTCTATTACCGCTTTCGGCCTTATCGGGCAACCATAGTCGATAAAACCCACATCCCCTACGTTTTAAATACCGGCTTGCTAAATAACTGGCAACAATGGTTTATCGATGCGGATTACTCAGTCACTCAACTGCCGAGCTACAAGCCGAGCGTTGCGGCCAATCCCTTTGAAGCCTTTATTCAAATTCCTGCCAGTGCGCGCTATCGATTTATGCTGACCCGCGCCCAAGATACCATTATGGGCTTTATCAAAGGCCCAGTGTGCCGTGGTCAGGTGGCGCTCAATGTCATTAACGATAGATTCTGGGTGTACTTTGTTACCCCAGATTATATGGACGACACTGACTTTAGCGCCTTTTACCATTCCCAACTTGAAAACCTACGTATGCCAGCGGAGGAAGAAAGCACTGCACTTGCAGTAACTTGGGTGAAATATGCCGCCAAGCAAGGCAAATATATGCGGGCGCGTAATCAGTTCTTAAACGAGAAGTTTAAAAACGGCCAACACCTCACTATCGACGGACTCTGGGATGGCGACGACACCAATGATAATGCCAGCCTGACAGTGCTGCGCCACTTCGACAATGCCACTGTGGTCAAAGGCTTAGTCGGCGAGCCCCCCAAAACGGCTTGGATTATCGATTATGCCTTACTGGAGCGTATCCACTATTTATTGGTCGCGGGTTTCGATGTTTATGGTAACTACGGCCACCAGCTATTAACTCGCTTATACATGGATTTTTTACGTATGGAGGGGGAATCGAACTTCCTGACCCTGTTGCCACAGGAGGAAAGGCGCAAACAGTTGAGTGATTGGTATCAAGGGGCTGGTACTCAGCTCACGGCCTTTATCGCAGGGGATATCAACACCTTTCATCAGCCCACGGGCGTACTCTACTTTAGCGACGATCTAAAGGGCGAGCTGTATCAAAAACTCGGACAGAAGGTTGCTATGGTTCAACCCAATCGATATCACATAGAAAACAGTAGCTTGCAAGCACATAGCAAAGCGCTTTTACACACATTAGATCGATTAAAAGGCACACAAGCGACCCTGTTACCTGAACTAACCATGATCATGGTCGAACCTGAAAAAGCGGGTAAAGCTGAGATATTTACCTTAGTTCGCAATAGCGCCCATCGGAATATTTCGAGCCTGTTTAATGAGGCGAGTAACCGCGAACCCGCTAAAGATGACGTCACTTTAGTGCATGGCTTATTGGGCAGTTATCCTGAGGCATTTTGGCAAGTGAAAGAACAGGACTTGCCTAACGTCGTGGCGACAGTAGAGAAAATGCAAACTGAAAAAGACTATGAGGCACTGTTAGATATGGTGGGTGTACGCCGTACCGATCCGAAGTTTTGGGCCTTTAGTGACAAACTCAATCAGATCTTTTTCGACAATCACCCGATAGAAAGTGGGTGGCTGGATTACAACCGACTGCAAAATCGTTAATAAAAAGGGGAACGCTAGTGTTCCCCTTCCTTTCAAATCAACCCAGTAAACTTACCAGATCTTAACGCGATCTTCTGGAGCCAAATACAGCTTATCGCCAGGCTTAACATCGAATGCAGTATACCAAGCATCTAAGTTACGCACGGTCAGCGCGCGGTACATGCCGGGGGCATGTCCATCGGTTGCCACCCGAGCACGCAGGGCTTCGTCACGCATCTTAGTAGCCCAAGTTTGCGCAAAGCCGATAAAGAAGCGTTGATCACCCGTAAAGCCTCCAATCACAGGCGCATCTTTGCCTTTAAGCGAGGCATGATAAGCATCATAAGCGGCGGCTAAACCTGCTACGTCGGCAATGTTTTCACCTAAGGTCAACTTGCCACTCACGTGTAAATCAGGGAAAGGCGCATAAGCATCAAACTGCTGCGCTAACGCATCGCCTTGCTTATCAAATTGAGCAAAGTCAGCGGGCATCCACCAGTTACGCATAGCACCAGTCGAGTCAAAAGCCGCACCATTGTTATCAAAACTATGGCTGATTTCATGACCAATCACAGCGCCAATCGCGCCATAGTTGTAAGCAGCATCGGCCTTAGCATCGAAGAATGGCGGTTGCAAAATACCCGCGGGGAAGTTCAACGCATTCTGCACCGGCAAGTTCACCGCATTCACCACTTGCGGCGTCATCCACCACTCGCCTTTATCCATTGGTTTGCCAATCTTGGCTAACTGGTGGCTGTACTCCACTTTTTCGCCATTGATGGCATTGGCGTAGGCATTGGTCGCAGTCACAGCATAGCTGTCGTAATTGCGCCATTTGTCGGGATAACCCACGCCCACCGCCATAGTGGCCACTTTTGCAAGGGCTTCTTTCTTGGTTGAAGGGTCCATCCAATCGAGTTTTTCCACTCGCTGACCGAAGGCGGTCACTATGTTATCCACCATAGTGCTGACTTCTGCTTTGGCCGAAGCGGGGAAATATTGCTCGGCATAGGCATGGCCTACGGCATCACCTAAATATTGGTCGAGTGCCGCTAAGGCACGTTTATCGCGGGTGCGCTGCTCTGGCGTGCCAGAAAGCTTAGTGCCATTAAAGGCAAACGAAGCGTTGTCGATAGCCGATGGCAACACATCAGCATGGCTGTTGATATGGTGGAACACGAGCCAATCTTTCCATGCCTCTAAAGGCTCAGAGGCCACAAGCGCAGAAAGTCCCGTAATCGCCGTTGCATGGTAGGCCGCAAATTTAGGCTGATTGCCCAGTTGCGCCGCCGCTAGAAAGGCAGTCCAATCGATGCCCGGTGCTTTGGCATCAAAGTCAGCACGGCTCCATACACCCGAAGACTGAGTAAAATCTTCGCTTGCTTCACGGCTGGCGTGGGCTACGGCAATCTTGTTTTCAAGGGCAAAAATACGATCGGCACGGACAGCGGCATCGCTCACACCCGCATCTTTGAGCAAAGTTTCAATGTAAGCGCGGTAAGCGGTGCGAATGTCGACCATTTTAGGATCGGCAGACAGGTAATATTCGCGCTCAGGTAAGCCTAAACCGCCCTGTAAAAAGTAAGGTAAGACTTCGCCCGGCGTGGCTAAACCTTGGGTGACGAAGATCCCAAATAGGTTTTCGGTATAAAAGTCAGTCGCGTTGAGAGGGTCGACATCGGCGCGCAGATTTCCGCCTAACGCCGCAGATAAATCCTGCTTGCTCGCAATGGCCTCATAACGGGCAATATCCGCCTCGGCAGGCTTCATTCCTGCGGCATCAATAGCAGCGGTATCTGTGTAAGCCTTGTAGAAATCGGCGATACGCGCTTCGTCGCTTCCCGCCGCATGTTGCGCTTTCACCAGATCGGCAATCAAACTGGTTTTATGCTTTTCGGTTGCTTCAAAGGCAACGAGGAAAGCGCCAGTGCTGGAGCGATCGGCGGGGATCATCGTCGTTTTCATCCATTCGCCATTGGCGTAGGTATAAAAATCATCCCCTGGTTTTACCGTTGGCGTCATAGCCGCGACATTAATGCCAATCGGCATTTGAGCCGCAATGTCTTGACTTTTTGGTGCGTTTTCGCTGGTTTTTACGGTGTTTTCTGTGGTGTTATCACTGCAAGCAGTGAGCCCAGCCAGTACTGAAGTTGACAGTAACAGCACGGGAATAAGACGGTCCGACATGAATGACTCCTCTCTTTTTTATTATTGTATTTATAGTGTGATTGCTAAGTTTGGCAGTGTAACTGGCACTGAATGAAGAAGTAAAACAAAGCCAATTTTTATGATAGAAAGTTAATGCAAACAATTTGAGCCAGACGCTTAAACACGCAGCTTAGCATCATCACGACCGCGCTCAACTGCAGGCACAAAAAAGCCGACGCTATGTCGGCTTAATCAAGTTTGGCTAACGACTACTTTATAATTTGATCTGAGTGTACTGAGTCCACGCAAGTACTTGTCCCATCTGAGGAATGATCCATACTGCCGTGTGCTCATTTTGATAAACACGATAATAAAATAAATCTTCATCACGGATATCATGCTTACGAATTTCACGGTAGAACTGCATAGCAGAATGGCTGACTTCATCCGGTTTTGTCAGTTCTTTTTGTAACACTTTAACGTGAAAAACATCGACTTTAAGGTCATCAATTGTGGTCTGGTACTGCTCAAACTCACCGCGGATAGTGTATTTAATCGGTGTCGTTAAACAATCTTGATCTGTAATACAGGAGGTCGAATAAAACTTACCCTTATTTTGCCCTTCATAGACCAGAGACATACTGAGATCGTTACGAACTAGGAGTTCGCCCGCGACGGGAAAATAAATATCCGCATGGTAATTATGCTCAAGTAACTCGCCCATTCCTTTATCATCCGCAGGGAGGACGATACGGTTATAGCGAATGCGCTGCTCCATTATTTGGCTCAGCGGAATAAACTCCGCCATATTTAATCCTGCGGGTTTTGCATCTATCGCCGTGATATTGATGATGCCGTGACCACTGCAGGCATCGGCGTCCAGCTCAGGGCAAATCGCCATCGAATAATTTTTGCCATCAGTTGAGGTAAATGCACTGAAGTAATTAAGGTTATTGATGTGATTTCCCTCTGGCGCTAAATGTTTTTGCCACCATGAAGGATGTAAACGATCCTCATCACCAATATAGAAGGTTCGCGCCGTCCCCAGCGTGCCACCAATATTGAGGCTGATATATTTATCGGCATGCCATTTAGCCACCTGTTTAACCACCGCATGGTGGTCGCTCACATACCAAACGATTGTCAAGATAGCGCACAAAAGGGCAATACCAGCAACTTTAGTCCAAACCGACACCCCCACTAAGGCATCACGAATTGCATTCGCATCATTGATCGCCAGCATCTTTACATGGGATTGTTCAGAGATATGCAATTGATAACCGCGGCGTGCCACGGTTTTAAGCTGCACTTCGGTATAGGGTTCGAGCTTTTTACGTAAGGTACTGATGCATTGCGTTAAAGAGGTAGGAGCAACCACCCTTTCAGGCCAGCCGACCTGCAGCAATTCTTCCTTAGTAAAAATGGCATTCGTGGATGATAACAACAGCACTAATAAGGCCGTTTCGGAAAAAGTCAGGCTGATGGTTGTCCCATTCACATGATCGACTAATTCCTTAGCCTGTTCATCTAACATTAAATAAGATGTGATTTTATGCATGTTAAACGCCTGAAAGATCAGCCAATACTGATAAAGTTTGATTACACTAACAACATGCAATCATCATGTGACATTGTTTCTTTCCAAGAAAACGATGATATGCAATCACCAAGTCAAGATGGTTTATTTTACCTTTTAACAACATATAAGAGTGTGACTCTATACTCAGTTTAGTCATTGTTTAATAAGTACAAAGTTAGACTAATACAGAGGTCGCTAAACTAGATTTCTTGGTATTTAAAGATCCAAGAACAACACAAAAGTAATGCACCAATCCAGCCACCCAGCAAACCATACATTAAGGGTAAGCCCAGCCCAGTTTGAGCAAGCAGAGTGAGACTACTTTTAGCCGCGAGTGTATCCGAGGGAGTCGCGAGTAAATTTAAAGCACGGAACAGATCAGTAGGGTTCAACAAAATCAGTAGATTGAATACAGTACGATTAAACATCTCACTCATTCCAACCACAGCACTGAGTAAAATCAGATCATAAACCAGCACAAGCACAAACCATAAAATGAGTAATATCCCCAGTGCCTTAGCTTTTTCTCGCACACACAAGCTAACCCAATAACCCAAGAGCACGAACACTAATGACAGCAAAATACTGCTCATAATCAAATGGCTAAACCCGATCGCTATGGATAACTGGGCCTGAGTATCACCCAGTGATATCAGTATTAATCCTGTTAAACCAAAGCCCAAAATGCAGGCAATGGTCATCACGCAGGCATGGCCTAAAAACTTGCCACACACCAGATGCCAACGTGCTAATGGATAGGTCAGCAGTAACAGCAGAGTGCCAGATTCTTTTTCACCAACAAAGCTGTCATAACTCAACAAAATCGCACCTAAAGGGAGCATAAATACCGATAAAGTGACTAACCCAGAAAGGATTTGGGCAGGCTCAAATACCACTAAGTTGCCGGACACAGCGCTGCCCATAAAACTCACACACAGAGATAGCAGCAACAAGATTCCCGCCATCATCCATAACCAACGATTACGTAAATTATCCTTAAACTCTTTGGCGGCTATGGTGCTCACTATTCTCAGAGCACTTAAACGATGGTGCAAAACCTCGGAACGGTTCATAGGACTGATTCCAAATTAATCGCCTGATTTATATCTGTTATGTTAATAGTCTTTGTAGGCATTTTTGACGACTGAAGGGGGCAAAGACTTTCCATGTAATGATGAAATACACTCTGCAAACTAGGAGGTTCAATAGAAAAATCCCCCGCTGGCACTTTTTGTAATAAGTGATTTAACACGGCTGACTTTTGCTCCTGTGGCACGGCGAGCGTGAGTCCCTGCCCCGCATTTGCCTTAACACATGCCGCTAAAATGGGATCCGCTAGCAATGCTTGCCTTTGAGTATTAGATAGAAAATGCAACAAGATATGATTTGGCAACTGAGTCGCCGCCCTCAGGGAGGTTAAGCTTCCCGAAGCCAACATTCGCCCTCGACCTAAGATCAAAGCGCGATCCATCTGATCTTGCACTAATCCCAACTCATGGGTACTGATAATAATGGCGCAGCCCTGCGCCCTGAGCTGAGCGATTTTTTGATACAGGAAAGCCGATGCCAAGGGATCTAAGCCAACTGTCGGTTCATCGAGTAACAGTACCTTAGGCTCAGCCAATATCGCCTGCGCGAGCCCAAGACGTTGCCGCATCCCCTTAGAAAAAGTACTCAAACGCTTATCTTTAGCGGCCTCTAAACCAAATTCAGCAAGTAATTCATGCACTTTAGGCAAGGCAACGCCCTTAAGCTTAGCGAAATATCGCAGCAGCTCATTGGCGGTCATATTGTCATAAAAACTCACATTTTCAGGCAAATAGCCTAAGGACAAACTCTGTCTGGCATTCATACTTCCGACACTATGACCTTGAACTTGGAGCAAGCCACTTGTGGGGGTAAGTAATCCCAAAATAAGCTTGAGTAACGTAGATTTACCCGCACCATTATGCCCAAGGAGTGCGATCACTTGACCCGCTAGCACCTCAAAACTCACATCATCCAGTGCCTTAAACTTGCCATAGCATTTACTGATATTTGTCGCTTTAACAACCACATCTGCACTCGTTACAGGCTTATTCGCTGAGCAGGTCATAGTTTGATGATTCATCGCGAACCTCCATCAATCAGTACGTGCGCGCCACTTTGCATTAGGGGAAAACTATCACTTATACCGCTCGTCACTTGGGGCTTAAATTGGCGTTCCACCCAGCGCAGTAACAACACAACGGGGCTTTCCATCAACAGTTTGGCTTCAGGATAAAGCCAAAACAGTTTATCTAAACTGTCATTCGGCCTATGGACAATATCCCCTAATCCATCGCCATTCAGATCCCAACCTTGATATTCCGACCAGTAATTCCCCTGCCCCTGATAACTCCATTCAAGTTGAGTTTCTCCGACATATTTGACTTGGGTTTGATTGGCCATAATACGATTATGCCAAAGGCGATTTTCCTCTCCGCCCATGGCCATACTGATCCCAGTGTCACTGTAGCTAAACTCGTTATCTTGAATACGGTTATGTTGAGCAGCGTAAATAAAAATACCTTTCCCTTCATTGCCAAGCTCCACAGTGCCCTTAGGGTTATGGATTTGACTCGCAACATTGGCTTGCACATGGGATGCCTCAGTAATGTTGAGCAAAATGCCAAAGTCCAGCGCCTGAGTCACACGGTTGTGGTGCAGGTAAATATTGGTTGAATTCATTAGGGCATAACCTCCATCGACGGCAATCGCTTGGTTTTGCCACGCTTCGTCGTCTTGGGTATACATGTAGTGAATACCATATTGCAGCTTAGTGAATTGATTTTCATAAATGCGGCTGTGGGTAACGGACTCTAAATACACACCATCACGGACAAAAATCAGCTGATTTCGGTCAATTTGTGGCGAATTAACATGCTTAAGATAAATGCCATCACCCCGATCAAGCACATGAATGGCACCGTTGCCACTAATACTATTGTCCGTGATGATGGGCGAGTTTAACTGTTCGCCATAAATACCAAAACCATCACCCACCAAGCGGTTTCCCTTAATCAGCACATTATCCGCCCCTTTTTTGAGTAAAATGGCGGCATCACGGTAATACAGATCCCGTCCCCAGTGGCGGATATTTAGCCCTTCAATACTCACCTGAGGCGCCTCAATGACCAACGCACTGCCTTGGCGCAGTGCATCTAATGTCGCGCCTATTTCCCCCTTTAGCGAAATGGATTGCGTCACCTTAAAGGAGCCTTCATACACCCCAGTGGCTAGCACTAAGGTGTCACCTGCTTGAGCTTTGTTAAGGGCAAGGGTGAGTGAATCTGTATCTGTTACCCGAATGAGTGCAGCCCAAGTACCGAAAGAGGCAAAGCACAGCAGCCAGATAAGGACGAGACGCAGCTTCATCATCACAACCTTATTTATCACCCGCGAGCAGTTCTAGGGTGATGTCATCAAATCTCAGCACTCGGCCACCGTATTCCTTAGCAAAGGCTTCGGCGGCGGCTTTAGTGCTAAAAGGGGCAACGGCAGGTCCCATCACAGCTTTCTTGGTCGTACCGTAAACATAGAAGGCACTTTGAGCATCAATAAAGGCGCCATCATCTGGCTGATCCCAATCGGTCGTGCCCGCGTCATGCACCATCATGTAATCAATTTGTCTTTTATTTTCAGGCTGTAATGCAAAGTTAAACATATCGCGAGCCGAACAAAACTTAGGTACCGTTTTCTCAGCCTTGAGGTGCACTTGCCCTTTAGGTCCGGGATATTTAGTGATCACCATGCCGCATAAATGGCAACGGTCATGCTCGTGGATCATCTCGGCTTTATGAACATGGTCTGTGGCCTCGCTTTTATTACAGCCAAATAGCAAGGGCACTAACAGCAACAATGCATAGTATTTCTTCATCCTATTTATCCTTTTATTAAAATATCAACGCCTCGCCAGATTCCTTGCAGGGACAGATCTTTACGGCGAGGGTTGATAGAACGGGTTTCATCTTTCATTCATTTTGCTTTGTGCTTTTGCAATCGCATTATTGATTGCTTCACGGTTGATACTGTCCCCATTGTGTTTGAGCAAAAGCTGCCAATGGTCAATGGCCTCTTGGTTACGAGCATGCAAGTAAGCATCTGCCGCGAGTAACATATGGGTTTGAGGCTCAAAGGGAGAAAGTGATAATGCTTTGGCAATCACCCCTTGGGTTTCAAGTGTCATTTGCCGAAGCTCACGGTAATAAAGCGCGTTAGCTTTTGCCCCTAACACTTCGGCATCATCCCCCCCTATTTCGAGTAATTTATCTAAGGTCAGCACCGCATCTGAGTACAAACCTCCCGCATTGTAAGCCTGAGCTAATGACATAAGTGCCAAGGTGTTTTGCGGCTCACTCTGAGCCCAACGACTGGCTTTGGTGATCTCGGCCGCGACTAAATAATCAATATTTTCATCAAGCCGACCTTGATCCCAATCCCTAAAACGGCCTGTTTGACTGTAGATAGCAAGGGTCAGCAGCACTAGGACGATTCCCATCGCAAAGGGCACTTTGCTCGACATGTTTGGCAACTGTGCGATTCCCATTACTAGGTTTAGACGCATGTGCTGCCAATAAATGTAAGCAACAAACAACAGTAAACTGATGCCAATGCCTAGTCCTAAGCTCACCATTCCAGTCTCCATTTCACTCTCCAAACAACTCGTTTTAGGAGCCTGATTAACCGTGTGCAGGCATCATCTTTTTATTTTTCATCTCTTTCATTTCGCTGGGTTTCTCAATATTTTTCAGTTCAATTTCAAAGATAAGTGCTGACTCAGGAGGGATAATACCTACGGCTTCAGTGCCATAGGCAAGGCTTGCTGGTACCACAAAACGGTATTTAGACCCCACAGGCATCAACTTTAATCCCTCTTCCCAAGCGGGGATCACCGACATTAATGCAAAGCGAGTGGGCTCTTTACGTCCAACCGTATTTTCAAACTCAGTCCCATCGATAAGAGTGCCAACATATTCCACTGTGACCACATCTTCTGGATTGGGTTTATGACCTTTACCTTGGGTTAAGACTTCGTATTGAAGACCAGAGGCGGTAACTTTAACGCCAGACTTTTTTTGATTTTCAGCAAGATATGCCGCACTTGCCTTTTTAGTTTCTGCCATTTGTTTTTCAGCAACGACAGTTCTTGCGGCATTGAGTTGTTCTGCTCTTTGGTTCAGGTAGGTCAGCACTTCTTCGTCGGTTAATTGCTGTTTATCTTTAAGCGCATCCACAAAACCTTGCACGACTAAGTCGACATTCACCTCTGAACCCAATTCAACTTGGTTGTAAACTTGACCAGAAATGTAATTACCAATAGAAGCGCCAATGCTGTAGGAGGTTTTATCTGCATCGGTTTTCAGACTTGTGGCGGCAAAACTGGCTACCGAAACAAATAATGCGGCGCAGGTCGCCACTGTGATGCTTTTGGGGATAAAAGAAGTTGGCATACGTGTTTTCATTTTATGTTCTCTACAATGTTAACCCTGTGGGTTTCGCCTTTTGGCCCTGCAAACCAAACCGATAAAACATCGGTCCTGTGTGTTACTAAGGTTTTTCTGTTACTCGACCTGACATACGCCAGCCATAAATACCATCGGCCATATGACGCACACCTGTGTAACCTAGCTTCATGGTTTCTCTCGCCGCCATATTGCTGCTGGTGCAAAGGCGGTTAGCGCAGTAAAACACCATGACTGCATCTTTATTCTTTGGAAGTAACTCTCTCCAATTCTGAACATTGAAAAAAACTGCTCCGGGGATAAAACCTTCTGCCCATATCTCCAGTGTATTTACGTCGAAAAAATAAACGCCTTGCTTGCCGACTAAGGTTTCCGCTTCCATCATCGAAATGGGATTTAATTGGATTTCGTTATAGGGCACTTCAGACATTTCTGAGCCACCACCGGCGATGACTGGCATAGCAGTCACGCCTAAGGCCAACACCATCAATATTCGGCTTACACTTTGACGAAGCATGTTATGCATAATTAGGCTCTCATATTCCCCGACACCCAAAGGTGTCGGGGATAACTAGGACTCAAGTTAAACTATATTTTCTTCGCACTCAGCGCATTACCATCAATAATGGCTTGGGCTTGGGTCACATAGGTCAAGGCGGCATCTAAGCGTTTTTGTGAGTAACGCGCACCATGAACACCCCATGAACCATCGGCTTTAATCAGCTTGAGGACATCTTGAGCTTTATCGGTCAACAACAGCACTTGCGTCTTATCTTCTACCGATAACTTCGCCATATTGGGCGACTTATCGATGCTAATAAGGGCTTTTTCTACTTTGGCATAGGTTTCTTTCACTGGTTTTTGCCACTTCTGAACTTTGCCGTAAATTTGCTGTTGATCTTTAAAGTGCAGACCCTCACCCAACTTAGATTGGAATTGGCTATGGCAGCCTTTGTTATCCACTACATCGTGATCAGAAGCGGAAGTACGAGCACAGGTCCACATCAGATCGAGGTAGTTATGGCCATTTTCGTCCTTCGCCACAGTCCAGCCCTTAGTGGATGAGTCGCGAGACTTACCTTCAGGTGGGTTAAGCGTCTTACGCAATGGATCGACATCGATTTTCCACATGTGCGACTTACGAACGTTGTCGAAACCGGCCATATCAGGGAACTGGATCGCGGTGAAGTTTTCACAACTACCCATGTTTGGCATATGACAGCTTTGACAAGTTTGTTTACTGTGGGTCTTGGTATTACTCGCAATTTCAGCCTGTGCCGTATGGCAATCGGTACATTCTTTGATGAGTTTTGGTTTAGTAATACCGGATTTCCAATCACCATCAGTCACTTCGTGTGGATCATGACAGGTAGAACAACGCATACCCTTATCGTAGTGAGATGAGGCAAACATTTGCGAACCTTCTGTACCACAAGATGGGCACGAAGATTTCATCTTCACGTTAAAGGCATATTCCAGTTTTTCTTTACCCTGTGGGGTTTGCGCAAGTTCTTCTACGAAGTTAAAACGCTGGTGACAACGCTCACAGTTAGAAGGCATACCACCACCGATACCGCCGTCTAAATGACCACCTGCGCCATGACACTCTTCACAGGTAATACCGAGTGACACTGTATGTTTTTGTAGCTCTTTAGGATTACCAAGGGCTGCAAAAAACTCATCTTTAGTTTTAAAATCAAACTTAAAGGTGTGGCACATTTCGCAATAGGAACTCGCAGGTTGGAATAAGAATTCCTTCTCGTATTTAGCACCATAGGAGCTCATACCCCACTGGTGTGAACCACTCGCGCCAAAATCTTCCATTTTAGTTGGAAATTCAGGAATAACTTTCTGAATTTTCTTCGCCATTTCAGGGGTTAACCATTCAGCCCAACCACGGGAGAATTGGTTACCACCGGCGACCATAGTGCCAGTACCATCTTTGAGTAAACCGTCTTTCACATGGAAAGTACCGCGTACTAAGTAGCTATCGATAAAGCCGTATTTGGTTCTTGGTGTTCCCACCGTCGCATAAATTGCATCAGGGGTAATGCCGTCTGGCAGGATAGAAGTATCCTTAGTGCCATACATGGTTTTGTTTAAATCGTTATCGACTTCGGGATGACTCCCCGGAAAACGTAAGGTTTTTGAATGGCGTGAACGTTTCCACTTTTCATATTGTGGGCCGTGGCACTCACCACATTTTTCAGGACCAACAAACTTATTTGGGAAATCCAAAATCGACTTGGCACCAAGGCGATATTGCAATGCCATAGGGCGATTGCCCTCTTGATGTTGGCTATATTTTTGGCTATCACCACCGTGTAAGTATTCTTCACCACGGTCACTGACCTTATAGGTTCCTTTTAAACGACCTTGCTCGGCATATTTAAATACCGGATGATTTTCAAAAAGAAAATCAAACAACTCTTTTTCCTGAACAATATAATCCTGCAGTGTTCTTACACCACGGGACTCTAGTGTTAGATCGGGATTAGCCATAATTCCCTGAGCTTCCGCACTCATTTGTTTATTACCATAGCCAGGCTTTACCTCGCCCGGTTTAGCATCGGATGCTATTCCGGCCACACTGACGATAGTACCTAAACAAAACAGCACGCTGAGTGCTATTTTGGATTTCCATCGTTTCATCATTCACTCCTAATTATCATTAGTTTTATATTTTCCACTGAACCTAACTGCTCACTGAACGACATAAACAATTGACCAGTTACAGCATGGTGGAGGCAAAAAACCATTAAAAATCAGAGCTAGAGCACACTAAATTCCCGCTGATAAATCAAGATGAATAAAATCAATTAAAATTAATTAAATACAATAACTTACAAAATTAATGCCATTTATTTTTTAGAAGTTAAAAAGCACATTTTAGTTATAAAAAAAACTAAAAATGCATTTTACTTTTCAAAAAACATCAAGCGTAAAAAGGAATGATTTAATAACGGATAAGATCACATTATTAAATGCAAAACTCGACTAATCTTAAAATCAACAGTGATTAAAGCTTGTGATTAAACTGACTTTTACTACGAAGAACTTATATGTACATTTAAAATCACAATAAAATAACTCAAGTTTCTGAGCGAACTTAATAAAAATCAGCATGTGAAAATCACACGGGTAAAATAGCCAACTGTAAACACTATATTACCGCGACCACATTATTCTAAGGCATAATAAATGACAACTATGCTTCCAGAAATTGGACATATATTACTGATCATTAGTAGCGTATTGGCATTATTTTCTGCAGCACTGACCTTAATCGGTGTTAAGCAGAATAATGCCTATCTGGTGGGATTAAGCCCGACACTCTTTAGAGCCATATTTACCTCAGTATTTGCTTCACTTCTTTGCTTAATTTATTGCTTTATGACTGATGATTTTTCTGTTGCTTATGTCGCAAACCACTCGAATAGCCAATTAGCCTTGGGTTATAAAGTGGCCGCCGTTTGGGGTAGCCACGAAGGGTCAATGCTGTTTTGGATATTTGCGATTGCACTTTGGGGCGCGATCATCAGTTATCGCATAAAAATGGCGGATTGCACTCAAGATAAGGCCAGCGATAAATACCAAGACGCCCTGTATTTTGCGAGGCTGTTGGCCATTTTGGCATTAGTAATCCTTGGTTTTAACTTATTTTTACTCTTTACCTCTAATCCCTTTGCCCGTTTATTACCTAACATTCCGATTGAAGGGCGAGATCTTAACCCCATTTTGCAAGACATAGGACTCATACTGCATCCGCCCATGCTCTTTCTTGGTTATGTTGGCCTCACAGTTTGCTTTGCCGCAGCGTTAGCATCACTGCTCGGTGGTGGTTTTAATACTCGTCAAATTAACTATTTACGACCTTGGGTATTATTAGCGTGGGTGTTTCTAACGGGCGGCAATGCCTTTGGATCTTGGTGGGCCTATAACGAACTGGGTTGGGGTGGTTGGTGGTTTTGGGATCCGGTAGAAAACGCCTCCTTTATTCCTTGGCTTGTGGCAACAGCATTAGTACATTCCCTCATTCTCACTCAACGTACTCATGGCTTTAAACTCACGACTTTACTGCTGTGCTTATTGGCATTCTCACTCAGTTTACTCGGCAGCTTTTTGGTGCGTTCCGGCATAGTGCAATCGGTACATGCCTTTGCCGCCGATCCGACCCGTGGCATGTCAATCCTCTGCTTATTAGTGATTTTTGTTGGGGTTGCGTTACTCATTTTTGCACTCAAAGCCCATCATTTAAAACAGGATGTGACTTTCTCGCTTTTCAGTAAGGAAACGCTGTTACTGCTCGGGATCGTTATCTTAGTCGTAGCAGGGTTTTCCGTATTACTCGGTACATTTTACCCTTTGATCTATGAGCTACTCGATTTAGGTACACTTTCAGTGGGGGCCCCTTATTTCAACGCTATATTTGTCCCCCTCACTTTCTTGCTTGTCCTGTTAATGGGCATTGCGCCCTTAGTGCAATGGCAAATAGTGCAATGGCAAAATGCCTCAAAGACTCGTATCGCTTCCTTGCTCATTCCTAGCCTAGTGATATTAGCCGTCGCAGGCTGGGTAAGCTTACAGGCCGCCTCGGGCAGTAGCTTATTTTTACTCCTTGGCACTGCCGCAGCACTTTGGTTGCTAGTGTGTTTATTGCTCACGATATTGGCAGCCTCGGGATTAGGTAAACGAATATATGCCCGGCAATTAACCCAAAACCGCAATGAGCACGGCTTAAATCCTCCCGTTAAATCATCAAAACAAGGGTTTATAGCCATGCTATTCGCCCACTTTGGGGTGGCTATCACTATTATTGGTGCAACATCCGTCTCCTTTTTTGAACAGGAAGCCCTCCTCAGAATGGGCCCTGGCCAAGGTAAACCGTTGGCGGGTTATATCTTAGTGTATGAAAGCACAGAGAATGTTGAAACGAGCAGCTTTACCGCCATTCAGGCCAATATCAGTATCCGCGATGGTGCGAATGATGAAGTGATCCTCGGTTACGTTAGGCCGCAACGCCAAACCTTTAAAAGCAATGGGATGGAAATGTCCCACGCGGGTATCGATCATGGATTCTGGCGGGATATTTATGTGTCTATGGGGCTGCAATTAAGTGACAGCGAATACCTTATCCGCATCAGCTATAAACCCCTTGCGAGTTGGATCTGGCTGGGCGCCATATTAATGATGCTAGGTGGGGCGATTGCCGCTTGGCCTACTCGCCATTTTAGCTACCAAGCTGATTTAACAACCTTAGTTAACCTATCCCATCACAAGCCACAGGAGACGCTTGCCTAATGAATCCAATATTGCGCTTTTTAGTCTTACTGCTCCCTATCACCTTATGTGGGATAGGGATCCCATGCTTATCCGTCGCGCAAGCTCAGCCCATATCAAGCCTTTCCTACCAGCAACAGGCAATAGATATCAGTAAAGTGCTGCGTTGCCCTATGGCGACGAATCAGAGCCTATTTGAATCACAGGCGCCAATCGCCCACGAGCTCAAAGCACAAATATTCTCGATGCTGGAACAGGGGCAAAACCAAGATGAGATTATCGATTTTATGGTGCAACGCTATGGTCAAAAAATCCGTTATCAACCTGAATTTAAAGCCTCCACCTTCGCACTTTGGTTTGGGCCACTGCTGTTATTAGTGCTTGGTGTTGGGTTGTGTCTCGCATTGGTAACCCGTAGAAAAACACAAACGACTATTTAAAAGTAAAGGATAACCAGATGAAATTACAATATTTTCCCTTTGTTCTACTCGTGTGTTTGGGTCTGTTTTCTAATAACAGCCCAGCCCACTCACTAGACAATAAACTCTACAGTACGGGAGAGCCCCTCCCTAAGCCCCTTGTGATGACTGGTTTTATAGAAATGCAGCACGCACGCGGCGTACCAGAAGTTCCCTTTATTGATGAATCAGGACAAACCCAAACCCTAAAACAGCACCAAGGAAAATTGATTTTAGTTAATCTTTGGGCAACCTGGTGCGCCCCCTGTTTAAGGGAAATTCCAGAACTCCAAAAACTTAAGCAGCAGTATCAAGGGAAGAATATCGCCATCATTCCAATCTCTATCGATGAAGAATCTAAAGATGTACGCCCTTTTCTTAACCAACATGGCTTTAGCGGCTACGCCACTTGGCTTGACCCAGAGCAAAACATAGAACAAATCATTCCTGCGAATGTCGTACCCGCCAGTTATATTTTTGATGCTAAAGGTAATCTTGTCGGTTTTGTGCGGGGATATCTCGATTGGGCTGATAAAGACGTTGGCCCTTATCTTGATCAACTGATTGCAAAATACGGCCAATAATCACCAAGTAACACAGACTCACAATATATTTCTCCATTCGGTCATCCGCCAAAATTTACCGAAACCCGCTGCCGCCTATTTGGCTGCGGGTATTTTTATCTCTACCCCATCTTTGTATTCTGCGACGCATTTCTTTAAAATTGCCGCCAAACTCTTTATTTCAAGGCAAATCAGATGAAACTCACCCGCTTAACTCAACCTATTTATGACCACTTATATCGTGATATCAGTGAGTTTCGTAGCACCTTCGACTTGCCCGTTAATGATGTTGATTCTTTAGATGACAAGGCCGACACTTTACATACTTCACTGATTATTGAGGAGTTAACTGAACTTGCTGAAGCCGATAGCCGTATCGAACAGGCCGATGCCATCGTCGATTCTGTATACGTATTAATGGGCCGCCTAGTGCACTTAGGCGCGCAAGCAATGACGGATAGA
Source organism: Shewanella sp. SM68 (assembly GCF_025653925.1). NCBI lineage: Bacteria > Pseudomonadati > Pseudomonadota > Gammaproteobacteria > Alteromonadales > Shewanellaceae > Shewanella > Shewanella sp. SM68. The sequence goes on from NZ_JAKKRU010000018.1 coordinate 20,353, forward strand.
CTCGAAATCAGTTACCTGATTGACTTATTGCTTTGCGTGGCTCAAAACCGTGAAATCGACTTTATTAGCTGCTGGGATGAAGTGCATTCGAGCAATATGAGTAAAGTATGCCGTAACGAGCAAGAACTGGCCGAGACCATTGCCTTCTATGCCAAACAAGGTGTTGAAATTGTCGGTAGTCAGCAAGGTGATTTCATCATAGCGAAATGCGCTAAAGATGTGGAAATGGCAGGTAAAGTGGTGCGCCAAGGTAAGGTACTAAAATCGGTTTACTATCGCCCAGCGGATCTGACAACACTGGTTAAAGCCTAACCACGGCAAGCCTAGGATAGCACTTAACTAAGTGCGTCCTAGGATGTGTTGAACAAGGCTAAAACGGCAGAACTCAGTCCTATGTATCACTCTTACGATATTCTAAAATATCCCCAGGCTGGCACGACAGGTACTCACAAATACTCGCCAGCGTTTCAAAACGCACGCCTTTCACCTTGCCACGTTTTAGCAGGGATAAATTCGCTTCGGTAATGCCAACCGCCTTGGCAAGCTCCTTAGAACTCACCTTCCGTATCGCCATCATGACATCTAAATTAACGATAATGTCCAAAATTACACAAACTCTTTGTTTTCTGCCTCAAAATCTCGGGCAGCTTTAAGCAAATAAACAATCAGCAACATCAATAAAATCGTAGTGATATTGCCAAAATCGAGCGCCAAGTCGATACGGGTATCCTCAAAAAGCGACTTATGATAGTAACCTACGCCTAAGGTTTGCAGTATCTCTATCACTAAGGCGGCAACCTTAAGCCAAACCAACCACAAATAACAATGCATACTTTCGTCGCTAAAAAACAAGCCATCTTGATAGTAGGCTAATAATTTTTGCAGCCAATAAACACCCAGTAAAAACGTGATAAACAATGGACTTAACATTAACAGCAACAGGGTTTGACTCGCATCAGGCGATACCCATAGCGCTTGGAACAATCCATTATTCGATCCAAAACGTATCTCATCATGGACTAAGTAGCTATAACCCAGATACACCACCACAATCGTAGCGGCTAACAAAATCACCCACCGGAAAAATGCACTGATTTTTATTAACTTTTCTATGTTTTTATTCATCACTCAATCCTAAATTTAATCCAATCCCAGTGCTCTTTAACCTTGGCTAGTATACTCGTTCGGTAAAATATATTGCAAAGAAATATAATTTTATTGTTTTACGATAATTAATTTTCGTATTAACATGATGTCACTTCTAACAACTCAAGGTTACAACAATGCGATTATCCTCCTTCACAAGCCAGTTATGCAGTGCTGCTATTGCCGCTATGCTACTCGCAAGCTGTTCAGCCTCAACCACTGAGCAAAAAGCCAATACGGATAGGCTTAACAGCCAGCAAGCCCAAGTGCCGCTCATTCCCATCGAAGATTTTTTCAATGAGCAAAATATTCACCATTTAAAAATGTCCGCCGACGGTAAATGGTTAGCCTTCACAAAGGAATACCAAGGTGCGAGCAATATTTATGTAATGGCGGATAAAAGCGATCTTGCAAGTGCGACACTCTTAACGCAGTCCATTGAACCTATTAAAGAATTTGAATGGTCATCAAACAGTAACGAACTCTTTTTTATGAAAGATAAAGGGGGGAATGAAAACACCCAAATTTTTAAACTCAGCTTTGAAACTCCCCAAGGCAAAATAGCGCCAAAAGAGCAGCAACTCACGCACAATGACAAGGTGAAATACAGCGTCATGGAACAGCCTAAGGATAACCCTGAGCAGCTGGTTGTGATGGCGAACCACGATGAATCGAGTCGGATGGATATCTATTGGCTCAACACCCATGATGGCAAGCTAACGCCTATTTTTGAAAACCACTTAAACTTGGTGCAAATGAAGTTTAATAAACAAGGGCATCCCGTTATTGGCAGTAGCACTAATCTAGATAACAGCTATAGCCTCTACACACTCATTGATGGCACTTGGCGTAAAATAATCCACACAGCTAAGGGTGAAAGCATTGATATCTTAAAAGTAAACGATGCGAAAAAACTCGCTTATATCAGTGCCAACATCGGTGAGCGGGATAAACAACAACTGCTCAAAGTTGATCTTATGACGGGAAAATATGAAACCTTACATAAAGATCCTAAGGATGAAGCGGATGTTTATCAGGTATTGTTTAACGATGCTGGTGAACCTTTAGCCATTTCCTATTACGGCGGGCGCTTAAGAACCTATCCACTTGATACTGAGTTTGCTAAGCACTGGGATGTGATCAATAAGCATTTTAATCAAGATGTTGAAATAACCATTACCGAACGTAACGAGAAAAATAATCTCTGGCAGATCAACGTCGCGAGCGATAGGGCATCGAGCTTAGATTACCAATACAATGCCATTAATGGTGATATCCACTTACTCGCGGATATTCCTCCAAGTATACAACCAGAACTGCTATCACCAAGACAATCCCTAGTCTATACCGCAAGGGATGGTGTAAAAATTCAGGCTTATTTGACATTACCAAAGGGAAACCAGCGCAATTTACCCACCATCATTCTGCCCCATGGCGGCCCTTGGGCTCGGGACTACTGGGCGTTAGACTCTGGTTACTTCCATGCGATTGCTCAGTTCTATGCCAACCGTGGTTATGCCGTGTTACAGCCAAACTTTCGCGCATCGACAGGATTTGGCAAACACTTCCTCAACTTAGGCAATAACAATTGGGGCACTGGCAGTATGCAAGATGACCTGACTGATGGTGCAAATTACTTGGTCGAACAAGGGATTGCGGATAAAAATCGCTTGGGGATCTTTGGCGCATCTTACGGTGGTTATGCGGCTTTATCCGGCGCGACTTTTACCCCAGATCTTTACCAAGCTGTGATCGCCTATGTGGGGCCGTCAAGCTTAGTCACGTTAATGGCGTCTTTCCCCGATTACTGGCGCCCCTATTTAGGTCAATGGTTTGAATCAGTAGGAGACCCGTTAATTCCTGAACAAAAACAAGATATGGAGAACCGCTCCCCAATTAATTTTGTTGATAACATAAAAGCACCGCTGATGCTTATCCAAGGAGCGAATGATCCGCGAGTGACTCAAGTTGAATCAGATAATATTGCGAAAAAGATGTACCAAAAATCGTTACCCGTTGAATACTTACTCGCCAAAGATGAAGGTCATGGATTTATCAAACGTGCCAACAAGCTCGCCGCGATAATTGCGACTGAACGTTTCTTTGGTAAGTACTTAGGCGGAAAAGTGGATAATAATGTCAATCCAGCTTTGCTTGAACATCTTAATAGCTTAAATGTTGATATAGAAAAACTGTAACCTTAATAAAGCGTTAGAAGTGCAATACAGATTTTGCCAAGGAAGGCGAAATATCTTAACAGGCTAACGCGGTTAACTGTGGGCCAATAGACTAATCTATCAAGTATGACTACACCCCAAGAGATAAAAATGAATCCAGCAAAAGTCGTGCGTGCCGAGGTTAAGCAATTGACTGATTTACCCAATATTGGCAAAGCCTGTGCGGCGGATTTACGTTTGCTTGGCATAGATAAGCCTGAGCAGCTGTTAGATAGAAACCCCTACGAGCTGTATCAAACGCTGTGCGACAAAACGGGCCAGAGACACGACCCCTGTATGCTCGATGTGTTTATCTCCATCACCCGTTTTATGGCAGGTGAAGATCCTAAACCTTGGTGGTTTTACACCGATGAGCGCAAAAATACCTTAGAGAAATGAAGCTTTAGCGACTATTTATCCTCCTGTTTACCCATTATCGTTTCGGGCTCTTCCCTTAACCACTCACGCCAAATAGCCACCAGCAGGGCCATCAATACTGGACCAACAAACAAACCGACAAAACCCATGGTTTTTACGCCGCCGATCAAACCGAAAAAAGTCGGTAAGAAAGGCAATTTAATCGGCCCACCGACAAGATTAGGCCTTAAGGTTTTATCGACAATAAACAACTCTATGCTGCCCCAAAGAAACAAGCCGACCCCCGCCGTCATATCGCCAGTGCCGACAAGGTAGAGTGAAATCAAGGTAAACATGGTTGGCGCGCCGCCAGGAACCAAGGCCATAAAGGCGGTTAACACCCCAAAAGCCACGGCCGAAGGTACTCCCGCAATCCAATAGGCAATCCCCAGCACTATGCCCTCACCAATTGCGATAAGCGTCATACCTATCACGGTAGAACTGACTGTTGCAGGCACCACACGGGAAAAACTATGCCAGCGAGCAGGCAGCACTCGCTCACCCACGATATCCAACTGTTTAGCCACTTGCGGACCATCTTTATAGAGGAAAAACAAAGTGATCAGCATAAAAAGTAAGGTCAACAACAACCCTAAAGTATTCCAACCCAATTGCAGCACCCAACGGGAAATGCCACTCAAATTCTGGCCACTAATGGCACTGATAATTTGGCCTAATTCATGGGGTTCACCAATAAACTGCTGCCATTGCAGGGTTAACCATTCGCCCATCCAAGGCAAGTCTTTGATCCACAAGGGCACGGGCGAACCATGTTGGTTAGTGAACACCAACCAATCAACCCAAGTTCTAATCTCTTGTAACGCATAGGAAAATACAAACACCAGCGGAATAATCAGCCCGAGCACAATACAACACAGGGCAATGGTTGCCGCCAACGCCGAGCGACCACCGCATTTTGCCAATAGTTTTTGATAGAGAGGCCAACTTGAAAAACACACAATCAATGCAGCTAAGGCGGGCACTAAAAAATCGATAAAAAAGAATACGCCAGCACACAAGAGCAAAACCAACAAACTACGGCCAATAGCGGCATTACTGAAAATCGGCGTCATAGTGCTAAAACCCCCCACAATAAAATTCAACGATAAAATGGAAAACACTCTGCATTACCAGACAAGGTTAACGCTTAACCAACTCGTTCTACGAATCAGTTTATTGCGCAGTGCTTCCCATGGGCAATGACTTTAACACCGAATATTGAGCTGTGTATCTATTCAATCTTTGAAGACAAAAGGCCTTTAGATATCTATCAAAGGCCTAACATTTGGAATGAGCTTATTGAGCCGAAAGCTGCTCAACTACTTTCTCTGGCTGGCTAAAATCGGAAATACGCTGAATAACTTTACCATCCTTAACCCACAGTAAAGTAGGAATATTGCGGATTTTAAAATGATTAAATAACACACCTAATTCATCGATACTAAAATCGACTTGAGTTTGATAAAGCTGCTTAAAATCTTCGAGCGCTTTATTGTCTGTCCACAAGTGATTGACCACACCGTGCCACGATTTATTAGGCACTTTTTGCGCGAGATTATTTAAACCTTTTTGAACGGCAATACACTCTTTAGACATTTCTGGGCGGCTATCAGCCAAATACCAATCACACCATGTTGCGGTGAAAAAAAGTAAATGCTCACCTTGTTCCCAAGATTTCAGTAACTTAGCTGTTTGTTCGGCACTGGGTGCCTCCGTTGTCTGCGCAGTCAACTCTTGGCCATTCGCCAACATATCGATAAATTTATCTAAATTGGCATCAGACTCATGGCTAGTGTAAACCACATCACCAGCACGATTGATTAATACACTATAGGGTGTACCGACCAAACCTAAAGCCACACCCAGCTCGCCTTCATTATCCAACCACACGGGCATAGTGAGCCCGAAACGCGCGATAACGTCAGCAATCTTAGGCTCCTCTTCATTAATATTGATGTTCACCGCGACGATATTAATCTTGTCCTGATATTTCTTCTGCAGGGTTTCAAAATGCGGCATTTGCTCCATACAAGGTTGGCACCAGGTTGCCCAAAACTTTAGGTATATCGGCTTGTCACCCGCAACACTGGCTAAAGTCACTTGCTGCTGATCTGGATAGGTTTTAAGTGCGATATCTTGATAGGCTTTATTGCCCGCAAACGTAGCAAAACTCATAACGGCAAGGCACATAACAATGATTTTACGTAACAACATATTGCTTTCCTTAAATCTATAGAACACTCGCACCCACGACTATAGGGCTAGTGATTTGCAGCCATTTGTACAGAAAAACATAATTTAAAAGAAGCGGCAGTCTCACCAACAACCAACCTTTAAACGACGAGTATAAACTAACAAGCCGCTAATTTAGCTAGCCAAAATGTAAGCCTTGGTGAGCAACCAATGAGTATTTATAGCCTATGCAACAATCTCTTAAACCATCAAACCTAACGCCAATTGCCTCGTCAGCTCTGCGGCGGGAATAGCCTGACAGCCTGTTGCATTTTGGCCGCACCAAAGCGGGCTAAAATCACCGAATCCTTGTTGTTCAGCGGCGCTTCGCAGCCCTGCGACAGCACTTGAGGCGAGCGGAAAATCCGGGGCCGCATCATTGATGGGCCCAAGTTCTGTCATAAAACGGTTCACTATGCCACGGGCGGGTCGACCGGTGAATAAGTTAGTCAGTGCAGTGTGTTGCGCCGCCTCACTTTGCAGGGCGGCACGGTGAATATCACTGGTGGTGCATTCGGGACAGAGTAAGTATGCCGTCCCCACTTGCACCGCCGAAGCGCCCATCGCCATAGCAGCGCGCACTGTCTTTGCATCGACTATGCCACCCGCTGCAATAACAGGAATATCAACGGCGGCAATGATTTGCGGCAATAGACTAAAAGTGCCTAACTGCTCGGTTAAATCATCGGATAAAAAATGCCCCCTGTGACCTCCGGCCTCTAAACCCTGCGCAATAATGGCATCCGCACCACGCGCTTCTAGCCATAGTGCTTCTTCTACAGTTGTCGCTGTCGAAATGATTTTTGAACCCCAAGACTTTATCTCCAGCAACAAATCTTCATTCGGTAAGCCAAAATGAAAACTCACCACCTCAGGTTTAAATTTAGCTAACACTGCAGCCTGGGTGCTGGTATATGGCGCGCGTTGTGCCCCCACGGTTTGGCTATCAGGATTGACACCCAACTCAGAAAAATAAGGCGCGAGTTGATTAAGCCATGCGGCTTGTTTCGCTGCTTGCGGTTCAGGTTCATAATGACAAAAGAAGTTTACATTGATGGGCTTAGCCGTCTGGGTGCGAATATGTGTCAAGGCGGTATCTAAGGCTTCGAGGGATAACATGGCGCAGGGCAAAGATCCCAACGCCCCCGCTTGCGACACAGCTATAGCTAAGGCACTGCCCTGAACACCCGCCATCGGCGCTTGAATAATCGGTAATTCGATTCCAAATAATCGGGTTAACTGGCACGGCATACATCACCTCCTTTGACTTGTTATCACTTGATGCTCAATCCTGATATGGCCCCACGGTTAAACGCTGGGAGATCCACCACAGATTGCCCACGGGATCCCGCACTCCACCTTGGCGATCGCCATAGGGCATATTCGCCACTTCCATCACTAATTCACCCGCAGCGAAGAGTGCCTGAGCCACCGTTTTATCGGCATTTTCCACATATAAATAATAGGATGCGGGCATAGGCGGAAAAGCTTCACTCGCCTCACTCAACATAAATAAACAGTCGCCGATTTGCATCTGTGCATTAGCTATTTTGCCATCAGCCCGACGGGAAATATGTAGCGCTTTAGCATCAAAGGCTTGCTGTAAAAAAACCACTAAACTATCGGCATCAGCGATCATCATATACGGGCTAACCCGTGCAAATCCTGACGGAATAAACATAACGATTCCTTGTTACCTAAGCATGAAATTGATCATAAAAAACCACTATAAGCCAATGACTATAGACTAAGCACTATGGCAAAAACCAGCTGTGGCAATTAAGCCTTTAGCGTGAAATGTAAACTTAAGCATTCAGTGAACAAGTCAAAGCGTAAAGCCTGCTAATGTAAGACGACCCTACAATTTCAACCACTCTGCAGCCCATCATAAAAGTGCCATAACACTTCATGACACTGGTTATTAAGAATAAATCAGCTTTATTTAGCATCGACTTAGCAACTATGGATCATTCATCTATGCTTAATCTATTGTTAACTTAACATGATGATCCTATGCACTTTACTGCATTCTTCGCTTACTCCCTCAGGATTTGCCTCACCTTAATCCTCTATATTTTCGCCTTTGCAGTGCAGGCAACTTGGTATCCCGCCGATGTGATTGCTGATGGCAAAAAAACGGCATACACACCACTCACTCAAGCCCAAAAAGCATGGCGGATCTGCGCCTTACTTCCCCATGGTAAAGACCAATATTGGTGGGGTGTCGCCTTTGGGTTATCGCAGGAAGCCGAACGCCAAGGTGTAACTCTCGGCATTTATGATGCTGGAGGATATGACAATATTGAGCAACAAAAACAACAACTCTATGCTTGCCAAGCCCTCAAAGCTCAAGCCTATATTATTGCTGCGAATACGGCTGATGGACTGATTGCGGATATCGAACAACTCTCTGCTGCGGGCATTCCTGTTATTGATTTAGTGAATGGTATCGCGACCGACAAACTCACGAGTCGCTCCTTAGTCAGCTTTGAAGATATGTCTGCGGCAGCGATTGAGTATATTGCATCGCAGCAACGAGACCCTGTCGATAAAGCGCCTGCGAAACTTAAAGTTGCTTGGTTTCCAGGGCCTAAGGACGCCTCTTGGGTTATGGCAGCAGAACAAGGATTTAGGCGGGCGGCAGCCAAACAAGAGTTCGACACAATTGAAGGAGGGTTTGGCACTACGGAGTTATTTATTCAAGCTGATTTAGTGCGAAAAGTGCTTACTAAACAAAGTGTAGATTATGTGATCGCCAATGCAGTTGCCGCCACTTTCGCGGCGCGCTATTTAGACGGGCGTAGGAATAAAACGGGAAAGGTCATCGCGTTCTACTCGAATGCACAGACCATAGAATTAGTGCAGAAAAAACAGTTACTCGCGACGGTCAGCGACTCACCAGTATTGCAGGCTCGGATTGCCATCGATCTCGCAATACGCGCACTCGAAGGTGCGCCTTATCCCCACAAAGTGAGCCCAGTTATCAAGGTTATCTCCCAAGACAACATCCACCAGATTGATTTAAAACAAATATTAGCGCCACAGAATCAGTGGATGATCCATCAGGATCTTCCACAACAAAAATGATGCTCACTAAACTAAATAATCGGCGCCCAGCCCAACAAATAATGCGAGTCCCGCCCAATTGTTATTGAGAAACGCTTTAAAACAAGGGGCTCGTTCGCGATCAAAGATCAGCATTTGCTGGTAAGTACTAAAGCCGACAAAAGTCAGTAAACCTAGGCCATAGAGTAAACCACGATCGGCGCTCCAACCGGCGGCGATAAAACAAGCCAGCGCAGCAAGCTGAAATAGCCCTATGATTTGGCGGTCATATTTACCGAACAAAATTGCAGTGGATTTAATGCCCACCTTTAAATCATCATCCCTATCGACCATGGCATACATGGTATCGTAGGCGACAGTCCAAAACCAATTGGCCGCAAATAACCACCAAGCCTCGATGGGTACTTCACCCGTCTGCGCGGCGTAAGCCATAGGGATAGACCAACTCCACACCACGCCTAGAAACATCTGCGGCATATTGGTGATGCGTTTAGTGAAGGGATAAATGATCGTGAGGATAATACCAACAACGGATAATTTAACCACTAATCCATTGAGTAATAAGACTAAACCAAAAGCAGACAAACCTAAAACGACGAACAGTATCAAGGCTTCTTTAGTGCTGATTTCACCACTGGCCAGCGGCCGAGATTTAGTACGTTCCACAAAAGAGTCGAGATCGCGATCGGCATAGTCGTTAATAATGCAGCCACAGGCACGCATGATCACCACGCCAATAATAAAGATGATCAATACCTTAAGATCGGGCATACCACCCGCCGCTAACATCAACGCCATCAAGCATGGCCACATCAACAATAGCGTACCTATGGGACGGTCGATTCGAGTAAGACGGGAATACACATCCCACTTCTGCTTTAAATTCATTAACTAGGTACTCCCAATACCCTCAAGTTTCCACTCGGTTTCTGGATTAGCATCATATACCCATGCTTCTCCCGATGCGAATTTACGCCCTGAAATCGTGTCATAAAAAGCTGACATTTATCGCGTTCAGGGCTGGCATTAAAGCGCCTCTAACCGAGCGTAAGCCACCACTAACCACTTGCTGCCAAAGTCAGTAAAGCTCACTTGTACTCGCCCTTGGGCACCGCTGCCCTCAAAGTTGGTCACTTTACCTTCACCAAATTTAGGGTGATTGACTCGTTGGCCGACGTTAAAGCCCGTATCGTTTGTGGCAGCCGATTTTTGTGCGCTGAAACGATTATTCGCCATCGGCGTTGAAACCTGCGCCTTAAGACGGATTTCATCCACATATTGCGGCGGGATCTCTTTGATAAAACGCGACGGCCGAGCGTAATCTTCGCGGCCATAAATGCGCCGCGATTCCGCATAGGTTATGTAGAGTTTTTCCATGGCGCGGGTCATGCCCACATAGCAGAGACGGCGTTCTTCATCGAGTCTATCGCCCTCTTCGAGCGCCATTTTACTCGGGAAAATCCCTTCTTCGACACCCGCCATAAACACCATAGTGAACTCTAACCCTTTGGCAGAATGCAGCGTCATTAGCTGCACCGCATCGGTAAAGGCATCGGCTTGGCCCTCGCCCGCTTCGAGCGCCGCGTGGGATAGGAAACCGTTAAGTTCGCCCATCTCCTCCAGCTCTTCTGGTAGCTCAAAAGTACGCGCCGCCGTGACGAGTTCTTCTAAGTTTTCGATTCTAGCGTGGGCTTTTTCACCCTTTTCGGCTTCATACATTGCCTTAAGGCCCGACGCTTGGATCACTGTATCGGCCATGCGATACAGCACCATATCTTGAGTGTCTTCACGCATCGTCATGATTAAGTCCATGAAACCACGCACAGAATTTGCTGCGCGACCCGCGAGCACTTTCTCGTCGAGCAAACGCACACTCGCCTGCCACAAGGTTAACTCATGCTGGCGCGCCGTGGAGCGCAAAATATCCAAAGTGCGATCGCCAATACCACGGGGCGGCGTATTCACCACACGCTCGAACGCCGCATCGTCGTCTTTGTTATTAATCAGCCGCAGGTAACCCATAGCATCTTTAATTTCTTGGCGTTCGAAGAAGCGTAAACCGCCGTAGATGCGATAAGCTAAGCCTTTGTGTAACAAGGCTTCTTCCAATACCCGCGATTGAGCGTTAGAACGATATAAAATCGCACAATCACTGAGGTTGCCGCCCTTTTCGTGCCAATCATTAATTCGACCGACGATAAAGCGCGCCTCGTCCATTTCATTAAAGGCGCAATAGAGCGAAATCGGATCTCCATCGGCTTCATCCGTCCACAACTCTTTGCCCATACGTTCTGGGTTATTGGCGATTAAGGCGTTGGACGCTTTAAGAATATTGCCCTTAGAACGATAGTTTTGCTCGAGGCGAATCGTGGTCGCACTCGGGAAATCTTTTAAGAATCTATGTAGGTTTTCAACCTGAGCACCACGCCAGCCGTAAATCGATTGGTCGTCATCACCCACTATCATCACATTGGCAGTTTGACCGGCAAGCACGCGGATCCACGCATATTGGATCGCGTTGGTATCTTGGAACTCGTCCACCAAAATATGCTTGAATCTGTCTTGATAATGGGCCAATAAGTGCGGTTTATTGAGCCATAACTCATGGGCACGTAATAGGATTTCGGCAAAATCGACTAAACCAGCGCGGTCGCAAGACTCTTGATAAACCTGATAGATTTTTAACAGATTTTGCTCAAGCGGAAAACCGCCCGCATCGATATGTTTAGGGCGTAATCCTTGGTCTTTTTTACCATTGATATAACCCTGAGCTTGGCGTGGAGGATATTGTTTCTCATCCAAATTAAGGCTTTTTAGAATACGTTTGATCAAGCGTACTTGATCGTCAGAATCGAGGATTTGGAAGCTTTGCGGTAAACCCGCATCTTGGAAGTGAGTGCGTAACAAACGATGCGCCAAACCGTGGAAAGTGCCAATCCACATGCGGCCCATATTGGTGCCAGCGACTTTTTCAACTCGCTCGCGCATCTCGGCCGCAGCTTTATTGGTAAATGTCACCGCAAGAATCGAGTAAGGACTCTGCTGTTCAACCTGCATCAGCCACGCAATGCGGTGGGTCAACACCCGAGTTTTACCACTGCCCGCGCCCGCCAACACTAACATGCTAGATTGCGGTGCCGCGACAGCCTCGCGCTGCTTGTCATTCAGGCCGTCTAGTAAAGAAGATACGTCCATTCTCGCCTCCAAAAAATCGAGGGGGCATTATAACAGAAGAAAACCCGCCTGCGCGCTTGATCCACTAGACAAGGGCCACAAGACGAATGACAAGTTGCCGCATCTTGCTTTGCGCTTGTGTTGTAATGACGACATTGATTAAGCACTATCCAGCTTTTAGGTAACAGCAGCCCATTAGATCTTTGTTTAGGGTAGGTATTAAAGAAGGGTAAGGCTGTATTAATTATTCATAAAGAGGGTGTTCATCATTCTGTTTCAGCGATTAAGCACTGTCATTCCAGTGACACGCCATTAACTCATCCCTGAGGGCTCGACGACGGCATCCATGCCGTCAACGGTCACTTCCATGACAGTGCTTAATCCTATTAACCTTTGCGTAACTGCCAGCCAGCAAAGATCAAAGGCGAAAAGTGACCCCCTCTTATCTTTATTCCCGCTTTTATAACTAAATCATAGCGGATTGCGATAACAAGACTGGGGCGGCAATCTCAACAGACATATCTATTGAAGCTTGGATTCCAAAAGTAACCAATATAGTTGCTATTATGGAAAACATGCCTATCCAATCTTTAATTTGTAAACATTAAGCGTCTTGATTAAGGCTAATTGAGTTTTTTGACATTGTTTTTTATTACCTCTAAGTCCTTTTCGGTCATTTCATGAAAAAAATCACTTTTTTTATCCATTTCAGAACAGCTTATTGTTGTTGTGGCCGGATTTTCAAAGTCGCCAGTTATCTGAGTTGATAACGATAGTGTTCCTGTACAAGCAGAAACAATTGAGCTTATATGTTGCTGCAGTAATTTTGCTTGCTCGGCTTTCTTGTTTGCAAGTTCTTCACTGCAACCAGTAATAGCAATTGTTAGAGGGATGGCTGTTAACAGAATGAACATACACGGTTTCATAATATTCCTTGTACTGCGACTTTGACTTTAATGCCTAAGGGGAGTTTTCCCCGTACTTATAGTTAAACCCAAACAAAGATACGAGTAGGTTTAAACTTTTAGGGCAAAATTAATATATGACAGTAAGTTATCACTGCTATCGCATCACGTTCAATACATTGTTACACCAAGAAAGCGAGAAGATGTTTACCGTTTCTATCTTTGGCTCACTAAATTTTGGCGGTATAAAATCAAATCATTATTTACCGACTATGAAGCATGGTGAAACAGGAGATCCACAACTCTTTATTGCTGTTAATGGTAATCAGATAACTCAACAATCAAAGGAATACGCCATACCCTCGGAGTTGCCGCAGGGCGAAATGACAAATTGCGTGAGTCTCGCCATGGATGGCGAGCTAGCTTTCGCAGGTGCAGGGACGCATCCTTCGGAAGCGATAGCAAATTTGGCAATGAGCCCAAGGGGCTTTCAACTCCGTTGGGGGCGTCATGGAGCATCCAAGGAGGATAGGACGAGCAGTCCTCCTTGGTCGGGTGTGGGGTGAAGCCCCACGACTTTGACTTTGATTAAATAATTCAAACAAGAGTTGGGACTGTAACAGGAGTAGCTGTGCTTAACACGACTACCTGAAATAGATAGTAATGTATCGAAACTCAACCCCCCCCTTCTCGGTGAGAATAACTTTAGGTAGCGGCGGATCGCGGTTAGAATACTCACCCTGTTTTTCTTGGTTACTTTTTCGGAAACAATAATGTCCCATTCAGCGCTTAATTCTTTTGATGATTTTTACCAGCTTTTGGCTGACAGCTTGGCGAAGAATAGTCTGATCAAACTATTGTTGAGTAAGTACCGAGGGGCAGATAAAAGCCTGCAGCGCATTACGATTCGGCCGATCAGTTTGCAGAATGAACCTGTGCTGTCGTTTGTGTACCAACACCAGACAAATCACATCACTAAAAACCTGAGTTATGACGAAGGCTTAGCCAGCATAAAACAGTTACTCGGTAGCGATTTTAAGAGCGCGCACTTAGCCACGGCAGAGGCAGAAGTTCAGCTTGAGATCAGCAAAAAAGGCAAAGTCCAAATCAGCACACATAACGTTAAACAAACCGTAGCTGCGCCGTTAGAACATGACCGTGAGAAAAAGCGTTTTGTGGATATCGAACGGCCTTTCCTGACCAAGCTAGGTGTGACGGACAGCCAACATAATCTTATCCCTGCGATGTCGCGTAAATGGAAGCAAATCAATAAATTTATTGAGGTTTTCAGCCAAGCACTGGAAGCCTCACCCCACAAGAATGACCAACCGATCAATGTGGTCGATTTTGGTTCAGGTAAAGGTTATCTCACCTTTGCAATCCATGATTACCTGCGCCACAGCCTTCACAACGATGCGCAAGTGACTGGGGTGGAATTACGCCAAGCCTTGGCCGATTTATGTAATGAAACAGCGGCAACGCTGGACCATCAAGGATTATCATTTGTCTGCGGCGATGTAAGAACCCATGCGCCTAAGCAAACCGATGTGATGATCGCGCTGCACGCCTGCGATATCGCCACTGACTATGCGATTCATTATGGTATTCGCGCCAATGCCGACATCATCATGTGTTCGCCTTGCTGCCATAAACAAATTCGCCCACAGATGCACAGCCCAGAATTGTTCAAACCTATGCTGCAATATGGAGTGCACATGGGCCAACAGGCTGAAATGGTGACGGATTCATTACGTGCGCTATTTTTGGAAGCCAATGGTTATGCGACTAAGGTGTTTGAATTTATCAGCCTAGAACATACCAATAAAAATAAGATGATTTTGGCCGTTAAAAAGCCACAACACAATCAGAAAGACAGCGCCGCAATCCTCGCGCAAATTGCTGACATTAAAGCCTATTACGGTATCAAGGAACACTGCTTAGAAACCTTACTCGCGCAAACCCAAGCCGATTAACGGCCGGCGGTTTACTGGCAAAGCATTAAAACTTTGCGCTCATGACAACCCCGTTGAAATTGAGGCAATCTTTAATTCTTTGCTGCTGAACCGCGCTAAGGGTGTCGATATCGTGGAAGGCAAACTCTGAATGTTCGTGGCTTAAGTGGATCGGCAATGGCTCACCTTCTGCCACATTTTTTGCCACCTCAGATCCATCAGGCCCCTCAGGCAATAGCAGTTCACAACGAAAAATAAAGGCTTGGGATTGATAGGCGCTGTGATAATACACGCCGCTCAAATAGTTAACCTGCACACTTAAGCCTAATTCCTCTTGGCATTCGCGCACCAAGGCCTCGTGAATCGTTTCACCGGGCTCAAGTGCGCCACCGGGCAAACCCCAAGCAAAATTACCATAATTGGCCTTAAGCAACAGCACTTGTCCCTGCGCATTAGTGATAACCGCGTGGCTGCTCAATCTAAAGGTATCGTTAAAGGCCACTCAGTTATCCTTGCATTTCTGTTCGGTACGTATTTGAGATATCAGACTAAATCACTTCGCCGCAAAAGTATTACAACTGGCGAGATTACCCGAATCAAACCCTGTCTTAAACCATTTCACCCGCTGCGCCGAACTGCCATGGGTAAAAGCATCAGGCTGTACGGCGCGACCCGCCATCTTTTGCAGACGATCGTCACCCACAGCACTGGCGGCGGCAATACCTTCCGCTAAATCGCCCGCTTCAAGTAAGTTAAGTTGTTGATTGACATAATGCCCCCAAATACCCGCGTAGCAATCAGCCTGCAATTCAAGTGCGACACTCAATTGATTCGCTTGCACTTTACTGCCAGATTGCTGGGCTTGGCGCACCTTAGTGCTAGTGCCAAGCAGGTTTTGCACATGGTGGCCTACTTCGTGGGCAATCACATAGGCAAAGGCAAAATCGCCGGGCGCGCCTAAGGTTTTAAGCTCATCAAGAAAGCTAAGATCGATATACACCTTGCTATCGGCCGGACAATAAAAAGGCCCAGACTGCGCCTGTCCCATACCGCAGCCAGTGGAGGTCATATTGCGATAAAGCACTAACTTAGGCTCTCGATATTGCCCTTTGAGTAACTGGCCCCAAACGGTTTCTGTGGTGCCTAAAATGGCCGCCACAAACTGGGCATTTTCATCCTGTACCGCGGTCGTTGAGCTAGATTGGGATTGGCTAAGATGAGATTGAGCGTTCGGGTCGAGTGACAGACCACCGGTAAAATACTGAAAAGCAATATAAATGCCGCCGATGAGTAACACCACACGACCAAGTTTAGTTCTCAGCAAAAAGGGCAAGAACCTGAGTAACAAGGCACTCGGCACACCCGCAGATGCCATTTGCTGGCCGCGTCTGTCTTCGATATTGGAGCTTCTATCAGTGTCACGCCAGCGCATCGCATTCCTTCACTCTGTAGTTAAAACTTTCATTAAACCGCTATTAAAGTCGCTTAGATGCACAACTCTGATTTCGTATTTGCACTCTAGCGCCTAGTGGTTAAGAGTCTAGTGATTAAGTGTCTAGTAATTATTTCGCCTGTGTATCGCTTGTGGGCGCGTCTTTCAGTGAGCGTAAAAACAACCCTAAACCACCAAAGGCCAAAACGAGGATCACAATCAGTTCAAAGGCCGACATAGATTTAAAGTGGAATTGAATCGAGCTGATAACCCCTACAATCAGAGCAGTTATCGAACCTAAACTCAACAGCCAAGCTAACTTACTCTTAGCGTCAAAAAACACCATCACAATACCGATAATAAACGGTAGCATCACCATGCCAGTGGTGATCGACATGCCTTGCCCAAAGGCATTCACTCGATATAAGCCATAGCCCAGTCCAAAACTAGAGCTCACTTGTATTGCATTGAACAATAAATAAAATCCACCACACATCATGGCAAGACCCATAAAAAATTGTCCCGTCCCGCCCTGTGTTCCGCCCGCACCTTTCATAGATATCCTTTCTACAATTAACAATTTTTGAATGGCTTGTTCTTTGGCCATTTTCAGCCGTTGATTTTCTTCTACTGCTTTTACTTTTGCATACTGATAACGGCTTTTATCCGCCTCAGCAACACAGCGCTGTTTATCTCGCATAGGCTCATAAGATTGACTCATTCGGTGCAGGCAGATGTCAGCACAGTAAAGAACAAGAGCAGCATAATCAAAGGGAATTTCACCATCAAGCACGCCTCAGTGAATGACCCAAATAACACACCTCATTCATAGGTAACGCCCATATTGCCAATCACACATTTTTGCTAAGTGATATCAAGCTTATTCAGGCCCCATGTTGACATAAATTACGCTAAGGCCAACACTCAATGATGAATTTTTATACGCATGAACGACGACACTAAAGTGGATTAAATACACAGAGGCTAAAATAAGGATGCTGCAACGATTCCAATATAAGCCCTACCGTTAACATTAAGGAATGCCTTTGAATACGCTATTAATAGGAAAAGGTGAACAACAGGTTCACTTAAATCTTAAGTATGCCAATCGCCATGGGTTAATTGCCGGTGCCACAGGGACAGGCAAAACCGTGTCGCTGATGAGTATTGCCGAAGGTTTTTCACGCCAAGGCGTGCCAGTTTTTATCACAGACGTTAAAGGCGATATCTCGGGTCTAGCTATGGCCGGCACTCCAAGTGAAAAGCTATTACAAAGGGCAACTCAAATTGGCATTGAGGATTATCACAACGAAGCCAACCCTGTGGTGTTATGGGATTTAGCGGGCGTTCAAGGCCACCCGCTGCGTACCACCATCAGCGAAATGGGCCCAACCTTACTCGGCCGAATTTTAGAATTGAATGACACCCAGAGCGGTATTTTAGACATAGTCTTTCAACTAGCGGACGACCAAGGGTTATTACTGCTCGACTTAGATGATCTGCGGGCCATGCTGGCCTTAGTTGCCGAGGAACGCAAAGAAATCTCCGCCAAATATGGTTTAATCAGCGCCCAATCCCTCGCAGCGATTCAACGCTCGGTACTAGGATTAGAGCGCGATGGTGGCAAAGACTTTTTTGGTGAACCCGCGTTACAGCTTGAAGATTTAATGCGCACTAATTTGCAAGGACGCGGCATTATCAATTTATTAGCAGCAAACAAACTGATTTTAACACCCCGTTTATATTCAAGTTTTTTACTCTGGCTACTCTCAGAATTATTTGAGAATCTGCCCGAAGTCGGCGATCCCGAAAAACCTAAGTTAGTGTTTTTTATCGATGAGGCGCATTTACTCTTTGAGGGTTGCCCACCGAGTCTATTAAAACGCGTCGAACAGATCATGCGCCTAATTCGCTCAAAAGGCGTAGGCGTTTATTTTTGCTCGCAATTTCCTGATGATGTCCCAAACGAAATTCTCGGACAATTAGGCAATCGTATTCAACATGCCCTGCGAGCTTACACGCCAAGGGATCAAAAGGCGGTCAAAACCGCCGCAGAAACCTTTGTGCCTAACCCCAAACTGGTTGTTAGCGACGTCATATCCCAGCTCGCTGTAGGTGAAGCCTTAGTGTCTATGTTAGCCGACAAAGGCGTGCCAACTATGGTCGAGCGCGCGCTCATCGCACCGCCACGTTGCCGCATGGGACCCGCCACAAGTGAGGAGTTACAACAAGTCCGTGTCCAAAGCCCGATTGGAGGTAAATACGATCAGTTAATCAACCGCGAATCGGCCTACGAACGCCTTAACCAAAGACGAGTTGGTAACGCCACCAGCGACACCACATCCACAGCAAGTGATGTGCAAACGGGCCAAAAAGCCGAAGAACAAGGTTGGTTCAGTGAACTTATTTTTGGTAATAAGCGCCGCCAAGGGTTAGCTGAAACCTTGTCAAAACAAGCGGCACGCACGGTTGGCAGCCAATTAGGTAAACAAATTTTGCGCGGTATATTAGGTGGCATGCTAGGTAAATCGAGCCGACGTTAGGCATATGGTACTTAGTTATGCCTCCAATTAGGGCCCACTAAAACCACAAACAATGACGAAAATAGAGGTACTGTGTCCTTGTTCGCATATTTCTTATACAGGTTAACGCTAGCATTAGCATTAATTATTCTAAGTGATAGATGGATCATGGTACGGAATTCGGTGATAAGATTATTTTGCTGTAATCGCTCATTGAGGCAAATAAATTCACAGATAATTATCAATGATTTTAGATATTTGTAATTTAAAATGTTGTAATTCGAGATAAAAATTTCGCTTCAATCAGGACGTCATGGAATAGGTTCAATTAAGTACGGCTTACATGATTAGCCTGATGAATAACCAAAGAGTACATGGAGTTTTATATGAGTAAAGAGCAAAAAAACCGTAAAGAATCGAAGAAACAACCGCTGATGTCTCCTAAAGAGAAAAGAGCAGCAAAACATGCGAAAAACGCAACTAAAGGTTTCTTAGATAACACTAAATAGTGTCTTGTTATTAGGAGGTTTGTCCTCTAATAACACAAATAGGGTTAACTTAGGTTAGCCCTTTTTATTGCCCGCTTCATTGAACCAACCAAGTTTTACCTCACAATACAACCTTGCTCAAAACAGTCTCAGATCTCAGTTTTGTGATACAAAAGTAGCAGCTATCGACTATAGCCTAATTGACCTTTTCCAGGTTTTATGTAGTTATATTGAGCTGATTACGGTATTTACCGCTCGAAAGACCCTACATAACACTATAAAAAATAAGGATATTTCATAATGAAAATCAAAAAACGTTTTGTCGCCGTCGGCGCAGCAGTGACTCTCACACTCAGTGCTGCCGCTATGGCTGCTGCCCCCGCCTTTATCAACATTCTCACAGGCGGCACCAGTGGTGTGTATTACCCTATTGGCGTTGCGCTGTCGCAACTCTATGGCACAGGAATAGAAGGTTCTAAAACCTCAGTTCAAGCAACTAAAGCCTCAGTAGAAAACCTCAATTTATTGCAAGCGGGTCGTGGCGAATTAGCGTTCGCTTTAGGTGATTCAGTCGCAGCAGCATATCAAGGTGATATTGATGCAGGCTTTAAAACGCCGCTGGATAAAATCCGAGTACTTGCCTCGGCTTATCCTAACTACATTCAAATCGTCGCCAATAAAGAGTCTGGTATTAAAACCTTGGCCGATTTAAAAGGAAAACGTATCTCAGTGGGTGCCCCTAAATCAGGGACAGAACTCAATGCCAGATCGATTTTCAAGGCTGCGGGACTAAGTTACGAAGACATGGGGAAAGTCGAGTTTTTACCCTATGCCGAATCCGTTGAGCTAATCAAAAATCGTCAATTAGACGCCACGTTACAATCTTCCGGTCTCGGCATGGCTGCTATCCGTGACTTAGCTGCGACTATGGCAATCAACTTTGTTGAAATTCCAGAAGATGTGATCGCTAAGATTAACAATCCCGCCTATCAACATGGCGTGATCCCAGCATCCACCTATGAAGGCCAAACCACCGACGTTTCTACCGTCGCCATTCAAAATTTACTGGTGACTCAAAGCGGTGTATCGGATGATTTAGCCTATCAGATGACAAAACTCATGTTCGAGCACTTAGACCGACTCGGTAACGCGCACTCCGCCGCGAAGACCATCAGCGTAGATAAAGCGACGAAAAATCTGCCAATACCACTGCACCCAGGTGCAGAACGTTATTACAAAGAAGTTGGTGCACTCTAAGTTTTACTGATATCTGTGCATCCTATTCCAAACTAAGCAATTGAGATGCCGTTAAATAACGGCATCTCGTTTATATCATCTCTGTAGTCTAATGCTGTGAGGCATAATATGAGTGATCCCCAACAAGGTCTCAGCGCAAATACTGGCGATTGGCCCAAGGCTCTATTTTATACAGCCTTAATTTTTTCTATTTTTCAAATCATCACTGCCGCTTTTCATCCCGTCTCGACTCAAGTACTGCGTGCCACCCATGTGGGCTTTTTACTGTTAGTGGTTTTTTTAAGTTATCCCGCTAGAGGAAAATCTCAGCCTTGGCAGCCACTCGCTTGGCTACTCGGTCTAGCTGGCATGGCCACAGCGGCTTATCAGTGGTATTTCGAAGCCGACTTAATTCAACGTTCAGGCGATCTGATCGATGCGGATATAGTGATAGGTATCACTTTGATCGTATTAGTGTTTGAAGCAGCGCGCCGAGTCATGGGCTGGGCACTACCTATCATCTGTAGCATCTTTTTGATGTATGGCTTATTTGGCCAATATTTACCCGGTGACTTAATGCACCGCGGCTATGGATTCGATCAGATCATCAATCAATTAGCCTTCGGTACCGAAGGGTTATACGGCACACCAACCTATGTGTCGGCGACATATATATTCCTGTTTATTCTCTTCGGCTCCTTTTTAGAACAAGCCGGAATGATCCGTTTATTTACCGACTTTGCCATGGGATTATTTGGCCACAAGCTCGGCGGTCCAGCAAAAGTTGCGGTAGTATCATCGGCATTGATGGGGACGATTACAGGATCAGGTGTTGCCAACGTGGTCACAACGGGCCAATTTACCATTCCACTCATGAAACGATTCGGTTATCGCCCAGCCTTCGCCGGCGGGGTAGAGGCAACATCGAGTATGGGCAGCCAAATCATGCCGCCGATCATGGGCGCGGTGGCCTTTATCATGGCCGAAACCATTAACGTCCCCTTTATCGAGATAGCCAAAGCGGCATTGATCCCTGCGCTACTTTATTTCTGCTCCGTATTTTGGATGGTTCATTTAGAAGCCAAACGCGCCAATCTCTGTGGTCTGCCTAAAGATCAGTGCCCTAATCCATGGGCGGCAATTAAAGAGCGTTGGTATCTCCTTATCCCCTTGTTTATTTTAGTCTACTTGCTGTTTTCGGGTAGAACGCCGCTGTTCTCAGGCATGGTAGGACTCGCCCTCACATCGATAGTAATTTTAGGCTCAGCCATAGTACTGCGGCTTTCCTCAATGGCAATGCGCATTGCCTTTTGGATTGCCCTTGGCATCCTTTGCGCTGGCTTCTTCCAACTCGGGATCGGGGTCGTATTTGGGGTTATCGCCTTATTAGTCGCCATTTGTTGGTTTATTAAAGGCGGCAGAGATACTCTCACCATCTGCTTGCATGCACTGGTAGAAGGCGCCCGTCATGCCGTGCCTGTGGGTATCGCCTGTGCTTTAGTCGGTGTGATTATCGGCATAGTGTCACTGACAGGAATTGCCTCGACCTTCGCGAGCTATATTCTTGCCGTTGGCCAAGATAACTTGTTCTTATCACTCGTGTTAACTATGGTCACTTGCCTAGTACTCGGCATGGGGATCCCCACAATCCCTAACTACATTATTACTAGCTCGATTGCCGCTCCCGCATTACTCGACCTCGGTGTGCCACTGATTGTGTCGCATATGTTTGTATTTTATTTCGGCATCATGGCCGATCTCACGCCTCCCGTTGCCTTAGCCTGTTTTGCCGCGGCGCCAATCGCTAAGGAATCAGGCCTTAAGATCAGCCTTTGGGCAATCCGTATCGCCATTGCAGGTTTTGTGATCCCCTTTATGGCGGTTTACGATCCCGCTTTGATGCTTCAAGGTGATAGCTGGTTAGCCACTAGGTTTGTCCTGCTAAAAGCGACTGTGGGTATTGGTATTTGGGGCGTCATCTTTACCGGATATCTATTACAAAAACTCTACTGGTGGGAACGCGTTATCGGCTTCCTTGCGGGTGCGAGCTTAATTCTTGCTACGCCGTTGAGTGATGAAATTGGCTTTGGGCTCGCGCTGCTATTTATCGTGCAACACAGCTGGCGAGCACGCAAACTCAAACGTCTCGCAGAGCAAGGATAAGCTCTTGAGATTATTGGTCGTTAATCAGTCTTTGAAGGTAAACAGATGCTAGGCCTGTGTTTAGGCCTAGCGGGCACACTGTGGGCCCAAGTGCCCACAGACAACTTCACCTTGGCATGGAACCACAGCATAGAAAAAATTCGCTGGGAGGAAGACTATAACGTCATGCCACAAGGATTAGTGTTGGTCGAAGCAAGAGTGAAAGGTACGGGTGCTGGAATGGAAATCCCAGATGATGCTTATCTTAAAAATGGCAGCTGGCATTATCAGCCCAAGCTGCCCATTTTGCCTGTGTTGCGCTTAGGTCGCACGCCCGAAGCAGGGGATTTTGAACTTTGCTTCACTCAAATCTCAGGAAAAGTGCAATGCCAAGCCATGAGTCATTGGATTGGCGTACCCAACAAACAAACTGCCGCGGTTGAACTTTGGGGTTGCAACTCTTTGCCTTAAGCACGTTTATCCATATATTTACGCTCAATTTCTATTAGGCGCTGATTAAAATCCTCAAGGTGTGCAAACATTTCGGCCTCAGCTTTCGCCCCATCTTTTGCGATAACCGCTTCGACAATGACATCATGCAAGCCTAAAGGATGAATTTCATCAGTCGGTGGCTGAAACTTAGTCGTTTGATTACTTAATAAAACCAACAAGGATTTTACGATCGCTTCTAAAAAGCGATTTCCAGACATTTCAGCGAGCAAATAATGTACTTGAGATCGCAATATGACAGTTTCGGGATAAGCCAATGAGTCACTTTCATGACGATTCGCCTCTTGCAAAGCTTTAGCTTGCTCTGGAGTGCAATTTTTAGCAGCCATTCTAGCCACTTGCGGCTCAATCAGCATGCGTGCTTGACACAGTTCAGGAAGAGAAAGTTTCCCCATTAGAAATAAATCTTGGCAAGCATCACTTAAACGTTCAAAGGTTAAGTGCTTAACAAATGCGCCGCCTGTTGCACCTTGGCGAATCTCCACTAATCCACCTGCTTCGAGGCTCTTGATCGCCTCTCTCACCACAGTGCGACTAACTTGAAATAATTCTATTAATTCGCGCTCAGAGGGTAATTTATCGCCAGCCTTATATTCGCCGTCTAAAATAGCATTTTTCAGTTGCTGCCCGACTTCACTCGATGCTCTTATCTGCTTAATTGGCTTGAAGATATGCACTTGATTATCCCAAATATGCTTAGTGTCGCCATACTAGCATAAAACCGCATTAACGCAGAAAAAGTACTCTCATCTTTCCTACATTAGTGATGAAAAAACATTCATCTTTGTTGATCCAAGTAACATCTGTGCGAATTTCGTAACTAGTTTCTCATATTCATCTTAACTTCGTTGTCGACATTAGTCATACGTCATACATTTAACCTAAGAATGTTAAACATAATTTCTTTAACTAGCTCAGACAATTCTGATCAGGGCTTACTAATAATAGGGAAGATGATGATGAAAAAATCTTATTTATCTTTGCTTGTGCTATCTACGCTAGCGATTCCAGCTACAGCAGATACCAGCATTGATCAAATGTTTAGCCAAGGTACGTTAAAAGGAGAATTACGCTTATTCGATTTTACCCGTGACTTTGATAATACGACGAACACTAAACACGATACGTCATTTGGCGGACTGTTTTATTACAATACCGCAAAAGTGAATGGCCTCAGTTTTGGGACCAGCTTCGCATCTGCAAATCCCATTTGGACCAATGATTCAGATGATGTCTACGGCCTAGTTGCTCGCGATGCCGCTGGCGACCATGACAGCGTCAACCGTTTACAGGAGTATTTTGTCCAAGGTAATTGGTGGGATACTCAATTCAAATTAGGTGCACAAGAACTGCGCACACCAATGATGAATCCCCATGACATTCGTGCGATCCCACGAACTTTTCGCGGCTTTTCAGCAGAAAATAAGAGTGTTGACAATCTAACGTTATCAGCACTCTATATTACAGATTCCATGGGGTGGTCTGACAATAGCTTCGTATCCGTAAAAGAGGCGGTACAAAGCGAATTAGCAAGAGCGGGTATTGTGGCAGATGTTGCCGATAACCCAGTTTATGCCCTAGGTGCTAAATATCAATTGCCCTTTAAAACAGTCCAAACTGAAGCCCATCTTTGGCACTACAGCATGGAAGATGTTTTCAATCAAACCTATGCCAAAGTGAAATTAGCCGCTGATGTTGGTCCAACGAATTTGTACTTAACACCTTCCTATTTAACTCAACAGGCAATAGGTGATGAAACCGGCGGCCCACTCGATACCTATCAATATGGCTTCCATCTAGGCGCCAAATTGGCGGGGGCAGATCTCACTTATATGTACGCCAAAACCGGGGATGACACAGTGCTGACCCCATGGGGCGATGAAAAAGTGGTCATTCAACAGGTATATCAATCTGCACGGGCGAATGAAGAGGTCAACGCGTTAAAGCTGGCCTATGACTTTGAAAAATTAGGGGCGAGTGGATTAGAAGCCTATGCCTTTTATGGGCAGTACGATGTGCCAGAGGGGACTGCGTCAGATTTTAATGAAACAAACTTTTCAATCGCCTATAAATTTTCAGGCATATTATCGGGCCTAGGTCTTAAGGCGCGTTATGCCATGGTCGATTTTGATCAAGCTGAAGATCTTGACGATCTGCGTTTATATGTCACTTATAAATTTGCCTTAGGTAAATAGTCACAAATACAACTCCCCTGCACCAAACTTAATGCGGGTGTATCGCGCCTTGTTGGATACACCCGGTTTTTACACCGCAAAATTCTCATCTCCATTTAAACGTTGCGGTGAATGCGTTGACTTAATTATTGAGATCAAAAATGGAAAAAATAATTTCTTAATTATTCCAGCCATGGCTATTTCATGTGTCTTATTTAGCGGATGCGGAAATAACGATGACTCTAACGCCTCATTACCACAATTAACTCCCGTAAACCTAGAACACTAAATATATGTAGTGAAATAGCTTAACAACACATATTTTATTTTGATCACTGTATTTAAGAAATACATCTTCCTCAAAAAATTCACTGCATTATTTAATAAAGAAAGTCCTACATTAGCTTGTTTCAAAAAGAATAATCATATTAACAGCTCAAAACTCCAGCATTTTGTGAAGCACTGCAAAGATGTAATTAATACCTCTTTTGGTTTATTGTCATATGTCATACATTTAAACGTATGTTGTTAATGAATGAGAATTTAATCACTTTCACACAACTGCACTTCTAGTTTTTAAAGCAAACAAATCACATGCGGTTATGGCCAGATCCATTGTCGTTGCTAACGATGTCATATCGACCTTAGCAATGAGGACCCAAGGAGTATCAAAATGAGTAAAGAGCATTCACAGAAACCGAAAGAAATCGATCAATACACTGCTAGCGTCCTGCAAAATGGTATATCTCGAAGAAGTTTCCTAACTCGAGCTGCAGTGGGAAGTGGTGGCTTAGCCTTTGCAAGTCTTGGTATTGCTTCAGCGAGTGCTGCACCCCTTCAAGTTGGCACTGAATATGGCGAAATTGGCGGCGCAACGCTCAATTTTCTACCTAAGCCAAAACCTATTGCTGATAAAGATATTGCAACAACCCAAACCTTTGATGTTGTCGTCGTCGGTGCTGGAGCTTCTGGTGTGCCTGCGGCTCTATCAGCCAGAGAAAGTGGTGCAACCGTTGCGTGTTTACAAAAGCAAGCCATCCCTGTCTCTCAAGGAAACACTGGTTCAGGAATTGACCTGAAAAACAGTGATAAATCAGCAATTGAAGCTTTAGTTAGCCGTTTAATGGCGGATAACGCGCACCGTTCACATCCCGGTCTTCTTAAGCAATGGGCTTACAATTCAGGTGAAGCTGTCACTTGGGTTATCGATAGAGTGAAACAAGGTGGCGGCCAGATTGTTGACCAAGGTACCAAAGTGCAGCACGGTATTCGCGGAATTGCTGATACTGATGACCGTTTAAATTTTATCACTTCTTTCTGCGGCCCTAAACCCTACACCACGGGTGATGCTATGCGCGCATTAGCTAAAACAGCAGAAAAAGCAGGCGTTAAGTTTTTCTTTAATACTCCTGCACAACAATTAATCCAGGATGAGTCAGGAAAAGTCATCGGCGTCATTGCTCAAACTCGTGATGGTAAGTACCACAAATACATGGCGAAGAAAGGTGTCATTCTGTCCTCTGGCGACTATCAAAATAACAAAGCTATGTGTGACTTCTTCATCCCCGAACTGAAAAACTTTGAACGTAAACAAATGGATCGTACCGGTGACGGTTTTGCTATGGCCTATTGGGCTGGCGGCGTTATCGAACCTGTTGGACATACCAAAATGTTGCACGACTTCGATGCCGGCCCGGCTTCCATGTGTGACATGCCATTCTTAGCGGTAAACCGTAAAGGTGAGCGCTTTGTGAATGAGAAGGTTGAGATGTCTCTAATGAATAACTACTTGAAAGATGAGCAGAATGCGGGGCATTACTCACAAGTATTTGATTCTGACTATATGACGCAAGCGAAGGATTGGCCTGGCCACCTCTATTCTCCTGAAGAGCTTAAAGTTTATATGCCTGAAGTTCCTGGTGAGAAAACAGGAGTATTTCCCTCTTTGATCAACACCCATTCAGCTAACACATTAGAAGAATTGGCTGTGAAGTTAGAGTGCGATCCAAAAACCTTTGTTGCCAGCGTTAACCGTTATAACGAGCTGTGCAAAAAAGGTAAAGATGAGGACTTCGGTAAACCTAGAAGCAAAATGGTACCAGTGCTCAAACCACCGTTTTACGGTATTCACCGTCGTATGCGTATTTCTACTTTATGTTCAGGAATTCTCGTTAACGACAACCACCAAGTACTTGATGCCGATGGTAAGGAAATTCCAGGTTTATTCATTGTTGGTAACCTAGGAGCAGGTTTCTATGGTGGCGTTGACTACCCATTAACGGTATTTGGCTTGTCTTTAGGTCGCTGCTACACCTTCGGCTATTTAGCGGGCAAATATGTAGCAAAACTATAGAACACATAGTCATCAATAATGGATGCCTCACATTTTGGCATCCTGTGAAATGAATAATGGGATCAAACAATGAAAAACTTAACAATTATATTGGCTATTATTTTGGGTATTTTCGCTGGCAGCGCGTTCGCTAAAGAGAGTACTTTACTCGATCAAACTCATATGGCGAAAGGCCTTAAATGTGCAAGCTGCCATGGTGCAGAAGAACGACAAGCCGTCCCTATGCTCAAGTGTGTACAATGCCACAACACTAAGAAATTAGCGGAAAAAACGGCGGATGTAAAACCAACCAATCCCCATAAAAATCGCCACTTCGACACCGAAACTGATTGCAGTAAGTGCCACCATGTACACAAAAAATCTGAAAACTATTGTGTCAGTTGCCATCAACCATTTAATTTTGTAACTCCATAAGCTGATGAAAATAAGCTTAAAAAGCTAAAAACAAAAAACCACCATTAAAGGTGGTTTTTTGTTCTAATAAGGCACTGTAATCAAATCTAAATGAAGTATTACTAAGATCTGCAGGCTTGGATCATTATTCCGACGACTGATAAAAACAATATCCATGCTTTCCTTGGTGTTTCACGCGATACATGGCGGCATCCGCGCGATCACAACTCTCGGCAAAACTATCACCAGAGCCAAATATATCAATACCGATACTCAGGCCTACCTCCACTTCACAACCTTCTAGCAGGAATTTATCTCGATAAACATCGAGCAAAGATTGTGCGAGCGCCCCTAAAGATTCACGATCAAATGACGGCAGTAATATCACAAACTCGTCACCCCCTAACCGTGCGATCTGCGCGAATTCACCTGCGTGAAATACCAAAGTATGCGCAACGTGCATCAACAGGCTGTCACCAAACTTATGGCCGTGACGGTCATTTAACGCTTTAAAACCATCAAGGTCGATAAAAAATAACGCACCGCGAATACCTGGTAGCGAGGATTCATCGAATACTTTGGCAATAGCTTGGCGATTCATTAAGTTGGTGAGTGGATCACTGTGGGCTAAGCGGGCTAAATCTATTTCGTAGCGCTTTTCTTGAGTAATATCGATATGGCTGCCCATCATTCGCAGTGGTGTTCCATCAGCTAAGCGCTCGACAATACGCCCGCGATCGGACACCCAGGTTATGCTGCCATCTTTGTGTAGCATTCTGTGAACTGCTTGATAGTAATCGGCTTGACCATTCACATGATCTTCAAAGGCTTTTATCACCCACTCTTTATCTTCTGGATGTAATTTACTTTTCCAGATATCAACATGGGCAGCAAACTCTTCAGGACTAAACCCGAGCATTTCACCCCAGCGCATGTTAAATATGGTTAAATTTCCGCTTGGAATATACTGTTCCCATAGACATAAGCCATTACCATCGAGGGCCGCAAAGAGTTTTTCTTCGGCACGATAATTCAACGCTGCTAAATGAGCGTTTTCACTTTTTAGCTGAGCGATCTCAGCCTGAAGTTGCGCAATTAACTCTGCTGCAGTATCCGAAGCCACGACAAATCTCTTTCCTTTAAGTGGGAAAATTGAGTCCAGTGTAAATCACCCAATGCCGAAGAAACATAGCGAGGAGTGCAAGATGAGCCAGAATCATATTGGCTCAATCGAGCTTACACAGACTCTCGCAGTCCTGTCACGCTTAGTCGCGAGTCAGCACTTCGAGCAATTCGATCTCAAAGGTGAGATCAGAATTTGGTTTGATATGAGCACCCACTTGACGCTCGCCATAGGCTAAGTGAGCTGGGACTAACAACTTACGTTTGCCACCGACTTTCATCCCCATAATACCTTGATCCCAGCCTTTAATCACACGGCCAGTACCAATTACACATTGAAACGCCTGACCACGATCATAGGATGAATCGAATTGGGTACCATCCTGCAAAAATCCACGATATTGGGTGGTGATCAGTGCGCCTTTTACCGCTTCTTTTCCTTCGCCCACTTGCAGCTCGATTACTTCTAATTCAGTCATATCTTCATTCTCTTTTCTTGTTCGCACTTAGGGCGTGATATTCAACTTTGCGCGGGATTTTATCACCGACGAGCGGGCTTGTGGGCACAATCTAAACATTTCTGCAGCTCGGTTCACTGCTTAATCCTTAATAATAAAGTCATCATGGGCGATAACATCATCACTCGCCCTTTAAATTACTATCGGTTAGCCCAATATATAAGTCGTATAAACGTTTTATTTTGGAGCTTTACTATGATTATTGCCTGCCCCCATTGCGATACGTTAAACCGCGTTCCCGATGAGCGTTTAAACCAACAACCCACTTGCGGTAAATGTAAGCTCAGTGTCTTTACGGCTGCGCCAATTGAACTCAATAGCGCAAACTTTGCCAACCATGCTAATAAATCAGAGCTTCCCCTTGTCGTTGACTTTTGGGCCAGCTGGTGTGGGCCCTGTAAAAGTTTTGCGCCCATATTTTCTGCAGCAGCTAAGACATGGGAGCCTCAATTTCGCTTCGGTAAAATCAATACTGAAGAACAGCAAGCCCTCGCGGCTCAATTTAATATTCGATCTATTCCAACCTTAATGATTTTTAAACAAGGCCACATACTCGCCCAGCAAGCCGGAGCTTTGCCCTCCTCAGCGTTAAACCAATGGTTAAATGCCTATAAATAAGAGGATTGAGCTAAGATACAAACGCTCAGCCGAGCTAATTTGTAAAGGTAACGAAAATTGAAAAAAGCAATGTTCTTACTGGGCGCAGTGCTCTTGCTAGTGGTGACAGGATGGGGTTTACAACAACATCTCACAATTGATACTTGTCTCGACAAGGGAGGGACTTGGAACGATGACACTAAGCAATGCATTCGTCCATTCGAACAAGGGATAGCCTTTACTCGCAGTGATCATAATTCTGCCGAGCCGCAGACAGCTTATGTTTATCTTTCAGAGAATTTACAGCAAGCAGAAGTGTTTTTTGCCATGACAGATAAGCCTATTATTTTACAAGCCGTTAATGTCACTGAAGGCGATACCGCTCCCGTATTATATAAAAATGACATTGAACAGATTGATATCATCAACGTAAAAGAAATCTTTTATCTACGTTATCAACATCAAGCAATTTATAGCGCAAATACTTTTAGTCGCAACTTAACCTCAGATTAAGTGCAAAACATAAGCATAGAGTAAACTTCGAAACACTAAGCCCAAAAACTCGGTACGACGACTCTGCTAGGAAAAATGCGTATCCGCCCTATGCTCTTCATAAGGCGAATACTATTCTAGCGGCAACGTTGAAACACAAAGTTGCCATGAACTATATCAGTGTTAAATATCCCAGAAGGTATGGGCGATAATACCCAAGACTATCATACTGATAAAGTTGATGATCATACCCACTCGCACCATTTCCGATTGCTTGATATGGCCAGAACCATAAACAATAGCATTGGGCGGTGTCGCCACCGGCAACATAAAGGCGCAAGAAGCTGCAATACCAATCAGCACAGATAACATTACAGGCGATATGCCTAATGCCTCAGCAATCGCAGCAAATACAGGCACTAATAGTGCAGCGCTGGCGGTGTTACTGGCAAATTCAGTCAACATCACCACAAAAGCAATCACAGCAAAGACGAACAACGACATGTGAGTGCTACCGAAAATATCTGTCATCCAGTGAGCTAAAAATACGCTGGTGCCAGTGGTTTTTAGTACTGCGCTCAGTGTTAAACCACCACCAAACAATATGAGTACACCCCAATCTGTGGTCGATTCAATTTTCTTCCAGCCGACCAAACCTAAGCCCGAGAGTAAAACGACGGCACCTAAGGCGACTATGGTATCAAACTGAGTGATGCCACCTAATGCCTTAGCTAACGGTACACTGAAAATCCAGCAACATACGGTAGTCAGGAAGATAAGCAGAGTAAATTTCCCCTGAAATGTCAGCTTCTGAGCTTCAACATTCACATCGAATTTGGCAGAAAGATCAGGCTTAAAATACCAATACAAGGCAATCAACATCATAGGTAGCATGAGGATAACGGTTGGAATACCAAACTTCAGCCAATCACTAAAACTTAAGCCCACTTGAGCCGCAGCAATCGCATTCGGTGGGCTCCCCACTAAAGTACCGATACCGCCGATGTTGGCCGAATAGGCAATACCGAGCAGTAAGAATACATAGGTGCTGTGGTATTTTTCGCGGTCGAGCTGCTGCAAAATCCCGAGTGCCAATGGCAACATCATCGCCGTGGTCGCGGTATTGCTGATCCACATCGATAGCAGCGCAGTTACTCCAAACAGCATCAAACAGGCAATACTGAGTTTACCCTTAGAGGCTAGCAGCAGCTTTTGCGCTATGAGGGTATCAATCTTTTGATGATGCAAGGCCGCAGCCAATACGAAACCACCAAAGAATAAGTAAATGATGGGATTGGCAAAGTTACTCATTGCCTCCTTGGTTTCAAACACCCCAAAGAATACGGCGAGTATAGGAACGAGAATCGCAGTGATACTGATGTGAATCGCTTCGGTCAGCCAAAGAATCGCGGCAAAGAACAAAATGGCCAGCCCAGTATTCACCCCTTGTTCGAAAGGTAAACCGTAATAAAGTGCAAATAACAGCACAATATCAGCCACTAGGATCAGCATTTTTTTCTTATCGAGCCCCTCGCTGACGGGAGCTTTATTAGGTGGAGCAGTACTTGAATCTGTTAAAGACATGGTTACAACCTTAATACCATTTTATTTTGACGCAAATTTAGGGCATAGATCACACTTGGCAAAGCGGTTTATTTTGTAATTTTATCACTTGGCAACAACATTTATTGCTGAGCTAGCACGCACAAACGGCCGATTAGCGACAATAATCACCAAATTCTGATCGACACCTTTGTTTTAAAATTTCAAACGGACAAAGATCGAACAAAACCTTGCCCACGTTGTAATTTAATTAATGTTTAAAACTGAGACATAGATCACGCCACACTTTCTACCAAGGTGATAATAAACTAATTAATCATACCTTCTGATCATTGGTAGGATTAGGTATTATTCCCCAAATTTGGCACAAAATTGAATGTGTGTAGCGCTAAATCGAATCTAGGTATCGTTGAATGTGCACTAAAACTGCGACGCAGTGAACAGCAAGCGAACAACACAAACGTATTGCAACAAAGCAACATAGAAAACCCAATATCTACATGAATCGTAAACACAAATATTATTCACCACCACAGTCAATCTAACTCACTTTACCCTGTCAGCGATCCAGCCTAAAGTCGCGACCGCAACCCCGCCAGCTGTATATTATTTGTCTGTTTTCGGAACCGCCCGTGGAAAAAATTGCCTTAACTCAGTCGGCTCAAAAGCCCAGCCTTTTCGTCCCCGTAGCAGGGTTAAGTTTGTTTGCTTTGGCATCAGGCTACTTAATGAGCTTAATCCCACTGTCGCTCACTTTTTTCGAACTCAGCACCTCACTTGCTCCATTACTGGCCAGTATTTTTTATTTAGGTTTATTACTGGGGGCGCCTTGTATTGCTCCTGTTGTTGCCCGTATCGGCCACAGTAAAGCCTTTATCCTTTTTTTGAATATCCTTCTTTGCAGCGTTGTCGCTATGATATTAATCCCCAAAAGTGGAGTCTGGTTAGCCTCTCGACTTATAGCGGGATTTGCGGTTGCAGGGATTTTTGTGGTGGTTGAATCATGGCTATTAATGGCCGATACCCAAAAGCAACGCGCTAAGCGGCTTGGACTTTATATGACAGCGCTTTATGGAGGCACTGCCTTAGGACAATTAGCCATTGATTATTTAGGTACAAAGGGCAATCTACCTTACCTAGTGATCATGGGATTATTAGCCGCGGCAAGTTTACCCGCGCTACTGGTAAAACGCGGTCAACCTCAGGTAAGCGAACAACAATCAATGTCATTGTCTGCGCTAAAAAACCTAAGTCAGCCTGCCATTATGGGATGTTTAGTCTCTGGATTATTGCTTGGCCCTATCTATGGTTTACTTCCCATCTATGTGGCACTGGATATGGGGCTTGATCAGCAAACAGGACAATTTATGGCCCTCATCATAGTGGGTGGCATGCTAGTACAACCTTTAGTCAGTTATTTATCTCCTCGAGTTAATAAAAGTGGCTTGATAGTAAGCTTTTGCCTACTGGGTGTCGCAGCATTATTGCTGCTCACTCAGCATTCAAATATGACGCTGATTATTGGATTTCTATTGCTTGGCGCAAGCGCTTTTGCCCTTTACCCGATTGCAATCAGCTTAGCTTGTGACGACTTGCCTGCTAGCCAAATTGTTTCAGCGACTCAAGTGATGCTGCTGAGCTATTCGGTGGGGTCAGTGATAGGCCCATTAGTTGCCAGCAGTTTTGGCCAAACGGAGTTCGGCTTACTCATTTATTTAGGCATATGCTGTATTCTGAGCAGTATTTACATTTTTGCTCAATTACTTATTAATACAAAGCCAAGTTTTTCCTCGCCTTAACAAGTCCCATAAAATACATTGCACAGCGACTCAATAAGCAGCCAATTAATAAACGACATGCTCATCGAGTGGCTCAAATAGAAAACATCTGCGGTCAAATCAACACAAAACGAACAGCAAGATGATCCACAAAGGGCATAACGTTAAAAATCAGTACGCTTAGTTTTAACATTCAGACAGGGCAGTTGCTTATCCTCCCTAAGTCGCGATAATGCAGCTTACTTAAACACCTGTGCTGACTGTTTTTCCTGAGATTTCACTATGCGCCTCGATAAATTCCTCTGTAAAAGCACAGATCTTGATCGCAAAGCCGCAAGAGTCACCATTCTTAACGGCTCAATCACAGTCAATGGCGCTATCGCGACAAACTGCGCGATGCAAGTACATGAAAATAATACTGTCAGCCTTAATGGAAAGCCGCTAGCGCCACGCCCATCTCGCTATATCATGTTGCACAAACCTGCTAATACCTTGTGCTCAAATGTGGATGGAGCCTACCCTTCGCTATTTCATCTGCTCGATATCGAACGTGCATTTGACCTGCACATCGTTGGCCGCCTAGATGCTGATACCACAGGCTTAGTGCTACTGACTGACGATGGCCGCTGGTCGTTTAATATTATCTCACCTCAATATCAGTGCGAAAAAATCTATCGTGTCCAACTGCGAGATCCACTCAACAGCGAAGCGACTGCAGCCATAGCCGCAAAGTTTGCCGCAGGGCTAAATCTACAGGGCGAAACCGCCCTCACTCTGCCAGCAATACTGCAGCAAGTGGATGAAAAAACCGTGCTACTCACGCTCACCGAAGGCAAGTTTCATCAAGTCAAAAGGATGTTTGCCGCCGTGGGCAATAAAGTGGTTGCCCTACACAGGGCGCAAATTGGCGCAGTGACCTTAGATATCGATGTAGGGAAATGGCGCAACTTAACCTTGGCGGAGATAAGCTCCTTCACATCCTAATCAATTAACAAGGCTGAAGCCGACAGGCCGCCTACGTTTATCGACAATAAAAAAGCAAACAAATACTGATAGGTTTGCAAATCAATCCCATAAAAAATCCCAGTGTTAGCAACAACACTGGGATGTTTATTTGTTTGATACTGCTTGGTGGAATATGAATCGACTAAGAACAGCAATCGTTGCGGCGAACCCAGCTTCTTGGGATCTTCTCAAAAACCACTTTTGCCATGAGTAACGCCAGCAATATGCCAGAGGTTGCCACTAACCATTGAGGTAACATTTGGTGCTCTTCACCAATTTGTGGCATCACCACAAAACCAAAGGTATTAACCAGATAATTGACCAACATACCGGCCACTAAGGCCACGCCAATCACACCGCCAAGGTAGCCCCACAGCGCACGTTTACCTAGCTCTTTAGCCACTATGCCTAAAGTCGCGATATTGGTTGCCGGACCTGCCATCATAAACACGAGTACAGCACCCGGTGACACTCCCGCCAGTAATAATCCAGCGGCAATCGGTGTCGATGCGGTCGCGCAAATATACATAGGCACAGAAACGAGCACCATCACTAGCATAGCCAGAATGCCATCGCCCCATTTAGCTAAAAAGTCAGCCGGCACATAGGTTTGTACCAGAGCTGCGAAAAATAAGCCCACCAGCAGCCACAGCGTAGTATCACGCACTAAATCCGTTGCCGCATATTTAAGGCCAATTCCGATACGACTGAGTACCGATTGCGACTTAAACTCAGTCGCCATATCTTGAGTAGACGCACAGCAGCTATCGCCTGCAGTGTTAGCACTAACCTGCTCAGCATCCTTAGCACTGCCACCACAGCAAGCGCCTTTTTTCACCACCACTATTTTTTCAGGCTCTGTGGTTTGACTGCCACAACATGACCCCACGCTTTCTGCTTTAGCAGCGTTAACCTTGACCACAGAACCCATAGTTTGAACAGATCCCATGGTTTGACCGCCAACAGCCATAACACTTGAAGGACCCGCCATTAAGCTCGGCGCCGCCATAGGCGTCATTTTGATCTTCGGCTTTGGCTCGGCTGCAGGTGCATCAACACCGTTATTACCACAGCAGGAAGACTTTACGGGCGTTATCGTAGGCGTAGTCGATGAGCAGCAGCTTTTAACCGCTTCGGCTTTTACCATCTCTGGCTGAGCCACTGATTTTGAGGCACAGCAAGACGCCACTGACGCCTCCCCCTCTAATGGCTTATCTGATTGAGTATTTACCTTAACCACTGACTTGCCATCGTCATCATCGCGACCAACGAGTAAGCCAGCCACAATCGCACTGGTAATCGCTGCAATCGGTCTGACGATCGCCATAAAGGGGCCGAGTAACACGTAGGAAACGGCGATTGAATCGACGCCCGTTTCTGGCGTCGACACTAAAAAGGAAGTCGTTGCTGCTTTAGAGGCACCAGAACGGCGCAATCCTACCGCCGCAGGAATAACGCCACAAGAACACAAAGGTAAAGGTGCGCCAAGCAGCGCCGCTTTCACTACGGTTTTAAAACCGTGACCACCGAGCTGCTTTTGCATCCACGCCATTGGCACGAATACTTTTAATAGCCCAGCTAAAATCAGGCCCAGTAATAACCAAGGCGCCGAGTCTAAAAACAGATCAATAAAATTCTTCAATAACATAATTAATTCCCTGACTCTTCATAAATGGCTTTGCCGTGATTATTCTGGTGCGCTTGGTACTGATTTACATTATGAGAGTGATGCTCAACGCGTACCCGCTCAGTGCTGGACTCCAACGCCTCTAAAATAGAGCAATGTTCGGCGCTACGTGGCCCACCACAGCAAGCATCAGACAAGCTTTGTAAACTCGCTTGAAAATGATTCAGCTCAGCAATTTTGGCCTGTACTTGAGCCAATTTACAATCAACCATGCCTTTTACATCGGCACAGACTCGGTTAGATTTATCGAGTTCAATTGACAGCAATTCACTGATTTCATTGAGGGTAAAACCCACAGCTTTCGCCCGTAAAATAAAGCGTAATCGCGCAGCATCGGCCTCGGTATATACTCGATAGCCAGACTCAGTACGGCTCGACGGCGCGAGTAGGCCGTGCTTCTCGTAGAATCTTAACGTGTCGGCTTTCACCTCACATAAATCCGCCAATTCACCAATACGATACATGTCTTCATCCTTTGCGAAATAGCCCACAACTCAGGGATCATTTCCAGCATACAACTCAATAATGCAAGTATAAACCTTGGAGCCTACTCCAAGGTCAAGAGGTAATTTTAACTTTACTGAAAGCCAAGACGGCAATGCCGCTTTGTTCTGATATGAATATTGTGAAATCACGCAGAAAAAACACCCGTAAATCGAGTTTTACGCTAGAATACGCGCGCTGTGACGAAGGGATAAAAAGTTAACTAATAAAGTAAAAATAGGACCAAGGGACTTTTGGAAAGCAGTACAGCGTTAAGGCTGTTCTGTTTTCCGAAAGATCCTTGAAACTAAAATAACTGGACCCTGTACCCAAATGACTGCTGCAAATAATGCCAGACCCATTCGTCGCGCGCTGTTAAGCGTTTCAGATAAAACCGGAATTCTCGAGTTCGCCAAAGCACTTCACGCCCAAGGTGTAGAATTGTTATCGACTGGCGGCACCGCTCGCCTGTTAGCGGATAACGGCGTGCCTGTTATCGAAGTATCTGATTACACAGGACACCCTGAGATCATGGACGGTCGCGTTAAGACGCTGCACCCTAAAGTGCACGGCGGCATTTTAGCGCGCCGCGGTCTTGATGAAAGCGTGATGGCCGACAACAATATCAATGCCATCGATCTGGTTGCGGTTAACCTTTATCCCTTCGCTGAAACTGTAGCTAAAGCCGGTTGTACCTTAGAAGACGCTATCGAAAATATCGATATTGGCGGCCCAACTATGGTGCGCGCAGCGGCAAAAAACCACAAAGACGTCACCATAGTCGTTAATGCCGCTGATTACTCACGCGTACTGGCAGAAATGACGGCTAACAATGGCAGCACGACCCATGCGACGCGTTTCGATTTAGCGATTGCGGCCTTTGAGCACACTGCGGGTTACGATGGCATGATCGCCAACTACTTCGGTACTATGGTTCCTGCACACAGCACGGACGAATGCTTTGCTGATTCTAAGTTCCCACGCACGTTCAACACCCAATTAGTGAAGAAACAAGACTTACGCTATGGCGAAAACAGCCATCAAGCAGCGGCTTTCTATGTTGACACTAAAATTGATGAAGCTTCTGTGGCTACCGCGATTCAGTTGCAAGGCAAAGCCTTGTCTTACAACAACATTGCCGATACCGATGCCGCTCTTGAGTGTGTAAAAGAATTCTTGGAACCCGCCTGCGTTATCGTTAAACACGCTAACCCCTGTGGTGTGGCCTTAGGTAAAGACTTACTCGATGCCTATAACCGCGCTTATCAAACTGACCCAACCTCAGCCTTCGGTGGCATTATCGCCTTCA
This sequence comes from Shewanella sp. SM68, assembly GCF_025653925.1. Lineage (NCBI taxonomy): Bacteria > Pseudomonadati > Pseudomonadota > Gammaproteobacteria > Alteromonadales > Shewanellaceae > Shewanella > Shewanella sp. SM68. Next base: position 59,265 of record NZ_JAKKRU010000018.1, read on the forward strand.
ACGGCGAATTAGATGCGGCGACGGCGAGTGCGATCGTTGAGCGTCAATTCGTTGAAGTGATTATCGCCCCAAGCGTCAGCCAAGCGGCGCGCGATGTAGTTGCGAAAAAGACCAACGTACGTTTATTAGAATGTGGTCAGTGGAATACTAAGACCCAAACCTTAGACTACAAACGTGTTAACGGCGGCTTACTGGTGCAAGATCGCGATCAAGGTATGGTCGGTTTAGAAGACATCAAAGTGGTTTCTAAACGTCAACCTACGGCAAGCGAACTGAAAGACTTAATGTTCTGCTGGAAAGTGGCGAAATTCGTTAAATCTAACGCCATTGTTTATGCCAAAGACGGCATGACTATCGGTGTCGGCGCAGGCCAAATGAGCCGCGTTTACAGCGCGAAAATCGCTGGCATCAAGGCCGCCGATGAAGGCTTAGAAGTGGTGAACTCTGTAATGGCATCCGATGCTTTCTTCCCCTTCCGTGACGGTATCGATGCCGCAGCGGCTGCGGGCATTAGCTGCATCATCCAACCGGGTGGCTCAATGCGCGATGCTGAAATCATCGCAGCAGCAGACGAGCACGGCATGGCCATGGTGATGACAGGCATGCGCCACTTCCGTCATTGATAACAACTTAAATCAAACTTGGCCCTAGCGATTAGGGCCTTTTCCTTTGCGATGTGTGGGAGTTTTAACCATGAAAGTGTTAATCATTGGTGGCGGCGGCCGCGAACATGCCCTAGCTTGGAAAGCCGCTCAATCGGCTCAAGTTGTTACCGTTTATGTAGCACCCGGTAATGCGGGCACAGCCCTAGAACCTAATGTTGAAAATCTGGCGATCAGCGCCACCGACATCCCTGCTCTGCTCGATTTTGCGAAAACTAATAAGATTGAACTGACCATAGTCGGCCCAGAAGCACCACTCGTTATCGGTGTCGTCGATGCCTTCAACGCCGCAGGTTTAGCGATTTTTGGCCCAACTAAAGCCGCAGCCCAACTCGAAGGTTCAAAAGCCTTCACTAAAGACTTTTTAGCCCGCCACAATATTCCTACGGCGGGTTATAAAAACTGCACTGAAATCAGCGATGCCAAAGCTTTCGTGCGTGAATTAACGGCCACAACAGGTTATCCAGTGGTCATCAAAGCTGACGGTTTAGCCGCAGGTAAAGGCGTGATTATCGCGCAAGACCAAGCTGAAGCCGATGCCGCAATTGATGACATGCTCGCCGGTAACAAATTTGGCGAAGCGGGTTCGCGCGTAGTGATTGAAGAGTTTCTCAAGGGCGAAGAAGCTAGCTTTATCGTGATGGTCGATGGTAAGAATATTCTACCAATGGCCACCAGCCAAGATCATAAAGCCCGTGATAACGGCGATTACGGCCCAAATACTGGCGGCATGGGCGCTTACTCGCCAGCACCTGTGGTAACCCAAGCGGTACACGATTGGACTGTGGCAAACGTGATTCGCCCGACGGTTGATGGCATGGCGGCAGAAGGCAATATCTATACAGGTTTCCTGTATGCGGGCTTGATGATATCGCCCGATGGCAGCGCCAAAGTGCTCGAGTACAACTGCCGCTTCGGCGATCCAGAAACTCAGCCAATCATGATGCGGTTAAAGTCTGACTTAGTGGAACTCTGTTTAGCCGCCACCCGTGGCGAGTTAGATAAAGTGACCGCAGAATACGACGAGCGCGCAGCCGTGGGTGTGGTATTGGCTGCTGGCGGTTACCCAGATGAGTATCGCAAGTTTGATGTGATTGACGGTCTCAGCCTTGGCGATAACGACGGTAAAGTTTTCCATGCGGGCACTGAGATGAAAAACGGCCACGTCGTTACCAACGGCGGTCGCGTATTGTGTGCGACGGCACTGGGTAACACAGTCACCGAAGCGCAAAAAGCCGCCTATAAATTGGTTGATGAAATCCACTGGGATGATGTGTATTTCCGTACCGATATTGGTTATCGCGCAATAGTACGTGAACAGCAAGATTAATTAATATCTCTATTAAAAAACCGGCAATAAGCCGGTTTTTTTGTGCCTGTTTTTTGACACTCGTCAAATATAACATCATGATTTTCAATAAAATTATGTAATTAATTCTATTGAAAACAGGAGCAACAAGATACAATGTCAACCAAATGTTAAATACACAAAGATCAAGGACTCCCCATGAGGATTAGACTACTTTATGCCTCCATTGCCATACTGCTTAGCGGATGCGGTGGCGGCTCAGAAGATGCTGGAACGACAACACCACCCACTCAGCCGCCAGTCCAACCTCCCGCGCTGGTACAATACACCGCCAGCAACCTATCGGTAATAGGTGGCGCACTGAGTCCAAGCAGCCAAAAAGTGGAGTCTGGCAAAAGCGCTATTTTTAGCATTACTGCCGATACCGGCTTTACGCTTGAGGGCATTACTGGCTGTGGTGGCACGCTCAATGTGCTGACTTACACCACTGCGTCCATGACGGCCGATTGCACTATCACGCCGACATTTATCAGTAATGCCGAAAATGCCATTAAATACCAAGACCACAGGCTTGCCAGTGCGAGTGAGTTAATTGATTTCAGCATCGCCGAACTCGCTAATATCGACATCAAACGTAAAGCCCAGATAAATCAGCTATATCAAGGTGTCGGTAGCAGCATCTCTTGGCATCCAACCCATGACTCAATTACCTTTTCGAGCTTTATGCCGGAGAACACTTTCACTGTCTTGCCATCAAATGTCGATGGCAGTGGGGCGAGCGCCGTTCGTGGGTTAGTGATGGCGGGCGAGCAACAGGGGCAAAGATATGCGGCCATGGGAGGAAATCTATTTTCTGTCAACACTTCAGCTCAAACCGATGTTTTACTGAAAAACCTTTTAGGCTGGCTGACCAAAGGTGCCGATAAAACCGACGGCCTCAGCATAGTGACCGCCCAAATGCCGAGCAAGGCTGACAGTTGGTACTTTCCCCATAATGAAGGGATCCGCACTTGGCTCACAAACAACTACCCCGCAGCCCATAGCATTAATACAGCAAATACCTGTGACTACAGCGAGTTAAGCAACTGTATCAACACACTGAAACCAGATCTAATTATCATTAGTGACATAGACCGTCAGTCACTCGGTTTTGCAGGCATTAAAGCCGCGATCGCTAAGGCCAAAGCGGCAGGAATTCCCTTGTTGCTCTCTAACTACTGGCGTAATGAAAGCCCAATACTGTCGCCACTTTACCTTGAGATGGGGCTTTCTACCTCTGGCAATTACTGGTCAAAACTCAATGCCAATAACCTCAGTGTGACCGATATTTTGGTCGAAGACACCGCCCTAGCCAAGGTGAATAATTTGCTCGGCAAGCTTAACGAAGGCCGCTTCGACACCTCTGTACTCAACGACTGTGGCGGTAATTACTTGAGCTGTAATACTGCCGCCTTTGTTGACTCATTCAAAGCGGGTGCCGATTGGTATCGAGCCAATGCTGAAACCTTAGATAACCATGCTATCGATGTGTTTACCAAAGCAGACTTCCCCTTGATGAAGGCCGGACTGCTGCTCGCCGATAAGTATCGCAGCGAGATTGACTACCCCATAGCCTACAGCGAATACGCCCAGTGGCAGCAGGCCCTATTTGCCGATTGGACCGTCAGCTATGCCCGTACCCATAACTTAGCCCAGCCAGATTTAGGTGAATATGTTACCGACAGAGCCAACCTCAGCAAGAGCAGCAATGCGCACTACGCTTATCCTGCGACTGTCACAGAACATAAAACCATTAGCGTGCCCTATGCAGGCCAATGGACGACCACAGGCTGGTATGCGCTGCCAGGACAAACCATTAAACTCACTCGTCTCGATAGCAGCGCTGCGAATGTGGAGATCAAACTCAACTACCACAGACGCAATACCAACCGTGCCTATGAGCAGAAAATCTACCGCGGTCCATTGGAGTTGGCGCAGCAACGCCTGCGCTTAGCTCAAGGACAAAGTCTCGAATTTTCTTCCCCCTACGGCGGGCCGATTTATCTGTATATCAGTGGTGATACTTCGAGTGCTGATGGCGGCGCGTTAAGTGTCGAAGTCAACGCTGAGCATGTGGCTAAACATCCGACCATTATGGATTTTTCAAACCCTGCAGAAATAGCAGCCTTTAACGATCGCATCCAAAATACCGAATTACCCCATGTGGACTTACGTACCGATGGTGCCGAGCAGCATCTGCGTCGCGACCGCTTTTTAAACGCCATCGGCGGGGATGTACCCGATGTAAACGCGCTACTCAAAAGTATTGTCGATGACCATATCAACAGCGTTTACACCCTTGCGGGACTTAAGATCCAAGGCAAGAGCTTAAGTGAATCCTTACCTGCCGATGTACTAGCGGCCTGCAAAGGACTGTTTGGCGACGACTGTATCGATAATAGTCTGCATACCCGCACTATCATTCAACACGCGAATTATGACCAAAATGCCCAGTGCGGTGGAGGTTGTAGCGGTAACCCTTGGGACGCAGCATGGAATATCGACCCAACGGGTTGGGGTGATAACCATGAGTTAGGCCACAATCTGCAAACTAACCGTCTCAATGTGCAATATGCTGCGGCAAGTGATCATGATAACTGGGCAGGTTATGGCAGCCGCGCAGGGGAAAACTCCAACAATATCTTCCCCTATGTGGTGAAGTGGAAAACCCATTATCTGCGCGACGGCAATACAGGCACAGTGACCGATGGTCACATGAACCACAAGGATCTCTTTTATGTGTTTATGTCCGATGCCGCAGGTACAACAGACACCAGTGGTAAACGCGTAGTGTTTGGCGCCAATTGTAAGGTGCTCGATGCTGGTGAAGACAGATACACTGCGCCTTGGGCCAGCAATGCTTATGCTGTGCATAACGGTTATCGCATGGCGTTTTACATCCAAATGGCGCTTAAGGCTCACGGCATGACGCTCAGTGACGGCACCACTCTGAACAATGGCTTTAATCTCTTTACCTTGCTGTATCAACACAGTCGTATTTTCGGTAAATATGCGAATAACGCCAGTGATTGGGAAGCGAATCGTAGCAAACTGGGCTTTGGCCAATTTTCGTTTGAAGGCAATAGTGTCTACGGTGGCAAAACGGTGAAAGATATTCCGGGCAACGACTTTATGCTGGTGTCTTTGAGTAAACTCACAGGCAAAGATTGGCGCAGCCATTTCGATATGTTAGGCCTACACTACTCAAGCCTTGCGGCCTCGCAAACTGCCGCCAATGCGACATCAGGGGCTATCCCCATGGGCATGTATGAGTTAGAAACCGACTTGCCACCCGCCAATATGAGCCAAGGTTTGACCTTTGTGCCCCTGTCACTCACTGATGGTAGGACCCTGTGGAAAGGCATGGGTTCGCCAACCCAGTGCACCAAACCATAAGTGTACTAAACCTTAATCTCGCTAAGATACTAACGCTGTTCATAAACCTCGCTCTGGCGGGGTTTATGTTTACCTAAAAATGTGATGTAAAGCACATACCTAGGTTAAGATGACGTGCACCATTTAGCTTCTTATATTTTTAACAATCATGAAATTAATGGGGTAAATATATGGGTTATTCGATAAAAGATCTTATTTATCAAGGTGAAAAATCAGGCGTACATAACTGGCAAACCCTAGAAGGAGCCAGCTTTTACTGGCATCCAGATTGGTTTCATATTGCAGAGGATATGACGGGCCATAACGCGACAGTGACTATCGATATCGATGGGGACAAAGCGACTCAAAGTGAAGCTGAACAATCCATCATTAAGCATCTCAATAAGAGTGGCAAATAGCTTGTAGTGGCAAAGACTTTAGTGCCCGGAGGCGATCGCCCTGCGGGCAATTTTGTCGATTAAGCCTGGTGCGATCAGCTTAAGCCAACGCCCCAAACGACCGCGAAGTGAAGTAATCAGTTGACGGCCTCGAGTTGCAATCACTGGCAACATCATATTAGCGCATTGCTCAGCCGTCAGTATCTTAGCTTCCTGCATCGGAGATTTGCCTAAAGGATTACCAGCACCATCGAGGGCACGTTTGTGAATTTGTGACACTACAAAATCGGGGCAAATAACAGTTACGGCCACATTATCATCCACTAATTCAATCCTCAAAGAATCGAAAAAGCCAATCACAGCATGTTTAGAAGCGGCATAACCGCTGCGAGTAGGAACGCCCGTTAATCCAGCAACTGACGCCACAACCACCACTTGGCCTTTACTGGCTTTCAAGTGCGGTAACGCGGCATGGGTTAAATACGCAGGACCAAGATAATTCACCCGCATTATGTCTTCAAGCACCGAGAGCTGAGTCAGTTCATCAAAACGTGACCACATAGTCATGCCAGCATTGTTAATCAAAATATCGAGATGGCCATAATGCGCAACTGCAGCTTCAACTAAGGCTTCACACTGTTCTGAGCTGGAGACATCGGCGGCAAATACAAAAGGAGGCGGACCATAATTAGCGATTTCTAAAGCGAGTGAGGCGAGACGTGTTTCATTACGCGCACTGAGCACCAGTTGGCAGCCCATTCGCGCCATTGCCACGGCGAGCGCCCGACCAATACCTTCTGAGGCACCCGTGATGATCACGACCTTGCCAGTGAGTCCATCCATAGTCATTCCTTTGTTATCGCTATGTTAATTACGCCTTTTGCTAAATTGGCATAATCACGCTAAAAGCGCAATCCTTCACGCGCGTTGTGCAAGCCTCATCTCATATTGCTCACGATAATTAGCTAAGGGTTGCGGGCGCCCTATCGCATAACCTTGCGCATAGTTAATGCCTATGCTCAACAATCTGTCAATAATATCCTGATTCTCAACAAATTCAGCAACAGTCTCGATTCCCATAACCCGACAAACATCCTGAATCGATTTAACGATGGCGTAGTCTTTAGCATTCACGGCGAGATTCTTAATAAAACAGCCGTCGATTTTGACATAATCCACGGGCAGCTCACGCAGATAACCATAAGAGGCAAAACCACTGCCAAAATCATCCAGTGCAAATGAGAAACCGAGTTTACGTAACTGCTTCAACATTTCCATACCACGATTGCGATTTTGGATCGCGGTGGTTTCAGTAATTTCAAAACAAATACATTGGCTTGGAATATCAAAAATGTGTTGCTGCTGGGCGATATATTCCACCATACCTTCGGCACCTAAACTATTGCCCGAAAGGTTGATCGAAATACAATGATCAGGCCAAAGCACGGGGTTCAAAGACAACCATAAAAAAGCTTTGCGGATGACTTCTTTATCGATATCTGGCATCAACTTAAAACGTTCAGCGGCGGCTATAAACTGCGCAGGCGCCAAAATGCGGCCACAGGGCTCTTGAATTCGTAACAGAATTTCCATTCGTTGTCGCTGCGGACCACTGCCTAGTCCGCGGATCGGTTGGTAATACAGAATCAACTCGTTTTCTTCAATCGCTTGCGCGATACGTACCGCCCACTTAGGCGCATTTCTTTGGTAGGTGAGTTCTTTATCTTTATCATCGTAAAAATGAATTTGATTGGCGCCCTTAGCTTTAGCGGCAATGCAGGCGATATCAGCGTCTTTTAATAACTCTTGTGCATCGATATAGGGGGCTCGGCCAAAGGCAACACCTATGCTGAGGCCAACTTTATAATTACAGTTTTTATCGTTCAACACTTGCATGGAGACTTGCGCGATCATTTGCTTCAGTAATTGCGCCACAGATAAGGCACTACGATTACAAATCACTAAACCAAACTCATCGCCACCAAGGCGCGCCAATAGCTCCTGTGGCCCAAGACAAGCCTGCATTGCCTTAGCCACCATAGCAAGCATACGATCGCCTGCAGTATGGCCACAGCTGTCGTTAATCAACTTGAATTGCTCCAAATCGAGATAACAAACGGCGATAGTTTTGGCTGAAGCGGCAAATTGGGGTAACTGCTCATCAAATGCCTGACGGTTTAGCAGCCCTGTAATGCTATCGAAATTTGCCCTTTTTTGTAGCTGGTGTTTAAGCAACTCTTCTTGAGTGATATCCCGCAATACCACGACAGTACCAACAATTTCTTTATCGTGATTACGCAGATTGCTAATACTGCGCTCCATAATCCGAGGCGAAGCAGTTAATAGCTTGATTTTCTCGACCTGCGGCGCTGATTCTTCGAGACGAATGCAGGTAAAAACCGCCTGATTCAACTGCTCCCCAGCCTTTAACAGACTCGCAAGGCTTTGACCTATGGCATAGCAACTAGCAACATCGAGAAGCAACTCGGCCCGTGGATTCATATAAATCACGTTGGCATCGACATCGGTCAAAATCACCGCTTCAGCAATGGATTCTAAGGTGATTTTCGCGCGTTCTTTTTGCTGATAAATTCTGGCCAGCAAGCTATTAACACGGCTGGCGAGCACTTCTAATTCTTCATTACCCTCGCTTGTAACGGGTTGATATACACTGGACATAGGATCGACCAGCGCCAATTGATGCATCAGATTTTTAAAGGGTTTGAGTAAGCCCGAACGCAGCCAAATATAACCAAGGCCAACAATAAACACACCAAAGAGAATAAATCCGAGCGATACCCAATCGAGTTGAAATTTAACCTCTCTAAAGGGACCATCGGAAAACAGTACTTGCAGGTAGACAGGCTTATCTTTTAGCAGGCTTGGAATGTTAATCGCGTCACTGTGCACACCATCAACTGTTGGCGTAACGTCGCGAGAATGGCTCATGCTCACCTTAGTCACCAATAAGGCCTGAGCATATTCCAGTAAGTCTTTATCAGTCAGTTGGCGCACAAGCAGCACAGATTCATTGGGCGCAGAAGCCACGGAAGTAACGACATAAGCATACTTGCCCATCAAATAAGCGCCAGCAACACTGGGCTTATCGGCACTGACAATAGCATTGGCGATTTCTCGTAACCTATCATTCTCAAAGGGACGTTCATTGGGGAAAAAAGGGTGCAATTCACCTTGTCGTAGAATATACCAACTCAGATTGGCTGACATTGAGCTATCGCGCCACGAGGATTCAAGCTTTTTAAGTTGGTCTTCATCTAATTGAGACAAAGGTAAGGCATAGATATTAGTGAGAAAGGTTAAGCGATCGACATCAATTTGAAACTGCTGCTGGATATTGGCAAGCTCACGGTTAGCACTATCTTGACGTAATAGCTCGACGCGATGGTCGTACCAATAACCAAGACAATAGGAGACAATTACCACCGCAGGGAGACAAAAGCCCGCAATAAATACCATTATTTTCTTGCCAATGTGCATCTCTTACCACGGCTTATTATAACTAAATTGATTGACGGCCTTGCATAATCCTTCATTACGCCATGCAACATATCTCATTTGCGAATAGTATTAAACATCACTTCGCTTTAGTCGTTGCTAAAGTAGACATTTTCATGCAATTAAATCCATTTCATACCTTTGATTTAAAAATAAAATTTATAAATTAAACAATTCTGAATTTTACTTTTTATCAAGATAATTCACACATAATCAGTATGTGAATATAGGGTATTTAAGTCGTTATTTAAAAGTAAGACTCATTAAGCTCGCAGACGATAGAAACCACCGCATACGCTAATCCATAAAGATACCTTCGCCAGAAGCTCCAACGCTATCAAATTCAAATGTCGGATATAAAACAGGCCCGCAAGCGGGCCTGTTTCGCAAACCAAAAATTACTTATGGTATTGCTTTGATTGTGCATGAACCGCCTTAATAAAGGCGCCAGCATGTTCTGGATCGACATGCTGATGAATACCATGGCCTAGGTTAAATACATGGCCAGTACCTTCACCATAACCCGCTAGAATATGACCAACTTCCTCTTCAATACGTGGAATTGGCGCATACAACATAGATGGGTCCATGTTGCCTTGCAATGCAACTTTATGACCGACACGACGACGGGCATCGGCAATGTCTACCGTCCAATCCAAACCTAGTGCATCACAGCCAGTTTCTGCCATCGCTTCTAGCCACAAACCACCGCCTTTAGTAAACAGCGTCACTGGCACTTTACGGCCATCGGCAAAGCGTGTCAGACCATCAATAATCTTCTGCATATAACGCAAAGAGAACTCACGGTAAGCAGAGTGCGATAACGCGCCGCCCCATGAGTCAAAAATCATCAAAGATTGCGCACCGTTAGCAACTTGAGCATTCAGGTATAGGATCACTGAATCGGCTAATTTATCTAACAGCATGTGTAATGCCATTGGCTCAGCGTAAGCCATCTTCTTAATTTTTTCGAAGGTTTTGCTCGAACCACCTTCAACCATGTAAGTCGCTAAGGTCCAAGGTGAACCAGAAAAGCCAATTAACGGCACTGCGCCATTCAGTTCACGGCGAATAGTGCTAACGGCTTTCATCACATAACCCAGCTCATCTTCTGGATCTGGAATTGAGAGCTTTTTGATCGCATCGATAGTGTCTGTTGGGCGCTCGAAACGTGGGCCTTCACCCGCCTCAAAATACAAACCTAAACCCATAGCATCGGGTACAGTTAGGATATCGGAAAACAAAATCGCCGCATCAAGATCATAACGACGTAAAGGTTGCAGCGTGACTTCACAGGCAAGCTCATGATTTTTACACAAAGACATGAAGTCACCCGCTTGAGCGCGAGTGGCTTTATATTCAGGAAGATAACGGCCAGCTTGACGCATCATCCACACAGGGGTCACATCGACAGGCTCTTTTAGTAGGGCGCGTAAATAACGATCATTCTTTAATTCTGCCATTGGGCTTGGTTCCTAGTCTTATTGAGATCCGCTGGGTCGGTAGTTTAGCATTTACGCGAATAATGTAACCTTTATGTGCAAATTTATGTGAGCTATTCCCCATCATTGGCGTCGATTTGACCGCATAAACCGGAAAATGTTAGCCAGCTAACATACTGCTCATTTATTCGTAACGAAGTCACACTCAGACAGAAAAAAGTTGCGCCGGTTCCCCGCCTTTGGTATAAAAAGTCTGCGCTAGCAAGAACAATCAAGAAGCTCGTCGCATCGAGCCTGCTATAAACTTTACTCGCCCAACGATAGGTTTCTATCGTTGGGCTTTTTATTTGCATTTTTCGATATGAAACAGCTGGTTTGTCCATTTCGTCATTCTCGCAAATTCGCATGAAAAGAGTTGATCGATTAGCAACTTGTCCCTACATTAGAGTTATGTGCTGGCACTTAAATGGAATGCATCATGCTGAGAGAACTCGAAAAAGCAGAACAGAAGTGGGGCGGTTCAAATAAGCTTATTGATCAATGGCTAAAAAACCGTCGAAAACTGTTAGTGCATTACTGCCAAATTGCTGGGCTTCCTCCTTACAGTAAATCAGAAAAATCGCTTCCCTCGTTCGAACATGTTAAATCTTTCTGTGACTTATTAGTTGACTATGTCTCCGAAGGACATTTCGAGGTCTATGATAAAGTCGTTAATGCCTGCAGTGAATATGGCGAATCAAGCAAAACGCTCGCGCAACAAGTACTGCCCAAAATCACGCCAACCACGAATGCAGCATTAGATTTCAACGATAAATATGCGGAAACACAAGACGATTTCGTATTATATCAACTCGATAAAGACCTATCTGAGCTCGCCCATAACATGGAAACACGCTTCGAACTCGAAGATGAACTACTTGAAGTTCTCCATCGCAAACATTCTGAGCACAACCAGTAGCCCCCTTCCTAAGCGCACCTTGCTGCATCTGTGCGCTTATCTATCCTTTCCCTCAATCGTTTTGAAAATGAAGTAGCATGGCTTTGGGCTACAATAGGAACACGTCCTAGTGCCATCAGACAGCAACCGTTTGAATCAAATTGAATCCGATAGAGCAGATGTAGTCATGGCCGAGGCAGCACACATTGGCAAATCGTTGTTTCAATAGGTATGGCGATATTGTTATGTAATGCTCGATAGCATTAATGTCTTGAGGAGCCACAGAAGATGGCTCAGTTGTGCTTTCGGGAATGGATAAACTTTGCTAATTAATAGAATAGGTTTAGCTTTAAAACAAAAAATTCATATTCTGGTAAGGATTTCGTCTACATGATGGCCGAGTATGGCGATAACCACATGCTTCGAGCTCGAAGCATGTGCGTCACTGACACGAAATATCCACAACGCCATAACGAAAAAAGCCTCATCTTTCGATGAGGCTTATCTCTTAATGTTGGCGGAGCGGACGGGACTCGAACCCGCGACCCCCGGCGTGACAGGCCGTGCAGATATGGATTTTAGTGCGTTACCTATTTTGCCTAAATTGTTGTCAATTGATTTAATTAGCATTATTCGAATGACAATCGGACTAAACATTAACGACTATTAACAACAACTTGGTGGTCACGGTCACAAAAATCCGCCTTTTTACTGATCAATATTTGATCAGTTTTTGGCAACTAAAAATAGTGTTCACTTCATATTTAAAGCAAATATGTACTCACTCGAAATTACACTCTGTAGCCAAAATGTTTTAAAGCAGCAAAAAAGGATGAGTTTTCCATATCCTGCTGCGAGGAGTGTATTCATGACTTTGTCTCTGAAATCGATAGAAACATTGAAATAAAGCTGTAGGAATAGAACACCTCTATATAACCCATCAACCGCACTAACACACCGGTGACAAATTGCTCAACCGAAAGAAACAAGCAGTCAACCAAATTTTGATATTTTTAACCCCAAATACTGTTTGTTTAGTGCAAATATTGACTCGTTTGGGGACAAAAGCGTGATAGATCCTTTGCTCTAACTTGTCAGTTTCGGATTAAAATTTCTATGGAGATAACATCTAATTGTGGGACAGCTACGCTGCCCCACACCAATTATTGGTTAGGTCAATTTCTACTCTTGTTTCGCCGCATCAATACGTTTTTTCAACTCAGAAATAAGGAAGTCTGTGTCTACTTTATGGAAGTTCTCTTTTAGGTGTGCAGCAATATTAGCTTCGGTTTTGAGATTTACATTTATGATTAACTCATCAGGAGTTGGCGTGGTTTTCTCAATGTTGTCGATGAGGAAACCATCAAAACTCCATGCATCAAGTACCCGATCAATATTCCTGTTAACAATAGTCTGCCTGTGATTACCTTTTAGTAAATAATCAAGAAGTGACTGGTGTAAATCTGTCCTTTTCCAGGCATCTTTAATTGTTTCACCTATGGTTTTATCAAGTAGCCATAGAGCACATGCAGATAACGAAAGGATAATTTCGATACTGCCTCTTTCAATTTTATCTACATAATATGCATGTATATGCTTAAGCGGAGCATTTAACTTATCCCTAAGAGATTGTTTTTCATTTGCCAGTAGGTCACTATTATTAATCAGATACATGACTTCTTGATATTGTATTTCTCGGGACAGAGTGGATATTTTTTTGAGCAATGATCTCAGCGTTCTGTCAGATACAACATTAAGGTCAGGATGATAGAATTTAAATTGAATGTTCTTCATAGTTGGTGTGGGGCTAGAGTCCGAACTCATTCTGGGATGAATAATTTTTTCGATTGGATTTTTTTACCCCACAAAAGTGGGAACCAAACGGGACGAACCGCATAGCCATCCTCATAATGTTTTGGTTGCAAAAAAAAGTCAACAAATTGGCCTAACGCCGCGCTCACCGACAAAATGGAGCTCAGCGTAATTTTGTCTGCATGTAGTACCTTGTTGGGCCATTCAAGCAACGGCCTCGCCTATTTCTACTTTCCCGTCAAGAAGTATTTCGAGTAGAGAGCCCCGCTTTTCATGAGCTTTCAGGTGAGGATCATCATCTATCCTCATGCCTTTCCAATAACTCAGGTAGTAGTAACCAAACTCCCTAAAATCTCTTGGAAATTTCTGGTCAAGCCATGTCATATCAAGCTTTAATCCCGAATCTTGAGATTTAACCTTAAATATTCTTGCTTCGCCCGTAAAACCATTCCTCGAGATATACCTACGAGCATCATCAATGGATTCTGCAACAAAGAAAGAATTGAGTCGTGACTTAAGAGATAATTTCTTTAATTCTGGATGGCCTATTCTAAAAACCTCTAACCAAAACTCTCGATATGCAGCGTCATCAAGAGAATATCCCTTTACAACAGCTTGTTGAAGCGGAGGAATAATATCTATTCCCGCAGTTTTAAATTTAGCCCAATAGTTATTCCCAAAAACTGATGGGGTTTTGTTGGATAATTCGATATTCATACCTGGGCGAAGTCGCCCAGCCATATCAACATGAAAAAATGTATGCAATTTCCTAATCTCTTCAGATGAAGCCTAACGTCTTAGTATTTATGCGCTGCGCGTTTACCTCGTTGGACCAGGAAAAACGCGCACGGTTAACTATTTGTATGCAAAGAACTTATCATCTTTCTGCCAAATACACCATCTGGAAAGCCAAATATAGGTAATAGATAAGAATCTGTATAGCTGCAGTAGTGGGAATTTTCGATAGAGCTAACGAGCTGAAATAAAGAATGGGGCAACATTGATTTACATTGGGAAGTGGTCATTTTCATATGATTCAATCAACGAAATCTATTTTTCAAGTTCGTCACCTTCGGCGGTGTTAGGCAATGCATCAAGCAGTTCCTCAATTCGCTTTAAAGCAGCTCGATACTCTTCTTCAGAACTTATTGATTTCTCTACACTATAAGGAATGACCTCTTTTCCAACAGAGGGGGCATCAAGCAATTCTGCTAAATCATCAAGTATTGGGGCCGTTGGATCACATTTTGAGAGCAATGTACTGAAGAATCCCCTGATGATTTACAAATAAATCATCAAATTAGGGTGGAAGCGCATCTTGTTGCATGATCAAATGGTTTCGCCAAAAACTACACTTGGACAACAAGATGCGCGAAGCCAATATCCTACAACATTCTTTACACCAATACTGCCCAGAACTTCACCTAAAACGATTAAACAGCTTGATGCTGGCCTCTAAGGCACTGATTGAATGTAAGACACTGACCTTGACTGAGTTAGGTCGAAATTTGCATCATGGCTCTGCGCGCCTCAATAGCCTTCAATGGCCGCTCTATTACCCTGTATGAGAAGTCCTATCCCCTATCAGAACAATGCT
>NZ_JAKKRU010000019.1:0-51153 GCF_025653925.1 Shewanella sp. SM68
GTCCCAGTGTGGCTGATCATCCTCTCAGAACAGCTAGGGATCGTCGCCTTGGTGAGCCATTACCTCACCAACTAGCTAATCCCACCTAGGTTCATCCAATCGCGGAAGGCCCGAAGGTCCCCTCCTTTCCCCCGTAGGGCGTATGCGGTATTAGCAGTCGTTTCCAACTGTTATCCCCCTCGACTGGGCAGATCCCTAGGCATTACTCACCCGTCCGCCGCTCGCCGCCTCAGGAGTAAACTCCCTTGCACTGCCGCTCGACTTGCATGTGTTAGGCCTGCCGCCAGCGTTCAATCTGAGCCATGATCAAACTCTTCAATTAAAGTTTTGTTGCTTCCGTCTTGCGACTTCAGCGGCTCAATGAATTCTGATTTTTTGTTTCTAACTAAAGAAACAAACTGTACATATTACTATGAACACTCAATCACCCTTCCCGTTAAGGAGAATGACTTGAAAACATTGATTTAAATTTTTGACTGCTAACCCGAAGGTTAAGCAGTTTCGATTAACTCAACACCTGTGAGTGTCCACACAGATTTCTTGTTTTATCTTGTTAAAGAGCGTTGACCACATACCGTTGCCGGCGGGTCGGGCTGATGCTTCATCAGCTCAGGGTCGTGCATTTTACGCATTTCCCGTTTCGCGTCAAGGAGTTTTTTACAACTTCTTGCTGCGCTTGAATTAAGTGCTTAAAAGCGACTCAATTCAACCTAACTCGTCAGGCTGCTTAACGCCGTCTGCCGTGTCAGTGGATGCGCATTATAGGGAGATTGAGAAAGTCCGCAAGGGCTTTTTGTAGGAAAATAACGATTAATGGTTTAGACGTTTACTTATCAAACGATACGTATAAAAAAGGGGCTAAAAAGCCCCTTTATCTCGATTAAGTCTGGCAATATATATGAGTCACGCTCAGCTAGATCATCATAAATACTGTTATCTATGGACTAAAGAAGCGAGATTCTTGCTCAACTTCGACTTCTTCACCGTCGATATGAGTTTTCACTTTTATCTCGATATTAGTAACTGAACTAGACAGCTCAACCGGATCGATACCGACACTAATAGGGAGAGTTAACACTTCACCACCCGCAATAGTGACCGAAGTTGGACCGTACCATTTATAGTTGTCTAATCCTTCGACACTCATAGTGTATTCGTGGGATTGCTCTGTCTTATTAAGAATCTTCAAGGTGAAGGTGTTTTCAATCAAACCTTGATTGTTCTCTCTATAGAGTTGGTTGCGGTCACGAATGATGTCCATACGCACAGGTGCTATGGTCGCACTGGAGTATATAAAGACTAATATCATCGCTATCAGTACCACGCCATAACCGACAAGTTTAGGTCGCAGCACTTTTTGCTTAATTCCTTCTAACTTGTTCTCGGTGGTATAACTGATAAGCCCTTTTTCATATCCCATACGATCCATGGTTTGATCGCAGGCATCGATACAAGCGCCGCAGTTAATACACTCATATTGCAGACCATTACGAATGTCGATTCCCGTAGGACATACCTGCACACACAAGTCACAGTCGATACAGTCGCCAAGCCCTAGCTCTTTAGGGTCATCTTTGCGTGAACGCGGACCACGGGTCTCACCACGTTTAGTATCGTAACCCACGATAAAAGTATTCTTATCGAACATGGCCGCTTGGAAACGAGCATAAGGGCACATGTGGATACACATGATTTCACGCATCCAACCCGCATTGCCGTATGTGGCAAGTGTAAAGAACACGACCCAGAAGTAGATACCGCCAGAAGCATTAAGCGTAAATACATCGACATAGACTTCACGACTTGGCACAAAATAGGACACAAAGGTCATCGCCGTCATCAGTGAGAGCAATAGCCAGGCCGTATGTTTTGCCGTTTTGCGCCAGAGTTTGTCAAAGCTCCATGGCATTTGATCTAACTTAATGCGTTTATTGCGTGCGCCTTCAAGTTTTTCCTCGAACCAGATGAACATAAAGGTCCATACTGTTTGGGGGCAAGTGTATCCACACCAAACACGGCCAAGATAGGTGGTCACAAAAAACAGAGCGAAGGCAGCGATCATAAACAACGCTGCAAGCAAGGTGAGATCCTGCGGCCAAATCGTTAAACCGAAGACGTGAAACTTTTGTTCGCCCAAGTTAAACCATACGGCTTGACGGTCGCCCCAAGGGATCCAAGGTAAAAGCAGGAAAAATAACATGGCAATCCAGCCCATGCGGCGACGTACGCTACTCCACAAACCGTCTATGGCTCGGACATAAATCCGATTACGAGGATTAAAGCGATCGGCTTTACTCGCATCTGGCTGGTGAATCTTAATTCGATTGGTTTTCGAATAGTCCTTGTTGTTAGATTCTGAGTTCATCGTTACAGCCTTTTACTGCTTTAATATTGGACGAAAACTAGCTTATTATACCCATATTCTTAATGGTTATTCACTTATGTTGGACTAAAAGATGAAAGGTTGGATCATATTGGCGCTACTCGCGGGTGCTTTATATTACTTATACACAGAAACAGATAAATTAGATGTTCCTATTGCAAAGACTGAGGCGATGATCAAAGAAATAGAGAATAAAGTTGACTCTATGACAGGAACAAAAATTATTAAAATCGACCATAAACTGACTAAGGTAAGAACCGACATCATAGAACGTTTATCCACATTAGAACTCGAAGCCTTCAATCAAATTCCAATGACACCCGAGTCTATTGCCGACTTTAAGGCTAACTATTGCGGTACTATGGCACCTCAACATCCAGTATTTAGCAAAGATAATCAGCTTTATCTATGTGATCACCTTTAATCATTACAGACTCATAGGCAAACGGGATTTTGCTATATAGCGCTAAGGTTTAGACTTAGGTGATTGACCTTATATATGATTCCGCCTAGCCTTTGAGGCATTACAGCATAAAGGCCTATGAATCATGACCCAACAAGTATCAGACATTTTTGATCCCACCCTATGGGATGAAGTCAGTGGATTTCATTTCGACGATATTACTTACCACAGAGCCAAAGCGCACGGCACAGTACGCATTGCCATTAATCGCCCAGAGTGCCGTAACGCCTTCCGACCTAAAACCGTTGATGAATTATTTATCGCACTCGACCATGCACGCCAATGGTCTGATGTGGGTTGCGTACTGCTTACGGGGAACGGCCCTTCGGCAAAAGATGGTGGCTGGGCGTTCTGTTCAGGTGGCGATCAACGTATTCGCGGCAAAGATGGCTATAAATATGAAGGCGCTGAAGAAGGCAAAGCCGATCAAGCCAGAATGGGCCGCTTACATATATTAGAAGTACAACGCCTTATCCGCTTTATGCCTAAAGTGGTCATCGCCGTTGTGCCGGGTTGGGCGGTAGGTGGCGGCCATAGCTTACACGTAGTGTGCGACTTAACCTTAGCCTCGAAAGAACACGCAATATTTAAACAAACCGATCCCGATGTTGCGAGCTTCGACTCAGGTTATGGCAGTGCGTATCTCGCCAAGATGATAGGTCAAAAACGTGCCCGCGAAATCTTCTTCTGTGGTTTTAACTACAGCGCCGATGAAGCCTTCGACATGGGGATGGTCAATAAATCCGTTCCCCATGCAGAGCTAGAAACCGAAGCATTAATGTGGGCCAAAGAGATTAACTCTAAGTCGCCTACGGCTATGCGTATGCTTAAATACGGTTTCAACATGACTGATGATGGTATGGTCGGTCAGCAATTATTTGCCGGTGAAGCGACGCGTTTAGCCTATGCGAGCGCCGAAGCACAGGAAGGACGCGATGCCTTCCTCGAAAAACGCGATCAAGATTTTTCAGCCTTCCCTTGGCACTACTAATTTTAGAATCGTATTAATTTACGTTTAAATGCTCAAAGCCCTCCATCGTGAGGGCTTTATGTTTTTTACAACGGATAAATAGATAAAACCGTTTAAACTAATCTGAAAACACAGCTTTTAACTTTAATGAGAATTGTTATCATCTAAGTATTCCCGCTGGGAGCCTATTTAGAGGACAAGATCATGACTAAGACACTCACTTTTGCTGTACTACATTTTAGCGTCGCTTTTACCGTAACCTATTTATTAACTGGCAGCGTAGTCGTCGGTGGCGCAGTAGCCTTAGTAGAACCCGCGATTAACACTGTAGTGTTTTACTTCCATGACAAAGTGTGGAAACGCATTGAGGCAAAAAAGCAGCACGAGCTAGATGCCATTCCAGCATAGAAAGTTAAGCCACCAGCATTTGCTATTACTGTAAGTTAATCGTCATTTTGTCGTGAATCTAAATGAAAAAACCGCCAATAAAGGCGGTTGTGGGAGAGGAATAAGTCTCATACTAAACAGCCAAGTAACCCTGATCGTACCGTTCTAAATGATACTCACCCAGAAATAAAGATTCATACTAATTCCTACTACAAAATCTGAGTCACGCTACAACTGAGTAATAAAGTATCATACAGGTTGTCTTGAGCATCCACAGATTGATGGCCCCATTCAAACACGTTTCTGGACAGAAATCATTCAGAGCAGAAGTCTGGATTGTGTACTTCCCAAAACAACCCCCATTCTAAATCAACCTAAACCGTTCACTTCCCATTCTAGCGCTGCCGAAGACGTTTGCTCTTCCAAGATGAATTTGACACGACCATTGTCCAGTAAACAGATAGCCAAATAAGTAGCGTATTTTATAATCGATACATTTGCCTTTGATGTGTATTAAAAATTAGATACAAAAATCTTTATAATGTATGCAAAATTAGATACTATTGTCGTTGTAGTGTATTTAATTAGAGATACAAAATTATGAAAAAATCCGGTGTCTATGCCGTTGCACTCAAGCAAGTCAAAGCAAAAATCAGCGCTTTACTCGGTTTATCTGTGCCTAAACCGCCGAAAAATGGTTGGGTGCGCAGTATCCGTGAGGCCTTGGGGATGTCGGGCGCGCAATTAGGTGAACGTCTTAATCTCTCTCGTAATCAAGTCTCCATATTGGAGCGTAAAGAAGCCGATGAAACCATCACACTCAAACAACTTAAACAACTGGCGAGCGGGCTCGATGCCGAACTGGTTTATGCGATTATTCCGCGTCAGTCGATTGATGACATGATAGAAGCGCGCGCTATGGAGTTGGCCAAGCAGCGTTTGGCCATGAGCCACCAATCGATGTTTTTAGAAGCACAGCAGTTAACCTCAGAGCAACAACAGCAAGCGCTGGTTCAATTAGCCAATGAGATTAAATCGGGCAGCACCCGAGATTTGTGGAAAGTCAGTTTGCAGGAGAAATACCAATGAGTCTGTTTGTTGAGCCAGAGGGCGCAACCCAACTAAATGCCGATGATGTTGCCGGGCTGAAATTTGATCACATCACGACTCGCGAAGAGCTTAATGAGCTTGAAAATGCCAACATACTACAAGGGTTGAGTTGGTTAGCCACGACGCCTAAAACCAGCATGGATGACATTCTTTCTATGGCGTTTGTGGAAGAGTTGCATCAACGTTTGCTTGGTGATGTGTGGGAATGGGCCGGCAGCTACCGTCACCGAGAGTTGAACATTGGTGTCGATCCGCTGAATATCCGGCCAGATTTACACAACTTTCTGGAAGACATCAAATGCTGGATTGAGTTTGAACACTATGACAGCCTAGAACTCTCGGCTCGGATACAGCACAGGTTAGTTAAAATTCACCCTTTTCCTAACGGCAACGGACGTCACTCGCGCGTGATGACGGACTACATACGAATGGTACTACTCAAACAAAAGCCTTTAGTTTGGTCCAATACAGATTTGGATAAACAAAGCCAAGAGCGGGGTGAGTACATTGCGAGCTTACGCCAAGCTGATGCCGGCGTTTATGCGCCTTTAATTCAATATCTTCAGGCGAAAGGGAATGTGACTTAAACCAAGCGTTAAGAGCTAAATATACAATTACAGTGTGGATAGTTAATTTCGGCAGTTCACCTTGCTCTTTTGTTTCCGTACTTCTTAGCTATTTTTAAAAAAGGTTTTTGCAAACAGTTTTATACGAAATATCAACGAATTGGCATCGCCGTAGTGTTTATTGGCTTCCATATCACAAGCTATTGCATACCATGCGTTAACCCAATGAGTATTGAGGACCTTAGTTAAGCTACCTATGAGTTTCATGCGAGATTCCGCTCAGTTAACACTAATGATTGAGAGGCCTTTATGCTCCCCACATTTAAGACATGAATCAGGCACTTTGTCCCCTTCAAAATAATGCTTGTTATCACCGCATTTTTCACAATGAGAGCAATAAACAGCATCGTGCATTTTGGCCGCAACTTTATGAAGTTCTGATAAATCTACGTTTAATTTCATGCTTTAATTTCCGAAGTACTCAATGATGCGCTCAGAAGAACGGTAGTTCCGCGACAGTTCGAGTTCGTCCAAATCGATATTGGCCATCGCCTTGAAATCCTCGAAGGCAATCGGATATCCGCCAAGCGATTGATAAATCGCCTGGTTAGGATCTCCGACAATAAAGGCCTTGGTCGCACCTTGACCAGCTTTCAGAATGGCGGTGATGATCGAATACTGAATTCGTTTGGTGTCCTGATACTCGTCGATCAGCACGAAAGAGAACAACTGTGCCAGAAGAGTGCTGATCGCAGGATGACGTGCGATCAGTTGGTACGCATAGTAAAGAATGAGCTCAAAGTCTAGCTGCCGACTTTCGTGCAGAATCTCAAAATACTTGCCCAATATGACGTGAAGACCCGAATGCTTCCAATCTTGTGGGCAGGAGAGCACATATCCAGTTTCGGTGTAATAAAACTCACAATCCCAGAATGTTATTTTTGGCTTCTGGTAAGGCTTGCACAATGCCTCCAGGATTTTCTCGCGCTCATGCTGATCGATCACACGGAAGCCTCGATCCAACGCTTCGTGATAGATGCCGTACGGTTTCAATATCCATTCAAGACAGAACGAATGTATCGTTCCTATCCATAATCGGGATGTATCCACCCCAAGGCTCTCAATGCGCTCGTGGATTTCGTCGGCGGCACGGTGCGTATAAGTGATGGCAACGACAAACTGCTTGTTCGATTTCAGCCTGGACAACTCATAGGCGATTTTGTAGGTGAGCGTGCGCGTTTTCCCGCTGCCCGGGCAAGCGATGAGAAAGACGCTCCCTGGCTTCAGAATGGCTGCTTCCTGCTCGGGATTCAGATCATCTTTGTTCCACATGAACATGATCAGAACACCGCGAGTACATCGTTGATGCGATCATCTGGGAACGTGGCAAGCATCTCGTTTCGGATGCCGACGAAGTCGATGTCTCCATTTCGGAAGGCCAGCAGCTTGGCCCTAAAGTCGTCGAATACGGCAGACGCAGTGAAGATATCTTCTGCATCGATGTAGTTCACGCGGTAGCTCAGCACGTTAAACCAGACTTCCTTAGTGACCACCGGATGCGCAAAAGCGATGGCGTCCAAGATGTACTTCGGAATGGCGGTCTGCGGATCGATCTTCTTTCCCAGCAAGATGGCAAACCATCCCTTGCCGTAGTTGTCCGCCATGGTCAATGCGCGCTGACCGAACAACGCGATGTCCGCTGATTCGAGCTCCGCCTTGGCCGTCGCGATGGTTGGTGCATCCTTGTAGACATCAGGAAGGATGCCGACCACCTTACGCGCATTGCCGGCGGCAATGAAGTCGACCTCGAAGGTATGGGGGGCAAAGAATGGAGAAACCCACCCGTTATCTTTGAAGGTGTCTTCCAATAACGCTTTCCTGGCGACCCCTTTTTCCTGGGATGCCTGATACTTGCCCTTGCGCCGGAGCAGCCCTTCGGAGTCTCCCGCCGCCGGCGTTGTGTCAATGATGGACTTGTCAAGGTCGGTGACGATGCTGCACCGCTTCCGGATTCGGGCATCATCGAAAAGAACCGCGACGTTCTGAAATCCAGTGCTGCGGATATTAATTAAACTGATGCCGAGTTCATCAAGGCTGACGCCTAGCACGTTCTTGATCAGGATCGGAACGAGAATTTCTTCTGCATCGCCCTCCACTAAGAGGACGCTCTTGGCAAACAACAAGTTGCTACGGACAGCATCCAGGTAGCGTTGAATGTTGCCGATCTCTTCTGGGTTTAGGCCAATTGCAGGCTGGTATGCCTCGCAACGATCACCTTCTCTGCCGAGGATGTTCACGTTCTGAACATTGCTGACCTCAGAGATGTGCGTCGAATGGGTCGAATAAATGATCTGTGTGTCGTCGTATTTGAGCTTGTCGAACAGTGTTTTCTGGATATGTGTGTGAATGTGAGCTTCCGGCTCTTCGATAAGCAGAAAGTTGGCGATCGACTGTTTAGCCTTTTGATACTTGAATTCAAGCAGTTTCAACGTGAGGAATATCAGGTTTGCTCCACCAAGGCTCAGCTCGTGGATCGGTCCTTCGTGGCTCTCCCCCGATTCGCCAACGAACAGCTTGAGCGACTGGAACAACTTGTCAGCTTCGTCTGGCAGATCCGACTTGATAGAAAGAGAAGACGGCGAATACGCCTCACCCGCCGCATCCTTGATGGTGTCTCTGATATCCGTCCGGACGACCTGCACGTCTGGCAACGCTTCGATGGAGTCATTCAATGCCTTTACCCCGTCGGTGATAGCCTGGAACGCCACGGGGTCGATATCGCCGCTCTTGCCCTTCAGAAGCGAAAAGAGCGGATTTGTCCGGTTGTTGTGAAATTCGGAGACGACGTCCCGTAGCGCCTGGACGAAAGTGAACGAAATTTCTTTGGAGACGGACAGCACGTTCGGAATCTTCGCGCCGATAACACGAAATTCAACCTCTTCATTGAATCGAACATTCGCGAAGTCGCCGACCACATCCTTATAGAAGGCCTCGTCGTTGAAGTCGGCTTCACTCCGACCTGTGAAAATCGTTTCATAGTCGTCGATGGTGACCGGGTTCAGGATAGCGTCGAGGCCTGCCTGATCACCATCGTTCAATTGAGAAAGTCGCAGCCTGATTTCCTTCTTCGGACGAAAGATCAGGTTGTAAGTGGCCTTGCCGTTCGCCTCTTCCTCAATTACGCCCGTCCCATGTCGGAAGAGCGCCTGCACTGATTCATCCGCAGAGATTTCCTCAAACTCAAGACTGATGATGATCCAATGTCCCTGCCAGCGCCCTAGGCCGCGATGAAAGTCGGTATGCTCCAGCCGGTAGGCAGAGCGAATCATGTTGTCATCAAGCAGCAATCTGATTGCGCGAAAGAGATTGGTTTTGCCAGATCCATTTTCGCCGATGACAGTGTTGATACCCTTCTGGAACAGCAGCTTCGTGTTGGGAAAGTTCCGGTAGTTGACCAGGCTGAGCTTGGATATATGCATTTGATTCAATCTTGTTGTTGAAATCCACATGCCGATCGGCCGATGGATTGGTTGAACACTGCAGCCATTGATCCCAACTACGGAATGGCCAACTGTCAGTTGGTTTTAGAACGGCACCGTGTCTAAGGTAGGAATCGGTTGGAGCGCATTTTTAATCTCGGTTAGCCTTGCAAGTAGTTCATCGAAAGTCACGATCACGATCTCTGCGAACGCATTTCGAACGAGCTCGAATGACTTTCTTTGCTGATGCTCTTGTGGCGTCATGCCAGCGACAACTATGCAGCGAACCGCATAGCTGTGGAGGTCGTATCGGTTCATGTTATTTTTTATGACGGGTAGTTCACTCTGCAATTTGAAACGCTGATCTAGAATTTGAGCAATCGCTCCACCCAATTCTGTCGATGGGCCAAAAACATCATCTCCACGATAGGGAGATTTTCCTAGCAGTTCGGTTTGCGGCTTTTTTATCTCAATGAGGCCAAGATTGCCCGTGGAAGCGGATGCGTATAGAAAATCTGAAAATTTTCCGCCGGACCCGTTAAGTCGCTTGCCACCTGCATAAGCTTGCCCCTGAACCAGCATGGCTGGAACGGCAAATGCAAGACTAAGTATGAAAGGATTTTCCAGAAAGAAGCTTTGCCACTTGCTTTCCGTCAGTCCTTTTCCAAGCATTTCCTGGTATCGCTCAATCAGTTGATTCAGTGTGATGAGCTCAATATCATTCTTTAATGCCAGCAGCGAGCGCGGCTCAGATTCCGCCAGTGCTTCTATATTGTCTTGAACCATGCGAACAGCGGCGCGCCGATCACGCTTGGAAAGCGTCACATGCTGCCGCCCACCATCGGTCATTTCCGTTAGTGCATCAGGTCTTACGCTCTTCTTTAGAGCGGGAAATTGTGCTGAATCGGCAGCATGTAATAAGGTCTGGTAGACATGAAATTGCTTGTCCTTGCGCGCGTCTCTCTGGTGGCGAGAGGCTATGCGATTTAATTCTTTTCTTAATTCATGAAATCTTCTTATTCCGAGAATAAAGAATGGCGAATCAATTTTCGCGTCATTTCCTTTGTGGACAATGAGTATGCTTACGTTTTCTAAGCTGGCGGCTGTTTCGCAAATTTGCCGATATTCCCACAGAAGCCCCAAACCGAATCGAAAATCTTTGGCAAACCCATCCGGCAACTGCTCAAGAAGCCCAACGACATCGTCAGTAGTCTCTGGCAGTATGTAGGGCTCGATAACAGGCCGAGCGACGACGATGCGTTCAAGGGTGCCGTATTTAGGTTGCAGGTAATCGTCGCGATCTTCTCGAATATTAAGAGGCCAAATGGTCAATCTGTCTGGACACACATTGAGCAGTCTCGCTATTGGCGAATCCGGCTTGCGCTCCGCTGCGGGAATATCAGTGAAGAAAACGTTAATGCCTTCCTCTTCCGGTTCGGCTGCTTCAATGACAAGGAAGGGGCCGCCGTCCAAACGCTCACGTTGATTGAATGCTGAAGGTCTGATAGATGCCATGAACTATTCTTGATCCCTACTGTTCAGAGAAACGATTTGCGGGCCTTGCCTCAGCGCAACCTTATGGTGCCTTCCGATCAGAATCGGACGACACACGATTGATGTCAAAGGGGAGTGCCTTATCTGCCGCGATTCGGGTCAGCAGCATCCGAATCGCATCCGAAATTGATAACCCCATTTCAGCCAGAACAACAGTTGCGGCTTCTTTAATCTGCCCGTCAATCCGGGCACGAACGACGTCGTTACTTGCCATTGTTGCGCTCACAATAGATGTAGCTACATTGTGGCTCATAAGTACTATTGCGTCACTTACATTTTGTTGTGAACAGTAGAGCATCCCGGCGTGCCGCCGTCGGGCTCGCGGGCGTTGCCCCGCGCCTCGTGCCGAGTCGCGGCCATGCGGCTTTGATCCCTGATGCCTCCGGCCGTCTCTTCGCTCCTGGCCTGCGCGCGGCGCTTGCCCTCCAGGGGATCGGCTGGACAGCCCATCCCCGCCGCGCCTTGCTTGGCGCCCCTCGCATGCACCGAACAGGTTGCACCTGATCGACCAACAGCCATCCAGCTAGGCGTGCCGCTGGCACGCAGGGGCGCTCGCCGCGCGGCGTTGGTTTCAGCGCACCCCCTGGCCCATTGGCCGCTGTTCGTCTTTCCCCAAGTTCATCGCTTTTTCCCGCGACCGTAGCCCGCGGTGCCTGGCCGTCAAGGCGCGCAGGGCCGAGTCCTCGCTGCGCTGCGGGCCGCACCAACCCTGCGCTTCTCCCTTGACGGCCAGTCCCTCGCTGGCCCGGTTTTTCGCGGGCGATGAACTCAGGAAAGACGGCGGCAAACAGGACCGGCCCAGGTCTCTGCGCCGAACCAACCGAAGCCACAACGGGCTCCGAATCTTGGAATCCGGTCAGCTTTGAAACCACAGCAACTCATTGGAGAAAACCATGCAACTCGCATCTCGATTCGCTTCCCATTCCCCGACGCTGCGCAGTGACTACCCGCTGTCCGACGACCAAATCCGCCGCGTAGCCCCGTCCATCTTCGCGGAGGCCCCGCACGATAGCCGCTCCGAACGGTACGCCTACATTCCCACCGCCGCCGTGCTGGCGGAACTGCGCAAGGAAGGGTTTGAACCCTTCATGGCAGCGCAAACCCGCGTGCGGCACGACGACCGCCGCGACTACACCAAACACATGATTCGCCTGCGCCATGCCAGTCAGATCAACGGCGCGGAAGCCAATGAAATCGTGCTGCTGAACTCGCACGACGGCACCAGCAGCTATCAGATGCTGGCCGGAATGTTCCGGTTCGTTTGCAGCAATGGCCTTGTGTGCGGCGATACCGTGGCCGATGTGCGCGTGCCGCACAAGGGCGACGTGGCCGGTTCTGTCATCGAAGGCGCTTTCGAGGTGTTGAGCGGCTTCGAACGCGTGAAGGAATCCCGCGACCTGATGCGCGCTATCACGCTGGACGAAGGCGAAGCCGAAGTGTTCGCCCGTTCCGCGCTGGCCCTCAAGTACGACCCCACCGATAACAAGCCCGCGCCCATCACGGAAAGCCAAATCCTGATGCCGCGCCGGTTCGACGACCGCCGCCCGGACTTGTGGAGCGTGTTCAACCGCACCCAAGAAAACCTGACCAAAGGCGGATTGCATGGCCGCAGCGCCAACGGACGCCGCCAGCAGACCCGCCCCGTGCAGGGCATTGATTCCGATGTGCGCCTCAATCGCGCCCTCTGGATGTTGGCCGATGGCCTGCGCCAGTTGAAGGCCTGATTCCCCACGCGGCAGGGGCAGGCAGCAGCCCTTGCCGCTTTCTTCGCTGCTGCATCCCTGAACCGATAGGAGTTATCACCATGAACGCCATTACCCAAACCGAAGCCCGCGCCCTCAACACCGCCGCCGCTATCCCGCTGGAAGCCGCCGACCCGACCAAGAACCTGATTTTGGTTCCGCTGTCGCGGCTGGTGTCGCGTCCTGCTGGCCGCAACGTGCGCAAGACCCCGCGCATGTCCATTCCCGAACTCGCCGCGAGCATTCAGCGTGTCGGCCTGCTGCAAAACCTCATCGTCATTGCCGCCGCCGATGGCGAGCATTACGAAGTCGTGGCCGGTGGCCGCAGGCTGGCCGCGTTGAAGCTGCTGGCGAAGAAGCGCCGCATCAGCAAGGAATGGGAAGTGCCTTGCCTGTTGGTGGCCGATGGCACCGCCCGCACGGCCAGCCTCACCGAGAACGTGCAGCGCGAAGCCATGCACCCCGCCGACCAGTTCGAGGCATTCGCCGCGCTGGTGGCCGAAGGCCGACCCATCGAGGACATAGCCGCCGATTTCAGCGTCACGCCGCTGGTGGTGCAGCGCCGCTTGAAGCTGGCGAACGTCTCGCCCCGGCTGCTGGCCGACTACCGCGCCGAAGCCGTGACGCTCGATCAGTTGATGGCCCTTGCCATCACCGACGACCACGCCGCGCAGGAAACCGCGTTCTACGACGCGCCGACGTGGCAGCGCAACCCTTCCCAATTGCGCGACCGCCTCACCGAGCGCGAGATTGACGCATACCGGCATCCGCTGGTGCGTTTCGTGGGGCTGGATACCTACGGAGCCGCAGGCGGTGGTGTGCGCCGTGACCTGTTCGCGGAAGGTGACGCGGGCGTGTATCTGACCGATGCCGCGCTGCTGGAACGGCTGGCGCAAGACAAGCTGGCAGGTATCGCCGCCGAGGTGAAGGACGAAGGCTGGGCGTGGGTGGATGCCAC
Organism: Shewanella sp. SM68; assembly: GCF_025653925.1. Classification (NCBI taxonomy): domain Bacteria; kingdom Pseudomonadati; phylum Pseudomonadota; class Gammaproteobacteria; order Alteromonadales; family Shewanellaceae; genus Shewanella; species Shewanella sp. SM68. The sequence continues at coordinate 13,613 of NZ_JAKKRU010000019.1, forward strand.
CCCCGCCGTGACCCATGCCGACCTGCACGCCTTCCAGCGTGCGCCGAGGGAGCGCCGCGAACCGAACAAGCGCGAAGCGCAGCGCATCGAGAAGCTGCAAACCAAGATGCACGAACTGGCCGCCGCCGTGGATGACGCGCTTGATACCGAGGACGAGGAAAAGGCCGATGCCTTGCAGGAAGAAGGCGAAGCCGTGGGCGAGCAGTTGCAGGCGCTGGAAGATGGTTTGCAGGACTACGGCGCGACCGTGAAGGCCGCGGCTGGTGCCATCGTCACCATCGACCGCAACGGCGAAGCAGTGATTCATCGGGGGCTGATGCGCGAAGCCGAAGCCAAGGCGCTGCGCACGCTGGAACGCTTGCGGCAGGGTTTTGGCAGCGAACGCGAAGCCGAGAATGACGATGGAGGCGAAGACGACGAGCAGCACAAGACTGCCGCCATGTCCGACAAGCTGGCGCAGCGGTTGAGCGCCCACCGCACCGCCGCTCTGCAAATCGAAGTCGCCCGGCATCCACAAGTGGCGTTGGCCGCGCTCGTACATGGCATGGTGCAGACCGTCTTGCAGGGCAGCCACTACGGCCACGACTTGCCGCTGGGCGTGAGCCTCAAAGCGCAAAACCGGCTGGACGGCATCGCCCCGGACATACCTGATTCGACCGCCGCCGTGGCGCTGCGCGAGTTGCAGCAGTTCGCAGGCGAGGGCTTGCCGGAGGACAGCGCCGAACTGTTCGCCGTGCTACTGGTGAAGTCGCAAGATGAACTGGTGCGGCTGCTGGCGGTATGCGTGGCCGTCACGGTGGACGTGGTGACACCCCGCGCCATGCAGCCGCAACCGGGCGCGGAACTGGCGCAGGCCGTAGGGCTGGACATGGCGGCATGGTGGAAGCCCACCAGCGAAGGCTATTTCCGCCACATCGCCAAGCCCGCGATTCTGGAAGCCGTGAAGCAGTACGCCCCGGCGCACGTCACCCGGCTGGCGAAGTTGAAGAAAGGCGACATTGCCAGCGAAGCCGAACGGCTGGCGGATGGCACGGGATGGATGCCTGTCGTGTTCAAGGCCGAAGGCACCGACGACACGACGGCGCAGGATGCGCCGCAGGCCGTGACGAACGACGAGCCGGAAGCCATCGACAACGAGCAACAGGCCCACGCACTCGCCGCCTGATCTTCACCACCACCGAACGCCCCGGTTCCAGCCGGGGCGCTTCGCTGTTCCATCAGCATTGGCACCAAGCCGTACCGTCCTGGTGCCGATGATAAAAAAAATCCGGGCGCGGCGGGGGCCGCGCCCGGTTTCAATGCCCAAAGCCAGAACGCCCCTTCGTCGCCTTCGAGCAGGCGGCGAAGGGGCGGCGCACAAGTGACCTTGTGCGCGTGAACCCCCCGAAGCCCATGAGTGCTTCGGCGCACAGCGCCGACGACATTCCGAACGCGCCCCGCCGCAATGGGCGGGGCGCGTGGGGCTACGCCCCGGCTTGCTGCGACAGGTTGCACGAAAGCGTGCCGTCCTCGACGCTGGCGGTTCGTCGCCTGTACGTCACGAAGGACGGTTCACCGACACGCCGCCCGGCCCTCCAATGGAGCTTCCACGCCACGCCTCAAGCACCAGGCCGCAAGCTACGGCAGGGCGCTTTCAACTTGTCGCTGGGCGTTCTCCTTGCCCCAGTCAGGGCGCAAGCCGGTCAAGCCGTCGTGCGGGGAGCCGAGTCGGCCATGTTCCCTTTCGGAGCGGGTCGGCCCAAGGCGTCCTGTCTGCTTGTGAATCCTGGCGGTGGCCGGGCTTCTATGGCTGCAACCTTCCAGCGAAAACAATTTCCCCTGCGCTGCGCGCATTCCTCGCGGGACAAATTCTTTTCGCTTTCAGGCGCTCCACTGAGTTGCGCCCGCAAGCGGTGCAGCCAGCCCGTCCCCCGCCGGCCGGATCACAACAGGACGCGATGGGCGCGAACCCTGTTCAACCGAAAGGAAACTCATCATGGCAAACATCGGCACCTTCACCGCAGAGAAAGACGGCTTCACCGGCCAGCTCCGCACCCTGACCCTCAACGTCAAGGCCAAACTGGTTCCCAACGACAAGGGCGAGAACGAAAGCGCTCCGGATTTCCGCCTTCAGGCGGCAGGCCACGATTTCGGCGCGGCTTGGAAGAAAACCAGCGAGGCCGGGCGGGATTACCTGTCGGTGGCCATCGACGATCCTTCATTCCCGGCGACGGTCTATGCCCGCCTGATCGAAGGCGAGAACGGCACACACGACCTGATCTGGTCGCGCAGCAAGCCCAAGGCTGCCTGACGGCCGCACACCGCGCCCCGCCCTTTGCGGTGGAGCGCGGTGCTGCTGATCGCAGCAGCGCGCGCACAGGGTTTCAGTAGTTGCCTCATGCCCCGCATGTCCTGGGCCAGCATCGCATCGTTGATGGTCGAATGGCTCGAAGCCGTGGCAGCAGCAGGAACAGCATGGCGTGTCGGCGCATTGCGCCGCCGGGCTTTCGGGCTGCGCCCCATGCCGCCAATGGCGTCATGTCCATTCGGCTTCAATCCCTCACGCCTTCGCGCCTGCCGGCGCTGCGCACTCCGCTTGCACGAATCAAGACGCGCGCTATGGCGCGTCGCGCTCTTTCAGCACGGCCTCGAACTCTTGCCGCACCTGCGCCAGCAGATCGTCGGCCTTGCGCGCATCGTCGCCGGCGTAGGCCAGCGTCAACAGCGTCAGCGGATGCACTTCCATGACCTCGCACAGCTCGGTCAGCTTGTGCAGGGTCGGACTTTTCAAGTCGCGCTCCAGCGTACTCATGTAGGTACGGCTGGACACGTCGGAGAACGCTTCCTGGCTCAAGCCTCGCGCCTTCCTGACTGTCCGTATTGCCGTTGCCAATGAGTGTTTCGCTGTCACTAACTTGGTTTCCCCATAAAACCAAGATGACAGCCCATTGCGATCTATAGGGCTACAACCTATAGTGTTCATTCATGGCTGGAAGGCCCACTTTCGTGCTTCTACTGAAATCCGCATGCGTGGATTGCGACAGAACCGGGAAATCACATCCGTGCCTTTCCAGCTTCCCACACTCACGTTTTTGCGCTTTCGTTCTTCTATGGATTTGGTGACTTGCGCCTCTGCGCTTCGGATCAGAAGCCCATTCGCCCATCCTAGGCTTCGTAGAGAGGGCTCCCCATGGCCATGCCGCTTGTCACCGTTGATGAACGTGCGCAGTTGCTGACCCACGGTGCGGCACTCGCTGCTGGTCAGGGACTTGACGTGTCACCTGTAGTGCGGTTGTTCACGCCCGACGCACATGCGACGTGGCTGCTGGTGTCACTTGACCCTGTCGATGGCGACACGGCCTATGGCTTGATCGACCTTGGTATCGGCATGCCTGCGCTCGGGAAGGTCAAGCTGTCTGACCTAGCCAGCATCGTCGGGCCACGCAAGCTGCCGGTGCGGCGAGATCGGTACTTCCAAGCGGCACGCCCGCTGGCGGAGTACGTCCAGCGGGCACAAGAAAGCGGTTCGATCACCGACTGATGGAAGCCAGTGCGGCTTGGCGAGCCGGGGCAATTATGACTATTTCGGTACTACCTAAGACCTACTCGGTCTGAATCGGCATTGATGCACCTAGGCGGTGCAAGTCAGATGCAAACGGTCATGATCTTCGGCACGGGTTACGGCACGGTACCTAACGTCGCTCACGATCTTGGACCCCGCGGCTGTCGCATTCAGACGATCCGCGCAACGAGTTGGAGCCACACGATCTTGACACGTGTCGTTACAGCTTAACCGTTTTTTATGACAAACCGATGTCATTTCTGTAGCTCCTACATCTCGTGAATCGTGGCGACGTACCCCAAGCAAAAGGGAGGTTTCGCCATGACAGATCGCAGCGCCGAACACTGGTATCCGACAGCTGCTTATCTCTACGTTCTGCACCTCGACGGCCCCGCACTGGCCTGGGAGTACCTGCGCCGCAATCCCGACTACCGCCGCGACTGGCTACGCCGTCGCCGTCGGCCGGACGCTGCTCAGGCTTGGGGCTTACGTCTCTTGGAAGACCCGGCCTTGGATTCGCGCGACACGCATCCAGCTTGGTTTCCCGATCACGATGCCGTGGTGCAGGTTTATCCCGATGCCGACCCGCCACCCCAAGCCCATGCCTTCGAGTTCTGGCGCGTCCCTGGCAGAAAACAACTGATCCACGACGGCAAACGCCTAGTGCTTGTGTCGCATTGGCCCGGCTGCTGCTTACGCCTCGCGCTTGGGCCGGGGCTGGATGACGGCATGGCCTATCTCTATGCCGCCCGCGCCTGCGCAACACCCTGCGCGCGCTATCGCATGCTCGCCGCTGAAGTGGACACCTTGGCGGCCGCCACGATTGCCACGCCTGCAGCGGCAGCCCGCTCACGGCCTACACCGGCAGCGGTGCTGGAGCTGCACACCTTGCAGGCGCTCGACGCCGCCCTGGCTGGCGCGTCCTTGCGCGACGTGGCCGAAGGGCTTTTTGGGGCCTCTGTCGTCGCAGATGACTGGCACAAGGACAGCGCTTTGCGTGCCCGTGTGCGGCGGCTGGTGCGCCGTGGCGATTCCTTGATGCACGGTGGCTATCGGCGCCTGGCGCAACTCCCGCCACTGTCGCAGTAGGGGGGACGTTTAGCGTCCCCTGCAGAACGTCCCTTAGCAAGCAGCCCGACTTTCTTGAAAGTGCCTCTATCCGGCCGCGTGGTGTGGCCGGGCTTGATGGAGGTACACCCCATGCGACCCGCTCCCTTGCGACCTGCCGCCGCTGCTGTCGCTGCGCCTGCGCAGCCCCAACGTTACCTGACCAACGACGAAGCCGCCGAGTACCTGCGCCTTTCGCCGCGCACGCTGGAGAAACAACGCGTGATCGGCGGCGGCCCGAAGTTTCGTAAGTTCGGCCGCCGCGTCATGTACGCGGTGTCCGACCTCGATGCCTGGGCCGACCAGCGCAGCTACGAGGCAACATCCGACCCGGAGTACGCCGAACGCCATGCGGGTGACTACCGTGATGGCCGCTGATCGCTGGCGCGTGGGTGGCCGTCACCATGTCCAGCCCGCCAGGGCAAGCCTTGCAGCGCGAACAGCTCGACCTGTTCCGCGCGCTGCCTGGCGACATGGCACCCCGCGACAGTCAAGACTTGATGGCCTTTCCGTTCTTCTCGCTAGCGAAATCGCGGCGCGTCGCGCCGATCGACTTTCGCGCCGGCGGCATCACCATCCGCGTGGAGGGCACGGCCGAGCATGGCATAGCCACGATATGGGATGCCGACGTGCTGATATGGGCCGCGTCGCAGATCGTGGAGGCGCGCGACGCGGGCTTGCGCCCGTCGCGCTGGATACGCGCCACCCCCTACGAGATCCTGCGCTTCATCGGGCGCGGCACGTCCCTCAACGACTACCAGCGCCTGAAAGCCGCGCTCGACCGGCTGCAATCGACCACCGTGGCCACGTCCATCCGCGAAACCACGGGAAGACGATTGCATCGCTTCTCGTGGATCAACGAGTGGAAGGAGCTGGCCGATGCCAGCGGCGTGCCGCTGGGCATCGAACTGATCCTGCCGGACTGGTTCTATGCGGGCGTGCTCGATGCCGCCCTGGTGCTGACCATCGACCCAGCCTATTTCCGCTTGAAGGGCGGGATCGAACGCTGGCTGTACCGTCTGGTGCGCAAGCACGGCGGCAAGCAGCCGGGCGGCTGGCAATTCGACTTCCGGTACCTGCACCGCAAGTCGGGCAGCGCTGCGCGCTTCTCCGACTTTGCTTACGACCTGCGCGTCCTGGTGGCGCGGCAGTCGCTGCCCGGTTACGTCCTGGGCATCGAGCGGATGCCGGACGACGGAATGGAGCTACTGACGTTCCGGCCCGTGCTGCACACGGCACGGGGATAAGTCGGGGAAAAGGTGTGGACGGCCTCGTGCTATCAGGAGTACCGGGTATCGTGCTATCGGGAGTACGCCTATCGTGCTATCAGGAGTACGAAAACGCCGGGAAGCCAATAACGGCGCGGGTTTGCGGCCCCTCTAACTTCCCTAACAAGAAATACATAACTTGTAGTAGAAGCGCGCCGTTTCGGTGGACAACCGCGAAACGGCACGGCGAACAGCGTTTTGCACGGCAGGCAAAGCTTGGCTTTCCAGTCTGGAGGGCCACGCCATGATCGTCGCGCTGCTCAACCAGAAAGGCGGCGTCGGCAAGACCACGCTTGCCACACACATCGCCGGCGAGCTGGCGCTACACGGCCAGCATGTCGTCCTGCTCGATGCCGACCCGCAGGGTTCATCTCTGGACTGGACACAGCGCAGAAGTCAGCAAGGCTTGCCACGGCTGTTCAGCGCCGTGGGCCTAGCCCGCGAAACGCTGCATCAGGAAGCGCCAGAACTCGCCAGGCGGGCCGATCACGTCATCATCGACGGCCCGCCGCGCATCGCCGCCCTGGCGCGAAGCGCGGCAATCGCTGGCTGAACAGCCGCTGCCCGCGCTGCGTTCGGAAGTGCATCAGCGCATCGTGTTCGCCGACAGCGTGGCCGCTGGCCGGCTCGCACGCGAGACAGCGCCCGACAGTGCCGCCGCCCGCGAGATCACCGCCCTGGTGGACGAACTGCTGCGGTGGCCGACATGACAGCGCAGCAGCCACCCAACAGCAAACGCACGGGCAAGCGCGTCGGCATCGGCGCGCGTCCGCCCGCGAATCCGCACGCCGAGGCGTGGATTCGTCAGGGCGATGCCGACGCGCTGGGCAAAGGCGACCTCTACACCGCGCGCCTGACCCTCGACATCACGCCCGCCATGCGGGCGCGCATCAAGGTGTTGGCCTTCACGCGAGGCGTGACCGTGGCCGACCTGCTGCGCGGTCTGCTGGAGCGGGAGTTTCCACCGGAGAACACACCATGACCGCATCCGCTTTGCCTGCCGCGAACGCGGCACCGGCTGCGCTGCCGCTGCATCCCGTAGCACTCGCCGGACAGGCCGGCAACGTGCCGCTGACGCGCGTTTCGTTGGCCTATCTCGAACACCGCTTCAAGCTCTACCTGCGCTTCGGCGAACCCGCACGCACGCTGCGCCTGGACGACTGGCGGCGCTGCGCGGTGTTCCTGCCGAGCGCGATGTTCTGCCGCATCCGCTGGCAGGCCAACGACTACGGCACGATCCGCTGGCAACTCATGGTGATGCAGGCTTGCACACCGCTGGACGCGGCGCAGCGCATCCCCGGCGTGCAGCCGGGTGCACGCTTGCTGCTGCACGCCGAAGGCGATGCCAACGTGCGCGCCGTGCTGGAACGTATCGACGGCATCGAGGCGCTGGGCATCGCCGCCATCGACGTGTCGCCCGCGTACTGGTGCACGCTGGGCAACCGTCTTGCGGCTCGCCTTGCGCTGCCCGAATACAACGCCGAGCGGCATACCGCCTGGCTGGCCGGGAAGGTGCTGCCATGACGGCCCCGACCACCACGGCCAACGCGCCCGCCGTACCACCGCGTCCTCGCTCACGCCTGCGCGCTCGCATCGTGCTGGCGACACTGGCCGCCATCGGCTTCGCTGCGCTGACCTGGGCGGCTTTCGTGTCGCCGCTGCCGCGTCTGACCTACAACCCGTCCGACAGCGTGGCGGTCGGTTGGTATCGCATTGACCCGTTCGACCCGCGCACCGCCTCATTGCCACGCCCGTTGTCCGTGGACAACATCGTGCTGGTGCCGCTTTCGGCCACGGCCGCCGCGCTCGCTGCGCAGCGCGGCTATCTGCCGACGCGCGTTCCGCTGCTCAAACGTGTGGGCGCGGTCGCGCCGCAACACGTCTGCATCGTCGCCGGTCAGGTACGCATCGACGGCGTGCCTTCCGCCGCCGTGCTGCCTGCCGACCGGCTGGGCCGGGCGCTGCCGTCCCTGCAACTTTGCCGCCGCCTCGAACCGGGCGAGCTGTTCCTGTTGAGCGTGACCAATCCAGCATCGTTCGACAGCCGTTACTTCGGCCCGGTCAGCGCATCCGCCGTGATCGGCATTGCGCATCCGGTGTGGCTGGAGATACGCCCATGATGGCCGCCGATTCGCTACGCTCCGGCGTGCCATCGGGCATGTCGTTCTCGCTGCTGCTGCCGTGTCGTCGCGGTTGCCGTGCTGGTGCATTCGCACCGCACGTCGCGCAGCATCCGGCGCAGCCGTCCAACGTGCAGGCGTCTTGCCTCGAACGCGCCCGGCCTGCGGCCATTGGCGCGTTCGCCGGCGCGCTGGCTGCTCACGCAGCAGCGCCGCCGGGCCGCCGGTGCCTGGAGCGACAGCGAAGGGCAAAGGCGGAAGGCAAGACAAAAGGACGCGGCACTGGGCCGCGTCGAAAGCCTGTCTGCACATGGGGGGAACACAGCACGGAGCGGCTTTGCCGCCGTGCCGCGTTCGGCGCGAGGGTCGCGCCAATGCAGGCATGCCCGCGTGCTTCGCACGACAGGACACGCCTGAGCTTGCCGGGAGAATGGCGATGACCGACCGCCGCGACGACGATTTCCGGGTGCGCCCCAGCGCCCCGAAGAACCGGGGCAAGGGCCAGGGGCAGAGCTTCGTTTCCAAGGTGCTCAAGCAGGCTGGCAAAGCCAGCAGCGGCAAGTCGGCGGTGCGCCGTCCTGGGGCCGCAGGCACCGGCCAGCGCCCCGGCTCTCGGCTCGGGCGCGGCCACACGGCAGCGCGCTTCGCCGGGGCGAAGCTAACGCCCATGTCGCGGCGCGTGACCATCAAGACCTTGCTGGTCAATCACCAGCGGGCCAGCCCGCAGTCGCTCGCCAAACACCTGCGGTACGTCGAGCGCGACGGCGCGGGCCGCGATGGCGAACCTGGCCAGGCCTACGGACCGCAGTCCGACGAAGCCGACCTGGACGCCTTCAAGGAACGCTGCGCCGATGACCGCCACCATTTCCGCTTCATCGTGTCCCCCGAAGACGGCGTGGAGCTGGACGACCTGCGCACCTACACCCGCCATCTGGTGAACCGCATGGAAGCCGACCTGGGCACACGGCTGGATTGGGTCGCGGTCGATCACTGGAACACCGACAACCCGCATACCCACTTGATCGTGCGCGGGCGCGACGACACCGGCAAAGACCTCATCATCGCGGGCGACTACATCGCACACGGCTTTCGCCATCGGGCCGCCGAACTGGCGACCGAATGGCTGGGGCCGCGCACCGAACTGGAGATCCACCAGACCTTGGGGCGCGAGGTCGAACAGGAGCGATGGACGAGCCTCGATCGCACGCTGCAACGCGAGGCCGGCGAGGATAGCAGGGTGCGAATCGAACGCTTCAATGAGCCGGACTTACAACGCCAGCGCCTGCTGCTGATCGGCCGGCTGCAACGCTTGCAGCGCCTGGGCCTGGCCGACGAGGTGCAGCCCGGCACCTGGGCCGTCCATACAGACGCGGAGAAGACGTTGCGTGCACTGGGCGAGCGCGGCGACATCATCCGCACCATGCAGCGCGCCATGCGCGGCGAGCCGCGCGAGCTGGCGGTGTTCGAGCCAGGCGACGACGGCCGAACCATCCTCGGCCGCGTGGCCGCCAAGGGCTTGGCCGACGAGCTGCACGACCGGGGCTATCTGGTCATCGACGGCACGGATGGCAAGGCCCACTACGTCACGCTGAACGCCCGCGACGAGCTGGCGAACTACCCCACGGGCGCGGTGGTGGAAGTGAAGGGTTCGGCCGACGTGCGCGCCGCCGACAAGAACATCGCCGCGCTGGCGAGCGATGGCCTGTACCGCGCCGATCATCACCTGGCGATCGAGCAAGGCCGGGCAGTACCCGGACGCGACCCGCAGGAAGTTGTCGCCGCCCACGTCCGGCGGCTGGAAGCCCTGCGCCGGGCCGGCGTCGTGGAGCGCGTGGCCGAAGGGCTATGGAAGGTGCCGGACGACATGGCCGAGCGTGGCCGTCAGTACGACGCGCAACGGCTGGGCGGTGTGTCCGTGGAGCTGAAAACGCATCTGCCCATCGAGCGGCAGGTGCGCGTGATCGGCGCGACTTGGCTCGACCAACAATTGATCGGCGGCGGTCGTGGGCTGGGCGAACTGGGCTTTGGCGGCGACGCCAAGCAGGCTATGCAGCAGCGCGCCAACTTCCTGGCCGAACAAGGGCTAGCCGAGCGGCGCGGGCAGCGCGTGATCCTTGCCCGGAATCTGCTGGGCACGCTGCGCAGTCGGGAACTGGCACAAGCCGCCAAGGACATTGCGGCGGAAACCGGCCTGGAACATCGCTCTGTCACAGACGGCCAGCGCGTCGCCGGCATTTACCGGCGCTCCGTCATGCTCTCCAGCGGGCGCTACGCGATGCTCGATGACGGCATGGGGTTCAGCCTAGTGCCGTGGCGGCCGGTGATTGAGCCGCGGCTGGGGCAACAGCTTGCCGCCAAGGTTATCGGCGGAAGTGCCTCTTGGGAACTCGGACGAAAGCCCGGTATCGGTATCACTTAAATATCAAGGGGAGCTGAGTCCTAGGCACTGTCTGCTTGCCCGTCGAGATTCTTTTTAAAGATTCAATCAGCGCCAGAAACTCCTCGGATTGCCTCAGTGCTTCGCTTCCCGCAGTTTGCAGGTCCAAGACATCCTTGGCCTCGATTGTGAAGGCTGTGGGCACGCGTAGCAGCGAGTGCCGGATCTTGTCGTCCGGCACGTCGTTCAGACTTACGCTTACTACATGGATTTCTGCGTCAGCTGCAAAGGGGCTGTCCGCTTGGCCACGGGTGCGAGCAATCTCGGAACGCCAGTGCTGCAGGTCGTCGTTAAGCATGGCCAGCGTCACCTGGGTCTCGCGAGCGCCTGCACCGAAGATCAGCGACTCAAGTACTTGCGTCGTACTGGGGACTCGGTCGCTACTGTCCACGCGCTCGCTCAGGCCGCGTTCGGAGTTCACAGTCACCAACACGAGTCGGCGCAGGCTTCCGGGCTTGACGTCCGAGAAGTTGGCGCTCATTGAGCCCGAGGCTACTAGCCGGTCTAGCATCAGACGTACGCCGAGGTTGTCGGAGACACCACCGTCTACGAGGTGGATAAAGGGCCGATCCTGCGCATTGCGGTAGCTGTCTATGCTGCTTTGCAGGATGCGTGATCTGAAATCTTGCCCACGGATAGGCAAAGATCGAAGAGGCGGCGGACAAGTATTCGCGTTGTTTCGTACCGTTACGGGCGACAGCAGCAGCGGCACTGCCGACGAGGCCGCCACCGCGAAAGACAGCGGCGTGGCATCGAGGTCGGAACAGATTAGCCGGAACTGCTCGGTAGTGAAATCGAAAGGGGCACCGGTAGTGAGGTCGGTTGCCGTGATCATCAGATCGGGCGCGCCCGGTCGTCGACGCACGTCACCAAAGGTGCGACCTTCGAAAAGTTCGTCCAGGCGTTGAGCCAAGATCTGGCTGCGTCCAAACCAAGGTGAAGTTAGTCGATAGAGACGCGCAGGCCAGAGAGCTTCACGTACGAGTCGCGCCTCAAAGGGTACAAGCAGAAAATCCGGTTCGAAACGAGTCAGCGTGGCATCGCCGAATGCCGCGAAATGCGCGGCAAGGATGCTGCCCCCCGACACGCCGCTGACCAAAGACACCTGGTCCAGCAGAGTTGTCTCCTGGCCCTCTAGAGCGAAGCGTGTGGCCTTGAGTTCGCGCAGCACGCCCAGGCCAAAGGCCGCCGCCCGCGCGCCTCCACCTGACAGTGTTACCGCGACAACGACCGGTTGGTTGACCTCTGGCGGCCGGATGCGTTGGTCGCCCTCGGCGGAAGCCACTAAGGTGGCCTCGGAAAGTGGTGGGTTGATCCAAGGACGGTAGGTGGAGCACCCTGTCAGAACTACCATCGCCATCGCGCAGGCCAAACCCAACCGCGTGGATCTACACGCCTCCAGTCGCTTTACCCCCGCAAATAGCATCGCGCAACCTCTCGAATAGAAAAGAACGAAAGGCCACGGCAATTTTGCGGTGGAACCGAGCGAATTCAGAATGATGCTGGCGATCCAAGAAAGGCACCCCACCAACCCTCTTAATGGGGTTTCTCGCACTTTGCTTGTGGCGCGCGCAGGTATGGAATAAATGCTATTCACGAGTCAGCACTTCTCCAAGCGCTATTGATCTGTTCAAGGCAGGTGGAGATTGCAGACTTTGCATGTCCGAGCAGTGTATAGGACCCTTTGAAATCAGCGAGAGCGTTGCCGTGCCCGAAGCAGCTAGCAGCAGCAACTCGACGACCTGTTTGTTCATCTACTGCCTCGAACTCCAAACTGGCTCCGCCGGTTGTCACTGGCCCAACAAGCAACGTCGTTAGGGTATTGACTGCTCGATTAGGTGTCTCAATGGTCGTAATTGCCACACGCACACGTATGCGGCCTGACGAGGAGGGAGCTTCGGACTTGGTTTGGAGGTGTCGCAGTTCACTGTTGACATGATCGAGAAGCTCACGCACTTGCTCCGAGTCAAGACCATCAATGCGTCCAGTTCCCGTCACTATCTGAGCACCCTCGACTACTATTTCCCGGTAATGACGGGGCTCAAAGCCAGGCGCTTTAAAGAGTAAAACGTTCTCGTACTTCGTTTTTTCCAATGCATCGTAATTACCAAGAAACGCAGATCTCGTCATTCCGTTTGATGCACAGCCAGACAAGGTCGCAGCAAGGCTTAGCACCAGAAGGAGCCGGGCCGGTGAAATAGAGGTATTCATAGAAAGTTTCGCTTATCCCATTTTCAAACAGACAATTCCGGAGACAACAAGCGCAATGCCGGCCCAACGTATCAAGGAAGCCGTGTCACCGAACACATACACACCCACAAGAAATGCACCTAGTGAACCGATGCCGGTCCAGACCGCATAGGCTGTTCCCATGGGAATATGCTTGAGTGATAGCCATAGGAAAAATCCACTGGCTGCCATACAGGCAACCGCAATGGCCGGCCCCACGTAGCGCATCGCCACATTGATTGCACCCAGCTTGAGGCCGAGTGGCCAACCTATTTCGAAAAGTCCAGCAAGCAGAAGCACTAGCCATGGATTCCACATCAGCGGGTTCATGTATTTCTCCAAATCTATTCAGAAAAACTTAGCCATCCAACCATCGACAAAATCGGCAGGTTGGCGACAGTTAGTTTTATTCCTAGAGTCTTTCCAATAACGCTGAATCAGCCCCCTGCGTTGCCCCAGCTACGGGACATGACGGGGCCTAACACGTTGATCAGATGGTTTAAATCGGCTGCGTCGGATGTCGCGTCGCTTCTTGACGCTGCTTTCTGCCGGGCCACTTCATCCCAAACAGCACTTCGTAGAGCAGCGGGATCAATCCCAGCGTCACGAGAGTGCCAAGCGCTAAGCCACCAATCATGGCGATGGCCATGCCCTTCCACAGCGGACCTGCAAACAACATCAGTGGCACCAGACCGGCGATACAGGTCACCTTCGTCATCACGATCGGACGCAGCCGCTGCATCGCCGCCCCCACCAGGGCCTCATGCCGCGCGAGCCCTTCCGCGAGGCCCTGTTCAATGCGTTCGAGCAGCAGAACAGCGTTGTTGACGATGATTCCAAAAAGCGCGAGCACACCAAAGGTCGCCATGAAGCTGAAAGGCGTCCCTGTCGCCTTCAATGCAATCACGACACCAATCAACGTGAACGGAATGGTTGCTAGGATGACGATCAGCTTGCGGAACGAGTTGAACTGCCAGATGAACAGCAGCAGCATCGCCAGAAGAGCAAACGGCATGTAGTGCGAAAGCGAAGCATTCGATTCAGCTGATTCTTCAATTTCTCCACCAAGCTCTATGGCATAGCCTGCAGGTAGTTCGATTGCAGCGATCCTAGGTGCGAGATGATCCACGATCTCTTGCGCGGTGTATGCCGTGTTCTGCCCCTGAACCGTAACCGTACGAATGAGATTGCGGCGTTGAATAACGGACGGCTCGCTGGACAGCGTGACATCGGCCACTTGAGCAAGAGAAACGGGTTGTCCACCCGACGCAGGATAGATGGTCGTCGCACCTACGTCTGCAGTACTGCGCCGATCACTGGACGTCCCACGCATCACGATTGGCACGCTGGTATCACCATCGCGGATCACCGAGATCGACTGGCCGATGTAACGGGTGCCAAGCCAGGCGGCGATGTCGTCGGTGGTAACGCCAGCACGTCGCGCACGGTCTTGATCGACTCGAACATCGAGACGGCCGACACGAGTGTCCCAGTTGTTCTTGATGTTGGCAGTTCCAGGCAAATCCCGAAGTGCGGACTCGATCTTTGCCGCTGCATTCATGAGCACCTCATGATCCGGCCCGCTGACCCGGTAGACGGCTGTGCCAGCTTCGGTAGTACCTAACGAGAACCGCTGAGGCTCTGCGCGTACCTCTCCATGATGCTGGGCGAAATAAGCCCGCGTCCGGGCAATCACCGCATCAATGTTGGTGCCTGTCTTGACCGTCACGACGAAGTACGCAATGTTCGATGCTGGCAACGGTGGATTCAATCCGAGGATGAAGCGCGGTCCACCGTCAGCCACGTAGCCAATGTGATCCGTAATTTCGGGGTTGATTTCTTGATCGCCGAGCCAGCCACTGACCTCCTTCACTTTCGCAAGCGTGAGGCGTGAATCCGTTCCTGGTGCGAGTTGAACAGGTATCTGGAATTGCACACGGTCGGACTTCGGCAAGAAGTCGTATGGCAGTGTCGTAAATCCGTACAGAGCGACGGCCAATGCGCCCGTCATCACACCGACGTAGATCGCCTTGTGGCCGAGTACCCACTCAAGCACCTTGCGATAGCCGCGATAGAAGCGTGTGTTGTAGGTCTGCGCGTCGTCTGCTGGCTGATGGTGCACTTTGGCGAAGTGGTAGCACAGCAGAGGTGTGACGGTCAGGCAGAGCAGCCAAGATCCGAGCAAGGTGAGCGCAAGGACGATGACCAGAGAGCGCAGATATTCACTCGTCGCACTCTGTCCAAAAAAGAACGGTGAAAAAGCGATGACGATGACCAAGGAGGACGTCAGCAGTGGCAGTGCAAGCGTGCGGCCAGCTTCGAGACAAGCCTGTTTGCGGTCTTCCCCAGCAGCCAGGCGCCGTTCAATGTCTTCGGCAATCACGATGCCGTTGTCTACCAAAAGACCCAGCGCGATGATGATGGCGGCCATCGAAACGCTCTGCAGTTCGATGTTCAACGCGCGCATCACAATCAGCGCCCCCAGAATGGTCAGCGGTACGATCATGCCGACGATGATTCCTGTGCGCCAGCCCAGGAATAGGACGACGACGCCAAGCACGATGACGATCGTTTCGATCATCACATGGTTCATCTTGCCCATCTCGTGCTTAACGATGTCCGCCTGGAATGTCACATAGGACAGCTCGAAACCTGCGGGTAGAAGTTTCTCAAGCTCGGCCACGCGGGATTTGAGGGCCGCGCCGAATTGCTCCACGTTCTGGCCCGAAGTCATGGACACTGCCATCACCACGGCAGGCTGGCCCTTATAGATTGCGGCGGACTCAGGTGGATCTGCAGGTTGAACCTGCACCTGCGCAAGTTCTCCCAGTGAAATTGAAGGAGCAGGAGAAGCACCGCGCACACCCTGAGCTTGCGCCATCATGATCGGCAATGCGCGCAGCGATGCAGCGTCGCGAACCTCTCCACTAACGGCCAGCGAAGCGTTGATGCCGCCGATGGCGATTTGCCCGCCTGAAAGAACGACGTTTTGTTTAACGAGTTGATCGATCACCCCTTGAGGGGTCAATCCAAGCTGGGCTAGCTTGGGCCGGTCAAATTCAAGATAGACGCGCTCTTCCTGCAGACCATAGAAGCTGATGCGATCAACGCCAGGAAGCGCGTACAGGCGGTCGCGCATCTCTTTCAGCGAAACCCGCATCTCGCTCATGGAGTAGCCTGGAGCAGTCACAGCAATGGACGCCACGGCAACACGGCCAAAGTCGTCGTTGACAAACGGCCCCAACGTTCCCTGGGGGAGCATCGGTTGAGCATCGGCAACCTTTGCACGCACGCGCTGCCAAATGGGGGCTAGGTCGGTGTACCGCTCCCAGATCGTGACTTGTATGACGGCCCCGCCCGCGCGAACGGTCGTGGTTACGCGCTTGACCTCGGCCAGCTCCCGCAAGCGCTCTTCAATCGGGCGCGCAATCAATTGTTCGACGCGTTCAGCCGGCATGCCAGGGTTCAGAACGGCGACAACCGCATCTCGAATCGTGACCGATGGCTCTTCCTGCGAAGGGAAATTGAGGAACGTGGCAATGCCGGCAACAAGAATGATGACCGCGGCAAGGTAGGTGAGTCTGCTGGCGCGCAGCGCCATTTCTGTGATCTTCATAGCGACGTCTTCCTATAGCGCGTCAGCGTCCGGCCAATTGAGTCGTGGCTTTGAGTGGAGTGACTTGTTGTCCGTTCGTCAGCCAGCCCGCGCCAGCCGCGACCACCATCTCGCCCCGCTTCAGGCCACCCACGACGCGAACGTTGTCGCCGCCTGGCTCGCTCTGGAACTGCACTTCCCTGCGGTGCACCTTCTTCCCCGTCACGTCATACACAAACACTGCGGCTTGTCCCGCTTTCTCACTGAGCACCAGTGCCGAATAGGGAAGCATCAGGCGGTCTGGTGAGGCATCCTTCGCTTCCGGCGCCTTCAGCAATACTTGAACGGCTGACCCGGGTCGAAGACTGCGCGCCTGAGTGGCATCTTGAGGAACTAGCACGACAGGCAAAAGTGAGCCATTTTCTGCACGCAAGCCAATGCGTTGTACCGAAGCACGAACGGGACTTGCTGACTCGCTCAGACGCAGTTCTGCGACTTGCCCAACTTTGATGTGCACTGCTTGGGTCGTCGATGCAGTCGCAAGGACTTCTACGCCGCTGCGCAGTCCATCCACTTGAAGCACGGGCGCTCCGGCTGCAATATCAGTGAAAGGCAGAGCGAGCTTCTCCGCGACGACGCCGTCAAATGGCGCATGAATGGCGGTACCCCGTCTCGCACGCTCGGCGAGGCCCAATGTGGCCTTTGCATTGCGTACCTGGCTTTCAGCAGCAACCAACTGTGCTTTCACACTCTCGAATGCCGCGGGGGATATCACGTTGCCCTCAAGCAGCCCCCGTTGCTGCGTTGTTTGAACGATTCTGTCTGCCAATGCGGCTTCCGCAGCAGCGAGTGTCGCCCGAGCCTGTTCTAGGCGGAGTTGCTCGGGCTGAACATCCAACTCAGCCAGAAGCTGTCCGCGAGAGAAGCGATCTCCCACGTCCACATGAAGCTTGCTGATACGCCCGCCAGTCTCGAACCCCAAGGTACTCCGCTCACTGGAGCGAGCTAGACCACTCAATTCAATGCGATTGGCCACAGAACCTACATCCCCCACCGTGAGCAGCTTGACCGCTCGCGGTGGATCGGAAGCAGGCTCCTTCTGACTACCACAGCCGGCAAGCGATGCGAGCAGAACAAACGCGAGGCCGACTTTCTGCATTTGCCAGGACTGGGATTTAAAGGGAGTGCAAGACACGGGAAGGCCTTTCATCAGCGTTTATCAATAGGGGTGAGTTCCAGTTCGCCGCGGGCGAGCGCCTGGAGGGTGTGCATGAGTCGAGAAAGGTCTTCGGCAGCAAACGTCGGAAAACCCATCATTTCGGCGAGGAAGACTCCGTCCAAGGCAAATAGAACGATTCCGGCGATATCGGTGCCGCGTGGAGATTTGCTCGCGTTCTCGTACTGCCTGCGGTACCAGCCGCGCACAGGCTCAAGCAGCGTGGGGTCTTCAGCCACGGCCGCCAGCAATGCAGCGCTCATCTTTTGCATCCCGCCGTCAGGCATAGCCGAGACCTGGCTGGATAGCCAAGGGTCTGGATCGCCGACGAATGGCAGCTCTCGCTCTTCCTGCCCGCCATCAAACGCCGAGACCTGGTCATCAATCATCGTGAGGAGCAGATCGCGCTTGGTCTTGAAGTGGTACAGGAACGCACCTTTGCTCATTCCTGCCCGTGCAACGACCGCGTCAAGCGTTAGGTGCCCGGCACCTCCCTCCATGACTACGTCACGCGCAGCTTGAAGGATGCGCTCCCGTGTTTGTTGCGCTTTCTTAGAGATGGAGGGGGCTTCAGCGCCGTTGTCCGCCGAATGCGACTCCTCTGGGCTTGATTTCATACGAGTTGCCATGGTGAAACTCCAAAGATGCTTGATTTTTGAATCGTCTGGACTGTATAGTACACGCCATGAACTATGCCCGTCAAGACGGCCTCCTCAATTCACAACCTAGTGGCTCAACATGTCCGATCCCTACGCCCGCCGCGGCCTTACTGCTGTTGCATTCCTATCGATCACGCTTCTCGCCGCGTGCAGCCACTCGCCTCACAGGGTGGAGACATCACGCGTTGAGGTTCCGGCCAAATTCATGAACGAAGCGGGTCTGGCTGTGCAGCAGGTGCCAGCACAAGCACTCCCGGCCGAGTGGTGGACGGCGTACGGTGATCCGCTGATTGACGCGCTGGTGCGCAACGCGCTGGAGCACAACACCGATCTCGCTATTGCAAGAGCGCGGATTGATGAAGCTGTGGCGATCACCCGACGTACACGCGCTTCAATGTTCCCTAGCTTGGCGCTCACGCCCCAAGCAACGCGCGCGCGCGACTTTTCTTTGGCACCGACCATCAGCAGCGATGCCAGGCTTCCGCTGTCGGCTTCATGGGAAGTTGATCTAGCGGGCCGCCTCTCGCATGCCGCTGATGGCGCACGGATGGACGCAGTTGCTGTCGAACAGAACTGGTTCGCGACACGTTGGCAGATCGCCTTTGAGACAGTGTCCGCTGCACTGCAGCAGCGGCAGGCGGCAGAGCTGGAAGATCTGGCAAAAGAGCGACTTCAAGTCGCCGAGCGCCTTGAGCGTCTGACAGAGCAGAAGTTCAAGGCAGGTCAAGCTACGGGCTTTGACATTGAACGCACGCGTTCCGAGGTCATCGCCCTCCGGGTGGAGCAAGAGCAGTTGCGACGCGTACGCGGCGAAGCAACGCATGCCTTGGATGTGCTCGTTGGCCGGATTCCGGGGGCGCTTGGCAGCGGTCCTGCGCTTGCCTCTCTCACCATGCCCGATTGGACTCCCCGAAGCGTGCCTGGCGAGTTGCTGCAGCAGCGCCCCGACGTCCGAGCCGCGCAGGCGCGCCTTGCGGCGGCGACGGCGCGATGGAACGCTGCAGAAGGCGAGCGGTTCCCCAAACTTGTGCTCGATTTGAGTGGTGGTCGCCAACGCTTCGAGAACAACGGAACCCGTGTGGCGGGGAACATTTTCTCTTTGGGCTTGGGTGTGACGCTCCCGATTCTTGACGGTGGCGCAATACAAGCGGGAATCGACGAGGGCTCCGCACGCAGTCGCGGCGCACAAGCTGACCTGGACCGCACGGTGTTGCTCGCACTTCAGGATGTGGAGAACGCTTATCTGGGCTGGCAGACCCAGCGGACCTCCCTGCAGCATCAGGTCGATGGTCTTGCCGTCGCTGATCGACTCCTTGACCGCAGCCGACGCCTATTTGAAGCGGGACAGGTGGACGCGACCGTTGTCGCAGAAGCGGAGCGTGGCACCTTGTCTCAGCGAGCGGCTCTGGTCCGTGCTCGCGCCGAAGCAGCAGTGCAATGGGGTGTTCTCGCTAAGGCGCTTTCTGGTTCGCCAGAGCATGTGAATTTGCAGTCTTCACCCTGACTCCTTGAGTTGGAAGAACGCAGCAAGGCAGCGCATCTTGAATACTGAATAGATTAACGATTGGCAGGGGCGCATGGAAATCCGACATCTACGTTGTTTTATGGCGCTCGCCGAGGAACTCCACTTCGCTCGCGCCGCTGCGAAACTACATATTGAGCAGTCCCCGCTGTCTCGCACGATCAAAGAACTCGAAGAGGAACTAGGGGCGCAGCTATTTGTTCGAAATACACGAAGCACGAGATTGACACGAGCGGGGTTGATGCTCATGGAGCACGCTCCTCGGGTGTTTGCATCCTTGCAACAGGCGCGGGACTGCGTGAAAGCGGCAAAGAATGGCTTTCATGGGCAACTCCGCGTCGCCTTGTCAGACTGCACAACACTATTGCGCTTGCCAGCACTATTGGCATTGTGTCGCGAGGAGGAGCCCGAGGTCGAGATTCGCTTCTTCGAGGTGCCACTGTCCCAACAAATCAAAGGGCTTCACGACGACCTGTATGACGTCGGTTTTGCACAGTCCGACGAAGTCGGGGATGGAATCGTCGCACTTCCCGCGTGGACTGACGCGCTTATGGTTGCGCTGCCAGCTCGGCATCCGTTGCTGGCTCTCAAACGCATTCCACTGGATGAACTGCTGCGCTACCCGCTAGTGCTGTCCGATCCTCAAGTATGCGAGGGCCACGCCAAGCACATTGAGCGAGTACTTAGTCGGGCTGAAATGCAGCCTCTAATTGCCGAGCGGGTTACCACTTTCGACCTGATGATGGCGTTGGTATCCGCTGGTTTTGCGCTCGGAATTACAGGGGCTGCACAAATTGCAGCCTCCCGAGAGCCAGGAGTCGTGGCGAGGCCGCTTTCGACACGCGTACCCCCTTTGACGACCTATCTGCTCCGACTTGAAGGCGATCCGTTTGACGAGCTTGCACGCTTCATCCAGCGCGTACAGGCCATCGAATTCCCAGAGTTTCCTAGGTCAACAAAGAGCCGAAATCCCGATCTTCCGGAGGAATTGATGCCATGAAACTCGCCATCCCGCTCATCGCTGTACTGCTAGTCGCATGCGGCCAATCCGAGAAACCGCATAAAGCCACTAGTGCAGAAAAGAAAACCCCGACCGTAGAAGAGCTGGCGGCAGACCCGGAGCAGCTCAAGCAGTTGCGCCAGCAATGCAAGACGGATCGGCCTAGTTTGGGCGACCTGCTTTGCGACCGGGTTGCGGAGGCAACACGTAAGCGGTTCTACGGTGACGGAAAAACACCATACACACCGCCTAAAGAATCCCCCAAGTTCTGAATTTCAGCAATTCGCTAGTCTGCCTGAACTTTCTGTTCGGCACGCTGATGTTCGCCTGTGATTGCGGAGTCATTCCCTGGCTGGACACAGCGCGAATTCATTCTTTCTTCTCGACCTTTCTGCCCCAAACGGTCTTTGACCGGCACTAAGCCAGCACCGATCCTGACGCCTGCGGCACGTTTCTAAGCCGCGTTTCCCAAGGGAATCAGCGTAGGAGAGATTGGAGGCGGGGCTATGCAAGGTACGAATGTGCTGTTCGGTCAGATAGCCGTGGTATTCGGCATCGTGATCGCCGGTGTGTGGGGCGCCACGCAATGGACTGCAGCAGCCCTCGGCTATCAGGTACGCCTTGGCACCCCCTGGTTTGATTTCCTCGGCACACCGGTCTACCTCCCGTGGAAGCTGTTTGAGTGGTGGTTCTTCTTCGATGCCTACGCGCCACGCGTTTTCGACACGGGCGGAGCCATAGCGGGTGGCAGTGGCTTGCTGGCGGTGGTGGTCGCGGTCTGCATGTCGATCTGGCGCTCTCGTCAATCACGCCTAGTCACGACCTATGGCTCGGCACGATGGGCAAGTACGGAGGACATTCGCAAAGCCGGCCTTACGCAGCCGATCGGCGTGTTCCTCGGTCAGCACGATGGCAAGTACCTTCGGCATGAAGGCCCGGAACACATCCTGACATTCGCGCCTACGCGCTCAGGCAAAGGCGTCGGCCTAGTGGTGCCGACGCTGCTTTCTTGGCCTGCATCAGCCGTGGTCCACGACATCAAGGGCGAGAACTGGCAGATCACAGCAGGTTGGCGCTCACGCTATTCACACTGCCTGCTGTTCAACCCGACTGATGCGAAGTCGGCGGCCTACAACCCGCTGCTAGAGGTTCGGCGCGGCGCACATGAAGTCCGTGATGTACAGAACATAGCCGACATTCTGGTAGATCCAGAAGGCGCGCTTGAGAAGCGCAACCACTGGGAGAAGACTTCGCACGCGCTGCTGGTCGGGGCCATCCTGCATGTGCTCTACGCGGGCGAAGACAAGACGCTGCGCGGTGTCGCCAACTTCCTCTCCGATCCGGCCAGCCCCTTCGAGCTGACCTTGCACCGGATGATGACCACGCCCCACCTGGGCGCTGGTCCGCATCCGGTGGTGGCCTCTGCGGCACGCGAAGTACTCAACAAGTCGGACAACGAACGCTCGGGTGTGCTGTCCACGGCTATGTCGTTTCTCGGCCTGTACCGCGACCCCACGGTGGCCGAAGTTACCTCGCGCTGTGATTGGCGCATTGCTGACCTCATTTCCGCCGAGCACCCCGTGTCGCTGTACTTGGTGGTGCCGCCTTCGGACATCAGCCGCACCAAGCCGCTGATCCGCTTGATCCTAAATCAGATCGGACGACGGCTTACCGAATCACTGGACGGCAGCGACGGCATCGAGCGCCGCCACAAGCTGCTGCTGATGCTCGATGAGTTTCCGGCCCTGGGCCGGCTCGACTTCTTCGAGACGGCCTTGGCCTTCATGGCGGGCTACGGCATCCGCAGCTTCCTCATCGCGCAGTCGCTCAACCAGATCGACAAAGCCTACGGCCAGAACCATTCGATCCTCGACAACTGTCATGTGCGCGTGACGTTCGCCACGAACGATGAGCGCACGGCCAAGCGCATTTCCGAGACGCTGGGCACCGCGACCGAGCTGCGCGCGCAGCGCAACTATGCAGGCCATCGGCTCGCGCCGTGGTTGGGGCACCTGATGGTGTCCCGCCAGGAAACGGCTCGTCCGCTGCTGACGCCTGGCGAAGTGATGCAACTTCCGCCTGACAAGGCGGTAGTGATGGTGTCCAGCGTGGCCCCGATCAAGGCTACGAAGCTGCGCTACTACGACGACACCAATTTCAAGCAACGCGTGCTGCCGCCGCCCGTGTTGGCGGACGGCCGATACGCCGACACGCCGCCACTGCGCCCGGACGACTGGAGCGGCCTGCCAATGCCCGCTGTACCCGCCGCGCCAGCGGCCGACGCCGCCGAAGGCTTCAGCGCATCGGCCGACGACGGTGGTCCACGCCGCCAACCAGAGCTTCACGAAACCGTCGCATACGACCCCGAACTGGCAATGAGCACCACCGACCTCGGCCTGTTCGATGACGACGACGACTCGCCACTTCCCCTTCCTCGCCAGCTTGATCCGGCCATGCAGCGCTCGGCTCGGCTGGTGTCCCTCGACCCTAACGACGGAATCGAGCTATGAGTCACTACCGCCTGAATCTCTTTATCCAGCCCGAGCATGCAAGGCGGCTTGACGAACTGGCCGCCATGAAAGGCGTGTCCAAGTCGTCCATAGTCGCGGCAGCACTCGCATCATGGCTTTCGCCCGATGCCGCCGACCAGCGGGAGGCGGCCATCGCTAAGCGCCTTGATCGGCTATCCCGCCAGGCCGAGCGCATTGAGCGCGACCAGAACATTGCCATCGAGACGCTGGCATTGTTCATCCGCTACTACCTGACGGTAAGCACCCCGGTGCCTGAAGCGCATCAAGACGCGGCCCGCGCCCAGGGCAAGGCGCGCTTCGAGCAGTTCACCGAGCAGCTTGGTCGCCACCTGCTGCGCGGGCGAAGTCTGGTGCGCGACGTGGTGGAGGAACTGCATCCCGACCCGATGCGAATGGAGGAGACCGGGGCAGCCGTCCGAGAGCAGGAGCGTGCTTCATGAGCACTGCACCGCAGATCAGCCCCGAGCCGTGCTCGCCTGCTGCGGCCTCACTCGACCGGCGCATCCAGATGCTGCGCACAGCAATGGGTCCACTGATCGCCTCCGCGCTGGAAGACGCCGATGTGGTGGAAATCATGCTCAACCCCGATCGCACACTTTGGGTGGATCGCCTGTCGTCGGGCCGCGCGCCGATGGGCGTGGAACTGCCCGAGGCCGATGGCGAGCGAATCATCCGCCTCGTCGCAGCCCACGTCGGCGCGGAAGTACATCGTGGCCAGCCGCTGCTCTCCGCCGAGCTACCCGAAACCGGCGAACGCTTCGAGGGCATCTTGCCGCCCGCCGCGCCGGGGCCAGCCTTCGCATTGCGCAAGCGCGCTATCGGCGTGATTCCGCTGGAGCGGTACGTCGTGGAAGGAATGATGACCGCCGCCCAGGCGGGCTTTCTGGTTCGCGCCGTGCGCGAGCGCCAGAACCTCCTGATCGCCGGGGCCACCAGCAGCGGCAAGACCACGCTCGCCAATGCCTTGCTCGCCGAAATAGCCGCCACGGGCGACCGCGTGCTGGTGCTCGAAGACACGGTGGAACTGCAATGCGCGGCCCGCGACCACGTTCCGCTACGCACACGCGCCGGCGTGGTGTCCATGACAGAGCTGGTGCGTTCGTCCATGCGCCTGCGCCCGGATCGCGTCGTCGTCGGCGAAGTGCGCGGAGCTGAGGCACTGGATCTCATCAAGGTGTGGGGCACCGGCCATCCCGGTGGCATCGCCACGATCCATGCGGGTTCCGCGCTGGGTGCGCTACTGCGCCTGGAACAACTGATTCTCGAAGTGGCAGTGAATCCGCCACGTGCGCTGATCGCCGAGGCGGTCAACGTGGTGATCCACATCGCCGGACGCGGGCGCAAGCGCCGCATCGAGAGCATCGCCCGCGTCGTCGGATTCGACGGCGTGGGCTACCAACTGGCGGACGCGCTGGAAGCGCCGTTTCCCGAGCTTTCGCCACTTCCCGATGCCGCACCCACTGCGGCGACTTCCCCATCCCTCGACCTTTCTGGAGAACTTTCATGATGACGCACGCCCATGCTTTCCGTGTTTCCGTAAATCCGCATTTCAATCAGTCCGGCTTCGCGCGGCTCCACAGCCTGGCCCGCCCTGCGACGCAAGGGCTGATGCTCGCCGCGCTGCTACTGTTCCTGGCAGGAACCGCGCAGGCCGCTGGTTCCTCGATGCCTTGGGAAGGCCCGCTGCAATCCATTCTGGAGTCGATTCAGGGGCCGGTGGCACGCATCGTCGCGGTCATCATCATCATCGCCACGGGCCTCGCGCTCGCCTTCGGCGACACGTCGGGCGGCTTTCGCAAGCTGATCCAGATCGTGTTCGGTTTGAGCATCGCGTTCGCCGCGTCCTCGTTCTTCCTGTCGTTCTTCAGCTTCTCCGGCGGGGCTGTCGTATGAGTGGCCCGGATAGCTTCGCGGCCGGCTTCGAGGTGCCGCTACATCGCTCGCTGACCGAGCCGCTCTTGATGGGCGGCGCACCGCGCACGGTGGCGATTGCCAACGGCACGCTAGCCGCTGCCGTCGGGCTGGGCCTGCAACTCTGGATTCCTGGCGTAGTGCTCTGGATCGTCGGTCACTCGCTGGCCGTGTGGGGCGCGAGGGTCGATCCGCAGTTCATGCAGGTCTTCGCCCGGCACATCAAGCACAAGCCGCTGCTGGACGTGTAGGAGACGCCGCCATGCTTAACCTTGCCGAATACCGCCAGCGGCCCGCCTTGCTGGCCGACTGGCTTCCCTGGGCTGGGCTGATCGCGCCGGGCGTGGTGCTGAACAAGGATGGCTCGTTTCAGCGCACGGCGCGCTTTCGCGGGCCTGATCTGGACAGCGCCACGCAGGGCGAATTGATCGCCACGACGGCACGGCTAAACAACGCGTTGCGCCGGCTGGGTTCGGGCTGGGCGCTGTTCGTGGAAGCCGAGCGCCAGTCGGCCGCGGACTATCCGCATTCCGACTTTCCCGAACCGCTGTCCTGGCTGGTGGACGAAGAACGCCGCGCTGCCTTTGAGGAATCGGGGAACCACTACGAAAGCAGCTATCACCTGACGCTAGCCTATCTGCCGCCGGAGGAATCCCGCGCTCGTGCAGCCAAGCTGCTCTACGAGCACGCGCCGGGCGATGGTGTGGACTGGCGCGGTCGGCTTGACGCCTTCCTGGCAGAAACGGATCGGGTTTTCGACCTGCTCGATGGCGTGATGCCAGAAATCGTCTGGTTGGACGATGCCGCGACGCTGACTTATCTTCACGCCACGGTGTCCACGCGGCGCTACCGGCTGGCCGTGCCCGAGGTGCCTTTCCACCTCGACGCACTGCTGGCCGATTCCGCCCTAGTCGGCGGCCTTGCGCCCATGCTGGGTGACCAGCATCTGCGCGTGGTGTCGGTGCGGGGCTTTCCGACCTCGACCTGGCCGGGCCTGCTGGACGACCTCAATCGCCTGGGCTTTGCCTATCGCTGGAGTACCCGGTTTCTCTGCCTCGATAAAGCCGAGGCGGAAAAGGAGCTGGGCCGCCTGCGTCGCCAGTGGTTTGCGAAACGGAAGAATGTCATTGCGCTACTGCGCGAAACCATCTTCCAGCAGGAATCGCCGCTGGTGGACACGGATGCCAGCAACAAGGCGGCCGACGCGGATGCCGCCTTGCAAGAGCTTGGCAGCGATCAAGTCGCCTTCGGCTACCTCACCGCCACGGTGACGGTGTTCGATGACGACCCTGCCGTAGCCGACGAAAAGCTGCGCATGGTGGAACGTGTCATCCAAGGACGTGGCTTCGTCACCATCCCCGAAACCTTAAATGCAGTCGATGCGTGGCTGTCGTCCATACCAGGCAATGCCTATGCCAACGTGCGCCAGCCCATCGTCTCGACGCTGAATCTGGCGCACATGATGCCGGTGTCCGCCGTGTGGGCTGGGCCGGAGAAAAACGCCCATCTCGACGGCCCGCCGCTGATCGTCACGCGCACGGATGGCGCGACGCCGTTCCGGCTGGTGACGCACATCGGCGACGTGGGGCATACGCTGGTCGCGGGGCCGACGGGCATGGGAAAATCTGTCCTGCTGGCGATGCTCGCCTTGCAGTTCCGCCGCTATGGCGGCTCGCGCATCTTCGCCTTCGACATGGGGCGATCCATGCGGGCGACGGTGCTGGGCCTGGGCGGCGAACACTACGACCTCGGCGCGGACGGCGCCATTGCCTTTCAGCCCTTGGCCCGTATCGACAGCGAAGGCTATCGCACCTGGGCCGCCGAGTGGATCGAAGGCCGCCTGCTGCATGAAGGCGTGACCGTCGGCCCCGACGAGAAAGCCGCCATTTGGTCGGCGCTCGGCAGCCTCGCTGGTGCGCCGGTGGAGCAGCGCACGATGACCGGGCTTTCGGTGCTGCTGCAATCGAACGCGCTGCGGCAGGCATTGTCGCCGTATGTGCTGGGCGGCGCGCACGGCAAGCTACTGGATGCCGACCGCGACCGGCTCGGCAGCGGCGACGTGCAGGGCTTTGAGATGGAAGAGCTAATGCACAGCCCCGCCGCCGTGCAAGCGGTGCTGCGCTACTTGTTCGCCCGCTTCGATGCACGTTTCGACGGTGCTCCCACGCTGCTGATTCTCGATGAAGCCTGGCTATTCCTTGATGAACCGTCCTTCGCGGCACGCATCCGGCAATGGTTGAAAACTCTGCGCAAGAAAAACGTGTCGGTGATCTTCGCCACGCAGTCGCTTGCCGACATCAAGGATTCGACCATCGCGCCCGCGATCATCGAAAGCTGCGCGAGCCGGATTTTCTTGCCCAACCCGCAGGCGACCGAGCCGCAGATTCGCACGGTCTACGAGGGCTTTGGCCTCAACAGTCGGCAAATCGAAATCGTCGCCACCGCGCAGCCCAAGCGCGACTACTACTACCAATCGCGCCTGGGCAATCGTCTGTTCGACCTCGACCTGGGGCCAGCCGCGCTCGCCTTCTCGGGCGCATCCACACCGCAAGACCAACGCGACATTGACCGAGTGCTGACGCAGGCCGGCGCTCCCGGCTTCGCCGGTGCGTGGCTACGCCATCGCGGCCTCGATTGGGCCGCCGACCTGCTGCCGTCCTCGCCGTCGGCGGCTTCTTTCCTCGCTACTCAACCCCTGGAGATTTCGCCATGAAGACCCGTGTAAATTCCGTTGCTTACTGGAGCATCTACTATAAACAGACCCATGCTCTTTGGGCGTAAACCCATCGCTCACAGACCAATACACTTTATTGGTCTGTACCAGCCAGATACCACAAACTGCGATAGGGAGACCTACCACTACGCCAAGGGCTACTTGCCAAACTGTTTTGGCAAAAAGGCAAGAAATAATGACCATTGCTCCAATGATGCAAATCATTACACCGTTAAACTGGTTGTGGATTTTTTCTTTTTCTATCTCGGACATAATGGCTAATCTCCACATTTTGGACATTAATTACAAACTACTCTTTAGATGGTTTTCTTGACTGGCTCCACAGGCCGCTGATTCTACCTTTGCCAACTGACGCAACCTGTCTTGAGCACATTGGCATTCAAAATCTGCGGCACTTGCTAACTCTGACCATGTTTGAAGTTGATGGTACTCATTACTGCCGACAGAGTTAGCAATCAGAATTTCTTTTGCTTCTTCAAAGTCCATGCCTAGATTCCGATCTGGTGTTTCAATGGTTTCCATATTTGGAATATGACTAACCTCACCCGCAGTAAAGATATGCCTCTTGCCAGCCGCTTTTCGCCATCAAAGGATTCAATCACATCAATAATCATTAAATTTTCCGCTATCTGTTTGCCTACTTCTCAACATCAAAAGCTTCATCAATAAAAAACTCTGCTTTTGACTCCCAACTGTCATGCTCAGCAGTCATATAGTCACTGTATGCATTAACCACCTGTGCTGGCAATTCGGCCTCAGCCTCGTTTTCAATAAATGCCTCAACAAGACTTTTCGGAAAGCCTAGAAATGTTGGTTCCTGAAAACGCTTTGCTGCCTCAACCAGATTTAAGGCGGTTTCCAATGAAAGACCAACACTCACGCCCATATAACCGAGTTCTTTAGCCGATTTGATCGCCTTTTCAGTTTCATCAACAAACCCCGTCAATGACTCGATAACTTGTGGTTCTGGCATATCAGGATCTAACATTTTTTAAACTCCGATTTTCCGCTATTCTATTTCGGTTGAACGTAAATCACTTGACTTGGTAAGTTAGCCATTTCATAAGCGCCAACAAGAACAGCAACGACACAAACCGCAACAACAAAAATGCTTATTTTAAGCTGTTTGTGAAGTCGGTTGTGAGTTCGGACGAAAGCCTCTAAATCGTCCTGATTTACAGTGACGACAGACTCACCATCAGCGGTGCTATATGCCGCTGGGAATGGCAATGATTCATGGATTGATAATCTAGTTGTTGTTTCCATTTTATATTCCGTTATTTGGCTAATTGATAATCTTTGATCAAGCAAGGAAGCGGGATTTTAAGCCCCTCATTCAGCTTACGGATCATGTTAAGGCTTAGCTTGCGTTGGCGGTTTAACACTTCTGACACTCTGCTACGTTGCCCAAAAAATGGCACCATATCGACATCCTCAAGCTCTTGCTGCTCCATCCGAAACTGAATCGCCGCGATTGGATCTGGCGCTTCAATCGGAAAATGAGCGTCCTCAAACGCGCTCACCAGCGTAATCAACACTTCCAGCTCGTCACCCTCTGGCGTGTTAGGTTCAGCATCAAAAAGCTGCTCAATGCGCTTTAAGGCGGCTTCATTATCAGCCACGGTTCTGATCGGTTTAATTTGCATTGCAAACCTCCTAAATTGTGGTTGCATCAACTTTGTCATACTCAGCATGAGAACCAACAAAGCGAACATAGACCATTGCAAACTTGTAATTCACGGCCACAATAAGACGGTACTTATTGCCGTGGATGTTGAATACCACCCTGTTATTGCCAACAAAACTCGCATTGCGATACTGATCTTTAATCTCCTGCGGATTTTGCCAGTTAGCGTTTTTAGCTTCCTCGTACCATGACTTGAGCGGTTGCTCACTATCTTGATAAATGGGCTGCTCCCAAAACTCCCGCAAGGCGGCTCTTGAAACAACTCTCATGCAATCCCCTTGTCTATATTTCCCATTATGGGAAACGTATAAACGCTAGTCAATAATTAATTTCCCTTTTTGGGAAAATATATTAATTTTTTGATTTTTACCATCAAATCCATTCGATGCTGCACATATCGCGAATCACATGTTGCTGAATCACGACATACCCCAACGTTGTTGATGCTTCTGAATGGCCTAGAACTCGCGCCATTGTCTCTAAACTAACTCCAGACAATACAGAGTTGGTCACTAGGCTTTTACGCCCTGTATGTGACGAACACTGCGGCAATCCGCAACGTTTGTAAACATTACGTATAGCTTGCTCTAGAGCGTCACAGCACCAGTATTCTTTGATAGTTCCATCATCAAGGAGTCTTGGTTTCGGCTGCAATGAATAACTTGATCCACGGTTCGTTAAGATCAGCTTTGAGTCTGGATTAAGCCCTTGGTAATCAGGCGAAGTACCTAACCCCCACTTGTGTTGTATACGGTAGTCAATCCAATCTTGGATAGCTGTTCTGGCAGTTAGATTGGTTAACCATATAGTGCGGGGCTTGGTATTTTTACAGATCAGGCTCGGCAGGTTTATTTCTTGTCGAAGTAAGCCAGTGGGGAATAGAACGGTTTTTACATCAAGTCGAGCAATCTCACTCACTCTCATTGCAGCATGGCTAAGGGCAATTGCTCCCGCTTTAGCTTGTCCATGCTGCATCAATCGGCAGGTTTTCAGGACTCGGTTGATTTGGGAGGGTGTTAGTGCGTCAGCGCGGCTCATTGTCTGTATTTCCTCTTTATTTGGGGATATGCAGACAATAGGATTTTTTCACTGCCTAATCAGTTTAACACGGTATTGCGTAAGCCTTTCACGGAAAGCAATTTACACAGGTAAGAGAATAAAAATTCATCAGTGGTAACTTGAGATCCAGCCGAATGCCCATATTTATATCATGGGTAATTTCGCCCTGTCCTAGTACGGTAAAGATCAATGGCTTTAGTTAGAAATGGTAATAAAGATCAAGTAAAAGAGGCCAACACTGAGTCCAACAAAGCTTTCGATAAAATACATAAGCCTGGCGAAAAGTGTGTTCATGAAGGCATCTATAAGTGTGTTGGCTGCAACAAAGAAGTAACCGTTGCCGGAGGGAAAACAATCCCCCCACAAAATCACCATCAGCACACGTCGGCGCAGGGTGATATTCGTTGGAAGCTTTTTGTTTTCGCACAGTAATGATAGAAATCGTCCCCCCTGTGTTCTCTTGACACTCGCGGACAAGACAGAATATCCATACTAATAGCGCGAAAATATGATTATTCAGATAAATAACGCACAAGCGGAACCTTTGGCTCCGCTTTTTTGTACTTTAAATTCATCGTTTCCGAGTTCGGCCTGCCTGTGTCCACGCGGTACGAAAAACAATATTCCCTCATTATGTGGACGCTTTAGGGATTCAACAGTTTCAGTTCACTAAAGCCGACCGTTGGATCACAGAGCGTTAGCAAGTTGGATAAGATTATCATTATCGATGTTCATCGCTAAGGAAGTGATAGCTTCCCTACCCTGTTCGGTGTCTCCCAGCTTGATTAGCAGCGTTCGGACTATGCCAGCACGAGCGGTTAATTGATCGACTGTCAGATTTTGGTAGGTACTATTCGCGATCGATAGAGCATGGATCGATAATGTCTGGAACTCTTGCTTGTCAGCCTCCCGGGTAGTTTGTCTCCCTTTGGTATATTCGTTATAGGTATCGGTTGCTTCATACAAGGCTGCGGTCACTTGTTCTGAACCTGTGCGCACGGTGCCGTAGACAACGTCAGTCAGCCCGCCTGAACTGTCAAAATTGGCGGTAAAAGAGTTGCTTTCCCCAAGATGATTCTTGAATGGCAGTATGGCCACATAGCCAAACTCTGGCGCGGTAATAAACCCACTGAACAGCAAGGACCCTGCGGATGCATTACCTTTTTCCGTACGATTTAGTTTAAGCTGGCGCGTGCCAAAAGTTGAATAATACAACCCAAAATAATCATTTTTCGGCTGGACCGTTGTTTCTTTCTTCTGATAATTTGAAGCCGTATTCTCAATGCTTAACTTGAAACTGTATTTGACGGCCATATTCTCAGCGAGGTAATTCCTGCGGCTGGAATCATTAGAGTAAACCCATGGAAGGAAGTCTTCCAGTCTGTTAGTGATCTCAATGCTGGCATCTGCAATTTTCGCCGTATCGTAGGTGTATTCGCGCTGCAGAGTGATCTTCTTCTGGAACTTCTCGAGGGCTAAAGAGGCCTGCGAAACCGCTTTTTGTGCGGCAAGTACCGCTTGCTCTTGTACAGTGGTATCCCCCTTGGCTGCAGCTAACTTCTTCTGCTGTTTATTTAGCTCTGTAGTTTTACTTAGCACCGTGGCCGTGAGTGAATCCATCACTACCGACACAATAGGTTCTTGGCTGAGTTCGGGAATACACATCCCTTTGGGTTCAAAACTTTTTACTATCTCCTTTGGAGGACTGGCTAATGAGATTGGTATTCCTTGAGAAATGGCTGCAATATTGACAATGGTTTTCACGGCGGCCATGCCCAACTCAATAGATTTATCATCGGCATTGGTTGCAAAAGACTTAAGGAGCCCATTGGGATGCATAAACACTGTCATCCCCCAGTCTTTGGTAAATTCATGCAGTTCTTCAGGGTCTACTACGAACACCTTAGTGAGATCGGGGTGAGCAGTTTGTTTGACTGTCGCTGTGGTCTGATAATCAAAATCAAGTATACCTTTGTTCATTTGACAATAAAGCAGCTTGTGAGTCAGCGTGACAACTTGACTCGATGCCGGTAAGTAGTAGACAAGTCCTTGTTGGGCATATTTAGCGTTGTCAGAGTTGCTAATTGTAACGACTGTTGTCTTGAGGGTACTTGTACAGCCAGAAAGTAACAAAATGGCGGCAGCGATTCGCGTCGTATGCATCGTGAATTCCTTTTCAATGAGTAATAGGGACTACTCATTAAAAATAATATCTCATTCAGGATCTAGCAAACTTAATGCTACTTAACCGGCGCCATATAAGCACAACCTAATTCGTTATCGGGCGAAAACGTCTCTCATGCGTGGCAATAGTGCTTCTATATTCGGGTCCATCAGCTCAAATTCGATTAGTTTGTTGGCAGGCGTGCGAAACGGGGTACCGGAGAGTATGCCTTCACGGAAGAGAGCAACAATGGCCTGATCGATGTCGCGGCGCTCGTATTGCTGGATATCGACAGGGGCATACCAAAAGCCGTCTTGGTGGAGCCATGTCTCTGTTCCTAATTTGTCGAAAAAGGCCCCTAACGGGAGTGCTGTGTCATCGCGCATTTCAAAAATGCTGTGGACGGCCGCGGTGAGATACTTTGGGAGCAAGCGACGTGAATGCGCAGTGGGTTTGAATAGCATAAACTTCTCCTACCGGTTGGAATTATCCTATTAAAGCACCTAGGGATTGCTTTAGGCAAATCAGGAAGGGGCAAAAATGGCCAACACTGCAAACCGGTAGTGGCGCCGTATCATCCAGTCTCGTTTCAGTGGTGCTTAGCCGATGGCCATAACGTCACAGAATCCTGTTACGCTTTAACCGTCGGTATATCGGACCAACGAGTAGTGTATTGAGGCGATAGAAATTCTCGGCGCATAGTCCAATGCTGATCACTCCCCTGTGCAGCAATATACAACACATCACGGCCATAGCGATTATTCAGACTATCAAAGATTTTCATTAAGTTAGGGTCGCTCTTGGGCGCATTAAATAAGTCATATTGCACTGAGGTTTTAGGGCAAAGATCAATCAGGCCTACACCAATACGGTAATAGCGCACACCAGGGCGATAGAGGTTTGATAGCTCGCGGCTAACCGCGGCGCACAGTTCACGACTGTCATCAGTGGCACAAGTAAACTGAACAAGCCTTTTAAAATACATAGGCTGTGGATCATGTGTCGAGTTGGCAGCAAACACGACCATTGTTTTACACAATGAGCCTTGTTCTCGAACCTTCGCACCGGCAATTGCGGCATGCTTTGCTAACGCTTGGTGTAAATGTTCCCGGGTACATATTCGTTCGCCTAGGCTGCGGGTGGAAAATATTTGCTGCTTATCTGCTTTGGTGACATCCCACGTTTTACAGATCTGCCCATTGAGTTCTCGCACTGTTCGCTCTACATCGATAGAAAAATGTTGTCGTGCTACTTTCGGCGCCAGTTGTGCCAAATCATAGGCAGTATGCACACCCAGTAATCCCAGTTTTACCGTTAGTTTGCGGCCAATCCCCCAAACCTCATCAACTGGCATCGATTTTAATATCTCAATACGCTGCGCATCGTTATCAATAACGCAAACACCTTTATATTGAGCCAATTGTTTCGCGGCATGATTAGCCAATTTCGCAAGGGTTAATGTCTCACCAACACCCACGCAAACAGGTAAACGGCACTCACGCCAAACAGCACGGCGCAACAGGGTACAATGGGCGTTTAAATCTGGGATTGCTGCACAGTGTTGAAATGACACAAA
This sequence comes from Shewanella sp. SM68, assembly GCF_025653925.1. Lineage (NCBI taxonomy): Bacteria > Pseudomonadati > Pseudomonadota > Gammaproteobacteria > Alteromonadales > Shewanellaceae > Shewanella > Shewanella sp. SM68. The sequence goes on from NZ_JAKKRU010000019.1 coordinate 47,969, forward strand.
CGACTCATCAATAGAGTACACGTATTGCTCGGGCGCAAACCGTCCGATCACTTGCATCATTTTTGCCGATAGATCGGCATAAAGTGCATAATTAGATGAAAACACCTGCACATTATGTCGTCTACATAGATGTTGCTGCTCAAAGTAAGGAGCAAATTTCTTCACGCCAACGGACTTGGCCGCGCGGTTGATTGCCACACAACAGCCGTCGTTGTTACTGAGCACAATCGCGGGAAGTCCGCGCAAGTCGGGCCTAAACACCATTTCGCACGACACATAAAATGAATTGGCATCAATCAGTCCGTACATGATTGACTCAGATATTGTTCAAGTAAGCTTGAATGCTCATGAAGTCGAATAGACTTGATGATCACCCCTTCCACCGAGAAGGTATCTGCATCATCGATAGAAACGGACGTCATATTTTGCTGCTGATCAATCGAAACCAGAAGCCGGCGCTTTTCATCAAGGAGCTTTACGGTAAATTCTCCGTTATAGCTGGCAACAACAATAGAGAGATTGCGGCGCTTGGCAGCACGGTCAATCACCAGTATATCGCCATCATAGATCCCAACCCCTTCCATTGAGCGGCCCGCAGCACGACCAAACCAGGTCGAGCTAGGATGCTCAACAAGCAGCTGATCAAGACTAAGGGGTAATTCAACGTAATCCGCTGCAGGACTTGGAAAACCCGAAATTCCCGCACTCGCATGGCATATTATGAGTTTCATACTTGCAAACCACTGTATAAATAATCAGTAATAATAGCAGTATTTATAAAAAATTTGAAAATTTAGATCAGACCTTGTGGGAGAGTAATAAAAATTCTATCCTGAACAATCAAGTACCCCTGCTCGTACCGTTTTAGATGAAACATGACCGAAATTCAAAATTGATTGATGATCCATCTGGTGCTTGATAGAAGAAAGTAATTATGAACCTCATCCCCTTTGGTTTACGCAGTGATGGTGTATATATCGATGTGGAAGAAGCAACTCGGGGTAAGTCCTGCGATTGTGTTTGCCCATCGTGCGGCATAGCCTTACTCGCTCGGCTGGGAGAGGTTAATGCCCCCCACTTTGCCCATGACTGCAAAGAAGTAAGTAAGGAAGAAATTGAGGCTTGTAAATTCTCGTTCTATGTCTCAGTGCGCTACATGCTTAAGCAGCTGTTTAAGGAGCAAGGCCTGTTAATGTTGCCGCCTCTTGATGTTGACCTGGATGGCGAAAAGCACGTCATTACTAAAAACACTAGAATCACCTATGAACTGAAGGATTTAGCGCAAGATACCTATGTTAATAATGTGAAGGTTGACATGGTTATAGCGGTATCTGAACGTAAGTTATGCCTTTACATATCCCACCCGGGGCGCCCAGCGCCGATATATGATGACTTACGAAAGGACAAGCATACGGCGGTGTTAGAGCTAGAATTAATTCATTTCGCGAAGTTATTCAGCGAATCACACAGGCTAAAATCGGCTAAACAGTTGCTACAGGATTGGGTTGAGTCATCTATCAAGGGGAAGCATTGGATCTACAACCCAAGACGCAGCGCATGGCTTGAGTATCAACGAACTAAAGAAAAACCTGCCGAATCACCCAAGTCCACATTAGACAGAATTAAAGAGCAGATTGCTAAGACGGAGACCTGCAAATATCACTGTGTATTTTGTAAATTGGATTTTGAAGGCAGTTCGTTACTCAACCGCTGCCCAAAGTGTAATGACTATTTGTGTGTTATACGAAAACATCTAAATAGCGTCACATCCACTGCTGCAAAAGGAAAGTACCGCTATCGATGATAACAATGCCGTTGTTAGAGCAGTGAAATCGTATAATTGTGAGGGTTAAACCATGATTTCCGGCCAGTTTCTAAACTTCTTACCAAAAACCAATCTTCAGACTTAAGGTGTTCTGGTAATTAGTTCTCAATAGTTTTGTGCTGTCCGTCGTCAGTAATCACTTTCTCTGGTTTAGGTAATACTTCAAACTCACGACGTCGCACTGGAAATTCAACTAGAGAACTGTCTAAATCCTCAAATGAATATGCTTCTGAAACTGCAAAAAATTTTTGGCCAATTTGCATAATCTTCAACCTTTATTGATTGTTCTTACAAGAGCTTGTATTGAAGGACTTTAACATTTGGGAGCACGATTGAGTCACTGAAGATTTCAATGTTGAAATGGCGTAGAAAGTAATTAATCGTCACGCGGTGTTTACCACCAGCCAAGTAATACTTTCCATCCAGTTTTGCGAGCCAAACTCCGGCATCTTTGGGCCAATTGTCATCACAAAAATACTTCTGTGATTCCTCGAGACGCTTTAAGTAATCCGACATTCTTGAGTTACTATGGCCATCTAATAATTCTCCCCAAGTAATAGCTGAAACCATCGTAAAATCATGGCCTACTATTAGCGAGTATGGGACCGTTTCACGGGTAACCTCACAATTGAGCTTTTCAATTTTCCACCCCATTTCAATTTCAATGTCGAATAGGTTCCGCAATACAAAGTCACTCAGCGGAGCGGGTTGAATAGCATTTAACTCTCTCAGATTTGTCTTCAATTCAATTTATTCCTTGCATGTGTCACCGGCGTTTATCGTCTATTAGGAATGAACAAACGCTTCCGCGGCTTTAATCTCTGTAAATACCTAACAATTATTATCGCTTTTCATGATGCGACGAGTGTTTGGTTCATCGTAAGGTTTCATATCCCAGTATTTAGGGGTTTCCGCCCGCAGCTCCGCGGCAATCCGTGCTCTTGCTTGTCTTCCCCCTTGCTTGCATGATGGCCTAAGTTAAATTATTTTAGCATCGGTTGTGCTGGGACTTATCATTTGGTGCTAATGTCTTGCCCAGAAATACATTTGGAAATCTTTTGCTCAGGACGAAACAATGTTACGTGAGATGTTCAACTTCAATAGTGCTAGTGACTGTAGTGGTCAAGTAAAATTGGCCACGGTTTTAGAGTCATTCCAATATAAACGTTCTGACTCATTTGGCGTTAACCCACCATTATATTGATGGGGCCTAGTCTCGCTGTAATATCCAGTGATGTAATTTGTGATCTCTTTATCTGCTTCTGTAAAATTCCCATAACCACTTGCGGGTATCCACTCAGATTTCAAACTTCTAAAGAAACGCTCCATTGGTGCGTTATCCCAACAATTCCCGCGACGA
>NZ_JAKKRU010000020.1:0-46753 GCF_025653925.1 Shewanella sp. SM68
AAACACCGAAAAAGCGGTGCATACGGGGATGTTATTGCGAGCCATGTACGATGGAGACGCGGATCTGGTTGAGTTAATGGCCGATGAAACCCTGTGGGATCTATATCGTTTGGACTATCAAGTGTTGGTCAGTCTGCGAGTACTGGAAAAATTGCCCCGTGCAGAGGTCGCACAGTGTCTGTATTTGTATTTCACGTCTTTACCCGAGAATCCTCACCCCGTTTCATTTGAGCGCCTTAGAGAGCGTTTAAGGCTTGAAACGTCCAAAAAAGAAGCAAATAGGAAGATTAAGACCGGTATTAAGAAGTTGGAATCAATTGGCTACCTGTCTGGCAGCTTCGCCATAAAGAACGGCAAGCAATACTATCTGATTGATCGCCGTTATAAGAAACTGGAAGCTACTTTAATGAGCTAAATTTTGATAATGTAACTTTATCAAATCTTAGCTCCGGTCTTATATTATAGGTTTTAATTTCATCGATTTTACAGATGAAATTATTTACATATCGTTGGATCACTAACTACTTTTAATGATTTACATTGTGGACACATAATTCCAAGCTTTATCTTTCTACAGAACTTATTTTTACAACTTTTACAGATAAAAAAATATGGTGGCCCTGGGAAAAATGTAGACATGACTACTTCCTTTTTAGGACTAATCTATCTTCTGACTGCTCAACAATACTGTAGTTTCTAAGAGTAGTTAGAACAGCTACACTGCCAGCAGCAAGTGCTATAGATATTGCTGAAGTCGTTGCTGACACCCCCAATATACCAAGAGCACTAGCTCCCACTAAACCACTTACTGGGGCGCCGGTACCACCAGTTGTAATTAATATAGTTACAGCAACACCTATCGCACCAAATGCTATCACCCAAGCAACTTTACCAGTTGCTTTTATTTTCACAATCTTACGTATTAAGTCACCTTCTATCTCAATGGTATCCTGATTATTCTTTAGAGCTTGCCCTAAATCTGCTTCATTGCTAATGGCCATCAATAATCTCCTTTCCTTGGGTGTTAATATTGCCTATCAAAATATCTAAGTTTAACTCCATCGTAACCAACAATATCCGTCAGTTTGCAACAACAAACAATCAACAATTTAGCCAGTAGTAAAACATTATGAATTTCATCTAGATTGAGCATAGAAATATAGTTCTAATTTCATTCAAAAAATAGATCAAGTCACATCATTGATTGAACGGACCAACGCCTTGGTATTGATCTTATCTCGCATACTGATCAGGCCACGAAATAGCTTTGCCGCAGTCACATTCTTACCCGATTCTGCCTCTAAGGCTTCCAGCCATAAATTCAGTTCTGCTCTATCATTTTCCGTTAATCGCAACGGCATGGGTGACGTACCCGTGGTGATATTACGGCGGGTTGAAACCGTGGTGATTTTCTCTTGTGGCTTTGGGCTTTCTTGGGGTTCTTTAACAGACTTACGTCTATCTAACCCAGTCACACCAGCTAATTTTTTCATATTATGTATTACACTTGTTATACATTAAGGCGTTGCATGACTTCTTTAGCCAGGCTCTTGTAATCCGTTAGCGTGAGGCTGCTTGGCTTGTAGCTCAGCAAGGTTTGGCCGCTCACACTGGCCTGTCCAATATCTTCCGAACGGCGAATCGTGGTCGCTAATACTTTGCCTTCGAGTGAGGCTAATTGCTCATCGAGGAAGTTATTAATCAGCTTATTGGCCTTGGCGAACTCGTTACGAAAGACCGCATAGTTTACTTGATCGGTTTCTTTCACTTCTTCTAAAGCATCGAGAAGATCAGCCAAACCATTGAGTGAGAATGAACCTCCATCAACGGGGATCAGGAACATATCAGCGGCCATCATGGCGTTAACCGATGTCAGGCTAAGGTTAGGCGGGCAATCTAAGATAACTATGTCAAAGTCGTTTGCTATGGCTTCAAGCTGCTTGGATAAAATGCGTTCGCGGTGGACTTTGGTGAGGCTCTGTTCAATCACGCGGCTTAGGCGAATATCCGTTGGGCAAATACACAGATTAGCGATAGCTTCACCGTTAGATTGAGCCGGCATGATGGCCTGTTGAATAGGACACTTTTTCGAGGACTCGAATACATCGGTGATCGAGTGTTCAAATTCGTATTGGCCGCCTGTCATCACGACTGTTAAATTTGCCTGGGGATCTAAATCAATCACCAGAACCCGTTTACCTTCATGCGCTAATTGCGCGGATAGGTTGATCACTGTGGTGGTTTTACCTACGCCACCCTTCTGATTAATCACTGCTAGTGTTTTCACTGCACACCCTCGACTAAAAATGTAGGACAAATGTAATACATTTAAGTGATTATGTATAGCTAATAAAAACACCAATATAATGAATAATCTAATTTTTTAATAGAAAATCCGAGATTGCTCTTTCGCAACCAGAGTACGTTAATGACTGCTTAGCAATGTCAACTCCTGATGTATCATTATCAATTTTCACAGCTCTGGTAAGGACTGCTTCATGTGTTAAATATATCGCTTCGTTAGCCGCTATTGCTGCGATCTGTGCAGTTGCATACCCATTAGCAACAAGTACATTTGCTGCTTTACTGAATACTTTATCTGCATTTGGATAGTCTTTAGCTAGGCGCATGATAGAAGTACAGCCGAGTACCTTTGATGTGGTGACAATGTCAGCTTTAGCAATTGCATAATTGCAAGAAAGTAGAGATAGAATGATGAAGATGCTAGTGAGAACTTTTCGCATAATACTATGATTATAAAATAAAAAATTCATTATACTTTTCCGATATTTTTAATCAAAAATATAACCTCATACCGTGATCTTTGAGCCAACTATCAACCACTTTAACGCCCACAGCCACACAGAGTGAAAATGTATTACATTTGAAATACATAAACCTTTTAAAACACTTGAGATCCCTACAAATCGTCATCTAACTACCCGAGATTAACGAACGTTTTTTTAGCACAGTTTCCGATCCTGCTCTAACCTTATAGAAGGTGTTTTTTGTCCCCCCTTATGCTTCGCAAAAATTTATCATTTTTGACCGAAAATAAACACGGGACACCCGAACATGCAAGGACGCAGCCTATGCGCTTTCTGAAACTGAAAAGCACTGCACCTCGTGCCGCTTATAAGCATACTCTTATTGTTGATGCGCCTCGCCATCATTGCTATGTGTGACGATCAAAAAGCCCCTGTACTTAACGATTATTTAAAAAAATAGCCTTTTTACCAAAATCCTAATAAGCGAGGGAACGCTATGAAAACCATTCGTTGGAAACGAGTCATCATCTATAGCTCAATCACTAGCGCTGTATTTTACATTACCGCTTTTGCCTATTTTTGGTTACAGCCAGAACTCCCCATGCATTGCATGAATGACTTGAGCGAACTTGCCGCTATAGCAGAACAAGAATACCGAGAAGGAAGGACAACGACATTCACTAAAGATATGTACTTCAACGACGAAACCCAGCAATGGTGCTATTTCGATGAAGTGGATTAACCACACACTTATCGCTGGCAGTATTTGTGCGGTAATTTCACCGATCCATGTTGCGCCTGTGGTCATTGGTGCCACCGCGCCCGATTGGATGGAATGGGTGGTGAAACTCACTGGCCGCCATATAAAACACCGAGGGCCAACGCACATCCTCACTCACTGGCTTATCGCAGCGCTAGCGACCACATTTCTATTCGATTTTTACGGCATGTTAACCGCTTTTGCCTGGGGTGGATTTTCCCACATCATCACCGATGCCATGACAGTCACCGGCGTGCCTTTTTCCCCTTACAGCGACCGACGTTTTCACTTGTTCGGTGGCCGCTTTCGCACTGGTGATCCGGTCGAATATGCCATCAGTTTTATGGTAGTCGTGCTGTGTATTCTGTTAATGAAACTGATCGGTGATAGTGGATTTATCCCATTTTTTTATGATTGGGCGGGTTTTTACGATAAAGGAATTATTGATACTTATGAGTGGAAACAGAATAGATTCAGGATGTTATAAATAAAATGTATTACGTTTGAAATACATCACCACAAGGATTGTGTATGACTTGCCACCAGATTTGCGCTTTAGTGAATGATTCCGTGTGCATGAATTTATGTATATTGGATCTTAACCCAAGGGGTTATTACCTCGTCGAACGTGGCAAATTCTGGCAACTTTGCCATCAAGATTTAAACCATCCAGTAGCCGAAATCGATATCAACGACCATCACAAACTAGAACGGATCTCGATACTGCTAGCCAAATAACTTGATTCTGTTACGTTATCAAATGACATTGGTGAAACGTGGAGCGAACAGGCGCGGGATTGCCGCACATGCTCAAACGTAAAGTCGTTATTTTGGCTGATACTTCTCAAAATATTGCGTTGCTAATTCCTGCGCAGAAATTAAATCGTCTGGCGAGAGAAGATTAGCCATGTCATCGCGGGAGGAGAGCGCGATTTCGTATCCGTTAGCGGCCGCGGCTGAGTACCACGCATAGGCTTGCTTGTAGTCCCGCGGCACGCCGTTGGCTTGGCGGTACATACGTGCGAGGAAGTACTGAGCCATGGCATAGCCCTGCTCGGCGGCTTTTGTATACCAGTGCAACGCTTGCTTGTAGTCCCTCGGCACGCCGTCGCCTAGGCGGTACATATTCCCGAGGCCGAACTGGCCATCGGCATGGCCCTGCTCAGCGGCTTTTCGATACCAGTGGAACGCTTGCTTGTAGTCCATCGGCAAGCTGTAGCGGTACAGACTCCCGAGGAAGCTCTGCGCAGCGGCATCGCCCTGCTCAGCGGATTTTTTAACCTCCACTAAAGGCACCTTCGCCCAATCCTTGGCTTGCACAGCCACTGGCGTCACGCTTAGCAAGGCAGTTAATGCCACTGCGATAAAACTCCATTTCGTTTTCATATCAATCCAGATCAGTAATTTGGTTAACATTGTCGTTGATTTGACGAAGAATGTTTGTGTTCCCGTTAGTGCTTTTGCCGATCCCCACTTTACCGTCTTATTGTTCGGTTAATTAGGCGCTGAGATTGCGCGCTTTTAGATTTGCTATGCGGTTGCCGTTATTCGGTGAAACGTGAAGCGGATTTCCCCATATTCTTACCGATGCAATTAGAGCGGATCTCGATACTGCTAGTCAAATAACTTGATTCTGTTATTCAAAAATGACGATCTGTCACACTAAGACGTCCCTCGTGTGACAAAAACAAAAATCAAAAATAACTCCATGAAAAAACTATGTTTAATATTTAAAAATCACTTAAATGTAATACAAATGAACTTCATTTGAAATACAATAAATTTGATTTAGTAACGAAATCATTTTATAATGAACAAAATTTCTACTGGTGATAAGTCCCATGAATAGCTATCTCAAAGCATTTGGAAACCTTTTTGAACTCGGCTTTAAGCTGAGCGAATACCCGTTTTTAGTTGATCAGAGTGATGACAACGATATGTGCCCAAGTTTCCATTTTGAGCTTGATAGCGCCTATTACATTTTGTGGGTTGACCACTGCGCAGTCGAAAAGCGCGAAGATGAAAGCAATTGTCGCTATACCGTGGTTGAAGCGGAGAACTTGGGTGATGACGAATATCCTGAGCTACAGACGAAAGCGGGCCCCGCGCTAGTCGAACTAGAAGCCGTGGCCGATATTGTGCTTTACCTTAATGAGCTTAAAAGCCGATTTAGTGCAGTACAAATCAATCATTAATGAGACTTATCGACCGTAGATATCACAAGTAAATTCGTTGATAATTGAATGGTTAAACACCTAGGACTTAGTTATGCAAACCACCTATGAAGAAGAATATCTCGACTATCAAATTTATATCGAACCTAATCCAGATCCAAACAATGAAGGTTTTGAATGGGCTATCTGTAAAGACGGTTCGGAATGGGATGGCGGCCTTGAGTACTCCATCGAAGAAGCGCTAAAGGCGGCACAGAAGGCTGTAGATTTGCGACAAGGAACAGCTGTCGCTAGCTAACAGCTGACTCGACAGGCGAGTACCAAAGAGGTTGATTTTTAAGCTTTTGGCCCTTTATATATGTACTAATAACGTCATTTGGACAGATGTAATAACACGTTATGGGCGGATAGGTAGCATCTAGCAAAGTGCTATCACTTTGTTTACGCATATGAATAGATTTTATTGGCCCTTGCTCACCAGGGAAAATAAAAGCGTTATTGACCAAAGCCCCTGACGGTATGATTGATTTTAACGCTGTGACATAGAAAAACTGCTTAACCAAATCCTCCCATTTCGGTACTGATTCAATTGAATGAGCACCGTAATACTTTGCATCAATTACACAGTAATGCTCATGTTCAGGTTGCTTAACAACGATATCAGTACGTTGCCCATTTCGATTGGCCTCGACGACTTTAACATGGCCATGGTTGTCTAACATCTTATAGCACGGTTTAGGTAAGAGCTTATTTACATCAATTACATGATCTAAAACCTTACTTAGCATGTGTTCCCACATTACATGAAATGAACGAATTCCCATGATTTCAACCGATGAATCTCGACCTATTTCACTTGCAATAAAGCGTCTTAAGTTTGAGAGCAATCTAATGTCACGATCTGAGTAAACATTATTCATTTCTTTTGCAATAAGGCTAAGTTGATTATTTTTACTTAACTTACAACGATCAACCAGCTTCAATTGAAGTAATGAATTTGACGCATTAGAGAATAACCAGCCAAACCTTTCAAACAATATCGTTAATATCTCTGCGTGAATTTTAGAAATTTCATTGTCTTGATTAAAATGCTGTTTTTTCCCATGTATATCAAAGTAAACCGGACCTCGGTTGCTCAAAAATGCTATCGAATTAGATATCGTTTTTTTCCAGTCAGGTTTGCCTGTATTTTTTACACTTACAGAATACTTATGAGTATACAACCCATTTTTTTGGAAATCCGTTACCAACTCAATAATCAGGCCTAATTGTGAATCGCCGATAAGCTCACTACCTTCATCATTCGCATTTTTTATGCTATTGGATATTAGTGAGTAACGGTAAATAGCCTGTATGAGTTGTGAAGCCTGAGATTTAAGCGATTTTTCATCGCTGTTGTTGAGTGTAGCGTTGCGGGGTGAAAACACATGCGCAATGCCATCAGCAACTATCAACCCACAAAACTTCACGCTTTTATCTTTATCAGAAAGTAAGAAGTGCTTACTTAGCTCCAGCTTAATCTTTGCAGGCAGAGAGCCAAGATACGACCGGTCATGATATACGCGTAATTGGTGTTCCATCTGCTTAAGCCTCAGCAGGGGTTAAAGGCTCAACTAATTTATGTAATTCAATGATAATGGAGTCACTAAAGACCATTTCGTTAGCATTAATACCTTTAATAAGTTGATATAATGTTGGATATTTATCAGTATTGAAAATACTTTCACGATGGGCATGCCTTAATACATCCTCCCAAAGATACATAGCCAACTTACCAGCAAGGGTAGCCTGTGAATTTTGAAGTTCATTTTCATTAACGAACCAAGGACCTAACAGTCTATCTTCCGGTATTTGTACCCCTGCAAGCTGATTATTAATGACTTTAGAAAGGTTTTCCCATGACACTGTCAAAGTATCAGCACCAGCATTAAGATTAAAATGACCACGAGGGTATGTATCACTTTCGATACTGACATACTCAAACTGCCAACGACGCTTAAATGCAGAATCCATCGGCATCACAGCTTGATCACTGCTGTTCATCGTGGCTAACAGTGATAGATTACTTGGTAAAATTAACCTTCCTCTGTCCAATAAAGATGGGCAGTTATTTTCTAAATAGTGCTTAAAGTCCATATCCACTACATCGATTGCATACTGACTTCTGCCATCATCTCTACGATCTAAAAGTTGGAAAATATCGCCAAATACAGCAGCGGCTGCGGCACGATTAATTTCTTCGATGATGAGATAAAAATGTGCTTCTGTATCACTAACAGCTTTAACTAACGCCAACGTAAATGGACCAGGTCTAAATTGATAACTAATGTCACTACCATTCATACAAGGTTTTAAACAACCTACAAAATCACTATATTGCGTTTCGGAATGAAAAACTGTCCTAATACTGTTTTCCTCAGGCGCTAATTCATCAATTTTATGGCTTTTACCCGTACCTGGCGCACCATAGTAAATTTTATTAATCCCTAATCCACTAGGTACAAAACTATTAAATTCTTTATATCCAACATCAAAATATTTTATCAAATCACTTAAAAGATTAATTGTTTTTAATATATTGCCATCACTAAATGGCATAGAATCATCTAATGAAGGTTTCATTTCAATATTATTAGCATAATGACTTAACCTAGATAAAATATTAAAAAATAATTTAGACTGTTCTGAACCTAATACTTGCGCTCTAACATCTTTTACATGCATATCACAAATTGCACGTACAGCCTTTTCAAAATAAACCCACTTACTTGGCAATAACAAGTCCGCATTTTCAGTATCATGTATAATACGATTCATACGTACTGTTTCAGAACTATCTTTCAGCACCTTACGCGGTAATTTGTTACATATTTCAATATAGTTCTTAACTTTGGCATTATCATTTAAATCAATTAAGAAATTTTTTAAAGACTCAAAACCAATGTCATGTACTTTACCTGTTGAGTTTGTCAACTGTGCATAAGCACCTGAATCAAAAAGTTTAACATTAAATTTTGAAACAGCATTTGCAGCTAATACTTTATTTTTAAAATCCATATATTCAGTGGCATTCATGGCCATAGTGACTCCATTACTTGTTTGTAATCATATATACTGCTAGTATCCGGGTATAAAACCGGATAACTCAATTAAATCTAATGAACGAACATACAACTAATACTGCAGAATATATCAAGAAAACCAGAAAAAACCTTGGTTTAGATCCAATAGAATTTGCAAATTTACTGGGAATGAATGCAACAGGCGAAAGAACGGTAAGAGGCTGGGAATCAGGAGAACACAACCCAAGCCCTAAGAAATGGCTCGACATCACAATGCTTGAGCAAAAAATGAACGAAAAACTAAATTCAGCCCCTTTCAGTCATGATCCCCTAACAAAGGTAAAATTTAAATTTATTGACCTCTTTGCAGGTATTGGCGGTATACGGCTCCCATTTCAAAAATTAGGCGGCAAATGCGTGTTCACGTCAGAGTGGGATAAATTTGCCCAAAAAACCTATCTAGCCAACTACGGTGAAATGCCCAAAGGCGATATCACCCAAATACCGACAAAAGACATTCCTGATCATGATATTTTATTAGGTGGTTTCCCCTGTCAGACTTTTTCACAAGCCGGATTAAAAAAAGGATTTAGTGACACTCGAGGCACCATGTTCTTTGAAATTCAACGAATACTTGCGGACAAAAAACCTAAAGCATTTCTACTTGAAAATGTGAAGCAACTTAAAGGACATGACAAAGGCAGAACATTAAAAACGATCCTGGCAATATTGAGAGGGGAACACTCACAAGATATACCAACAGATATACCTATGAGTGCAGATGCCCGTCATGCATTAGCTGAAAAATTAAACTATTGGGTTGATGTAAGAGTATTAAGAGCTGCTGATTTTGGCGTCCCACAAAATAGGGAGCGTGTTTTTATCGTAGGCTTCGACAAAAATCATTACAAGCATATCGATTTTGATAAAGCCTTTACTTGGCCAACACCGCCCAAATCACCGACAAGATTAGGTGAGATTCTTGAAGATTTAAGTCAATTACCCGAATCACAAGACAAGTTTACTATTTCAGATAGATTATGGGCTGGTCATCAAAAGCGCAAAGAAGAACATAAAATCAAAGGTAATGGATTTGGTTATTCACTGTTTAATGATAAAAGTGAATATACCAGTACAATAAGCGCAAGATACTATAAAGACGGCTCAGAAATTCTTATAGATCAAAGCACTTTAGGAAAAAATCCACGAAAATTAACACCAAGGGAGTGTGCACGATTACAAGGCTTCCCTGAAAACTTTATCGTTGATGCTGTATCACAGGGACAAATTTATAAGCAGTTTGGTAACTCTGTTTGTATGAAAGTAATCGAGGCTGTCGCAGAGCAGATGGTTAAGACAATGACTGAGTGCGAAGGTAATTAACACCGCGACACGTCTTGCTGCCACCCACTTAAAAGGCTTTTAGAGGAGGACTGCAAAAGGCTTTTTTCTTTCAATGATTGTAAGATACTTATATTATTCTTCTTAAAAAACTCCATAGATAAACGAAATAATGTAATACTTTTCAATAAAAAAGTATTACATTTGAAATACACAAATAAGTGAATATTACTTATAAACCAAGCAATGATTGATCAACTGATTCTGTATACTTTGTCGTTGGCTCAAAAAAAGTAACACTGTAATCAGGGCTTCACCACTAACGTAGCTAACCTCGTACAGTATTCTAAAGTCCTCTTTTATCGCATGTCTTACGTGAGTAACGCCAAGCTCAACTAACTCTTGGCATAGTGAATGGCTCAGAGGATTTTGCGTAACGGATGCTTCAAAGGCATCAATAACGGCCTCAATTCTCTCGATAACCGCAATCTCTTCATTCCATTGAGAATAGTGAGATATAGCACTATCTACGGTGTCTTCAAATGTCTTGGTATATTCAAGTTTCACCATAGACATACTACTTATCCTTTAAAGCGAGTTTACGATCCGCCAAGCGTCCCTTGAAAGTACTTGATGACATTGTGCGACCATTTTGTTGGTCACTTTTCGCAAAACTGACCAGCTTGAGTAAAGCAATCGCTTCATCGCGTCGATTTCTATCTGCTACCGACTCGATAACATAAGCAGGGACACCATTTTGAGTAATAATCATCGGCTCATCGAGTGGCAAGCTCGCAGCATTTTTCTTCAAAAAACTGATAGTTTCTATGTTCATAGGTTTGTACCGGGCTGATTGACAGGGAATAAGATAGCCATATTGACTAGGTCATAATCATATCACAGACAAACAAAAAGACTAAATATAGACCAAATATAGACTTTGTTTATATAAAATAGTCGAACAACTTGAAACTGTTACTTCTTTCAAATTAATTTAATAGCATTGCGCTATTTTTTAGATAGTAAATTTTGAACGGGCATTTTTGCAATGCAAAAAAGTGCCCGTTCAAATGTTTCAGGTTAATTCCAATAACAAGCACCATTATTACATCTCAAAACAAGGCGTTGATGCGTGGCAAGTCCTCTTTTCCTTTTTTGCTGTTATTTTCCACTCGGGTGAGACAACGGCACGGGGGTTCTCCGCATCACGAGCACTCCCCTGTTAACCCCCCCCCGCGCCTTGCGCTCTAGGTGAAATTAAAAACTTCACCTAGAGCGCGAAACATCAAGCTTTGTAACGCTTTCATTGTTCAGATTTCATTGTACAAATTGAAGCAATAAACTCTGTCAAACGGGATCGCTAAAACACCACCTTTTCACTCAAAAAAAACCAATCGATATACACCGAATTGAACCTAAAACAGTCAGAAAAATTTTGCATTGCAAAAAATAACGACTCATCCCAAGCATTCATCACTAAGCTATGTCGTTCCTCACTCAGCACCTGCAGATAGATTTCCGTGGTCTTGCTGTCAGTGTGCCCCATGAGTTGACTGATTACATGTGGCGGTACCGGAGGATTCGCCGTGACCATTGCCACCCCAAAACCATGCTGTAGCTCTTTACCTATTGATTGCGTTTCAACATCACCAAGCAATATCATCCGCCATAACAGACTGATGTAGAGTGATTAACGGGCACGAGTTCTAGCTTAACAACCATTAGGAAATTTATGGATAATGCTGAATAAAGGTGTAGGCAACGCACACCTAATAAACACGAAACTCAACGTTGAACAGGAAATTCCAAACGTTGAGAATGGCTCTTAATTGCTTTGTTAAAAACTGTATGAGCCCGCAAAGCCTTTGCCACTGCTTTAAAGGCACAGTGTTGAGGGTGAAGAAGGGATCAAAAGCCAAGCTTTTGCCCCGCGCGAGCTGCTTTACGCGCTGGCGGTGCTACCTTACAACGGTTGGGACGTTTTGAGGGCCTAGATCTACCGCCAGTTTAAAACCGCAATAAACGAACGAAATAAACCACCATATAACCCGAACAAAACAAACGATTTAAAATAGGTTTATTCCGAACGCCAAAAAACGAAAAAAAGCAAAAAACACCTTTTCCCCGAACAAGACCATCGATCCGAACAGATCCACACCGCAAACGCGAAAACCTGCGTCAAAATCACTTGAAAAAATTACAAAATCAAATATACAAACAGAGAAATGCAGAGCTGAAGGTAGCCGCCCCACCGGCTTCGGGTGTGGCATACGCATTCAAGGATGGGAGAGCCCCGCGGCTGATGTTCAGATGTTACCGACGGAAAACTCTTTGCAAATCAAAAATGAATAAAAGAGTCTAGCTGAATAAAATAATTGAGCAAAAAAAGCGCTCAATTTAGAGCGCTTGGCATTAAGGGATACGTCCCTTAATAATTCCAATTACCGCTTACTGTTAGGAGTTCTAGAAACTATTTCCCAAGAATGCCCTGGTTTGCTTGTTGGAGGAGCTATACGATTATCAGGTATGGTAGCGTAATTTTCTTGTCTTCCGCCTCTAGGGCCGATTTCTTGATAAATACCACCATTGTTACCAGGGTTTTGACCAGGCTTAATTGTAGTCATTTCAGATACCTCATAAATTTTAGTATTCATAATTATGAGGCAAATTACTTGTTCAGGGTGTTGCCGATACTAAAGCTATATTCTATAGTACCTGCAACGGGATCCCGTTAACCTTCTAAGTAAAACAAGTAAATCGCCTTGCGATGTACATCCCTGTGACTAAGGTTCATTAACATTGCAGTGTTTATGCTCCTTAGTCGCTATCCATTAGCAAGTAAGAACACTATATCTAGTGACTTGCTCTTACTCAAACAACAAGATAGTGTGGTTTATTACCATTTGCAAGTCCTGGTTTCAGGGGAAATCTTGTGGATATCTTGTGATTAATCCTTACTGTTAGTAATGGCTAACCTGTAGAATTAATCACTTAAAGAGTTCATATGGATACGGTTAATATTTATGCGATTTGACAAGTAATATTTATCGCCAACTTTTTAGTATTTAGACAACTTCGCATTAATCCTAACGCCTAACCAAGATGAAGGATCACTGCCTGTTAACTGTCAGATCCGCATTTCTAGCTGGTCGCGTTCGCGTAAACTGTGGCGCTTGATGTAATCATTCACAGTCGTTGACGGTTCATCGATCAACTTGGCAATAGAACGGATACTCAAGCCCTTATCTAAATAGCTTTCAATCGCTTTTCGATGCTTATCTAACTTGGTCTTTTCTGCCTGGCCGGTAGGGCGGCCCAGTTTCATACCTGCAGCCTTACGAGCGGCTAATGCCTCTTTGGTACGTAGGGAAATAAACTCGCGCTCAATCTCTGCCGCCAAACCTAACACGGTTGCGGTGATCCGACTCTGCATAGAGTCATCGAGGATCATTTTTTGGGGTCGTCTCAGAAAACGGAAAATAAAGCACGCTAAGCCGGTGGCAGCGGTCGCAATGGCCTGAACTTCCCCGCACCGACCTTGGCACTGCTGCGCCATAGGTAATCGCCGGTCAGGTTGATATGCTCCCACCCCAGCGGGGACAGATATTGCAGCAACGTGTCGTCCAGCGCCATGCCGTGGGCACGCAAAGCACTGGTGGCACGCTCCAGATAGACCGTGTTCCACAACACGATGGCCGCCGTCACCAGATTGAGGCCGCTGGCCCGGTAGCGCTGCTGCTCAAAACTGCGGTCGCGGATTTCACCCAATCGGTAGAAGAAGACCGCCCTGGCCAGCGCGTTGCGCGCCTCGCCCTTATTCAGCCCCGCATGGACGCGGCGGCGCAGCTCCACGCTTTGCAGCCAATCCAGAATGAACAGCGTGCGCTCGATGCGCCCCAGCTCGCGCAGGGCGACGGCCAAGCCGTTTTGGCGCGGATAGCTGCCGAGCTTGCGCAGCATCAGCGAGGCCGTCACCGTGCCCTGCTTGATCGAAGTGGCCAGCCGTAGGATTTCATCCCAATGAGCGCGAATAGCCTTGATGTTCAGCCTGTCGCTGCTAATCATCGGCTTGAGTGCATCGTAGGCAGTATCGCCCTTGGGAATGAACAGCTTGGTGTCGCCCAGGTCGCGGATGCGCGGCGCGAACCGGAATCCCAGAAAGTGCATCAGGCCGAACACATGATCGGTGAAGCCCGCCGTGTCGGTGTAGTGTTCCTCGATACGCAAGTCAGACTCGTGGTACAGCAGGCCATCGAGCACATAAGTCGAGTCGCGCAAGCCGACGTTGACCACCTTGGCGCTGAAGGGCGCGTATTGGTCGGAGATATGGGTATAGAACGTCCGCCCAGGGCTACTTCCATACTTCGGATTGATATGCCCGGTGCTCTCTGCCTTGCTGCCGGTTCGGAAGTTCTGGCCGTCCGACGATGACGTGGTGCCGTCGCCCCAGTTTCCGGCGAAGGGTTGTCGATACTGTGCGTTCACCAGCTCGGCCAGCGCCGTCGAATAGGTTTCGTCGCGAACGTGCCAGGCTTGCAGCCAAGACAGCTTGGCGTAGGTGGTGCCAGGGCAGGACTCGGCCATCTTGGTGAGCCCAAGATTGATACCATCAGCCAGAATCGTCGTCATCAGCAAGGTTTTGTCCTTGGCCGTGTCGCCGGTCTTCAGGTGTGTGAAGTGGCGCGTGAAGCCCGTCCATTCATCGACCTCCATCAGCAACTCGGTGATCTTGAGGTGCGGCAGCAACATCGCCGACTGGTCAATCAAGGCTTGCGCGGCGTCTGGCACCGCTGCGTCCAGCGGCGTTATCTTCAGGCCCGATGCAGTGGTGATGATGGCGTCCGGTAAGTCGTTGGTCGCCGCCATGCGGTTGACTGTGGCGAGTTGCGCCTCCAATAATTCCAGTCGGTCATGCAGATATTGGTCGCAGTCGGTGGCCACGGCCAGTGGCAATTCGCTGGCCAGCTTCAAGGTGGCGAACTTCTCGATCGGCACCAGGTATTCGTCGAAGTCCTTGAACTGACGCGAACCCTGCACCCAAACATCACCAGAGCGCAGTGCGTTCTTCAGCTCCGACAGGGCGCATAATTCGTAGTAACGCCGGTCAATACCCTCGTCGGTCAGAACCAGCTTTGCCCAGCGCGGCTTGATGAATGCGGTTGGCGCATCGGCGGGCACCTTGCGCGCGCTGTCGCTGTTCATGCCGCGCAGCACGTCGATGGCATCGAGCACACCCTTGGCGGTGGGCGCGGCGCGCAGTTTGAGCACGTCCAGGAACTGCGGCGCATAGCGGCGCAGCGTGGCGTAACTCTCGCCGATATGGTGCAGGAAATCAAAATCTGCAGGCCGCGCCAGCGTTTGCGCCTCGGTGACGCTGGCGGCGAAGGTGTCCCACGGCATGACCGCTTCGATGGCGGCGAACGGATCGCCGCCGTTTTGTTTGGCTTCAATCAGCGCCTGACCGATGCGCCCATACATCCGCACCTTGTCGTTGATCGCCTTGCCGGAAGCCTGGAACTGCTGTTGATGCTTGTTCTTGGCCGCATTGAACAGCTTGCCGATGATGCGGTCGTGAAGGTCGATGATTTCATCAGTGACGGTGGCCATGCCTTCGATGGCCAGTGCTACCAAGGTGGCGTAACGCCGCTGCGACTCGAACTTGGCCAGGTCGGCGGGCGTCATCTGGCCGCCCTCGCGGGCGATCTTGAGCAAGCGGTTTTGGTGTACCTGCCGTTCGATGCCAGCAGGTAGGTCAAGCGCTTGCCAGGCTTTGAGGCGTTCGATGTGTTCAAGCATGTGGCGCGAGTTAGGCTTGGCGGGCGATTGGCGCAGCCACGCTAGCCACGTCATTTTGCTACCATCCTTGCGCTTGAGCAGTTCGTCCAGGCGCTGGCGATGGACAGGTATCAAGGAATCGGCCAATGCCGCATGGATGCTCCGGTTGGCACGGGTAATGGCCTCGGCGCTTGCGCGCTCGATGGCATTCATGGCGGGTAGGATGATGCTCTGCCGCCGCAGGTTTTCAACAAGGGTGCTGGCCAGCACAATGCCTTTGTCTGTTTGCAAGGCCAGTTCGGTCAATGTATGCACGGCTTGCCGGTAGTGACTCATGGTGAAGGGCTTGAATCCAAACACCGTTTGCAGCTCGACCAAGTGCTCCCGCCGTGTCTGCTCGCGCTGGCCGTAATCGTTCCAGCTTTCCACCGGCACCTTGAGTTGTGCGGCCACCATGCGCAGCAGGGGCGGAAATGGAGGTTCATCGACGCCCAAGAAGATGCCAGGGAATCGCAAGTAGCAAAGCTGCACGGCGAAGCCCAATCGATTCGCGGCACCGCGACGCTGACGGATCACCGACAGGTCGGTTTCGTTGAACGTGTAGTGCCGTATCAGTTCGTCTTTGGCATCTGGCAGTGCCAGCAGACTTTCGCGCTCGGTGGCGGACAGGATTGAGCGGCGTGGCATGGTCAGTCCGCCCGCAGGTACTGGTACAAAGTTTCGCGGCTGATGCCGAAGTCACGGGCCACCAAAGTTTTTTGGTCGCCTGCTGCAACTCGCCGTTTCAACTCGGCAATTTGTTCGCTGTTCAGCGATTTCTTTCGTCCCCGGTAGGCACCGCGCTGCTTGGCCAGCACGATTCCCTCGCGCTGACGTTCGCGGATCAGGGCGCGCTCGAACTCAGCAAAGGCTCCCATGACCGACAGCATCAGATTGGCCATCGGTGAGTCCTCGCCGGTAAACGTCAGCCCTTCTTTGACGAACTCCATGCGCACGCCTCGTTGTGTCAGCCCTTGGACGATGCGGCGCAGGTCATCAAGGTTGCGTGCCAACCTGTCCATGCTATGCACCACCACGGTGTCGCCCTCGCGGACGAAGGCCAGCAGCCTTTCAAGTTCGGGACGTTGTGTGTCCTTGCCTGAAGCCTTATCGGTGAATACCTTGCCGACTTCTATTTGTTCCAGTTGTCGATCAGGATTCTGGTCGAAGCTGCTGACGCGGACGTAGCCGATACGTTGACCTTGCAAGATGCCTCCAAAGGTAAAAATGTCAGGATGAAATCTATTACCCTTGGCTGAATGTGTCAATAAATATAAATTCATACTCTACTCTGACGTTGTTTGTGCTCAACATCTGACATCAGGTTAGGGTATGCCTCAATCTGACGGCTGCGAACCGCCAGGGACAGGCGCAATGTCAGATTCTGTCGCGGCCTTGGCGCGTGCCTGGAAGCGTTCATAGCAATCCAGCCCGCAGAAATGTTCGACGTATTCCGCGCCTTCCGGGGTGAAGGCGGCATCGAGCGGAATTTCTTTGCAGCATACGCAGCAGGTGGTGCAACTGGCAGTGTTCGGGGCGTTTGCGTTCATGGTGGTACTCCTCCAGATTGGTAGCGAAGCTCAAAGCTGCCCACTCTCGGCTGGCTGGGAAGCGGTCATGATCTTCCCTTGAAGGCCCGCAGCAGCCGCGTCACAGACAGGACAAACAAGCCGGTCAGCGTGAGGGCTGCAATACCCCAGTGCTCCCCGATGAACGCGCCGGCCGTCGTGCCGGCTAGCACAATGGCGAGAATCGGCAAATGGCAGGGACAGGTGAGCACGGCCAGCGCGCCCCACAAGTAGCCGGTGATCGGTTTGTGCGTCTCAGACGGCAAGTGCTCTGGGCTGTTCATGGCAGACTCTCCGCGTGCTGTGCCGGTTCGGTTGGCATGGCGGCCAGTTGCATTTCGAGGCTGGCCAGGGCCTCGCGCCGACGCTCGACGAGTTGCCGCAACACGGCAAGCTGCGCAGACGCACCGTCACCGTCCGCAGCATCCAGCGCCCGGCACAGCCGCGCCAGTGCGTCCAGGCCGATACCCGCTTCGAAGGCAGCCCGTACAAAGCGCAGCCGTTGCAACGCGGTGTCATCGAACAAGCCGTAGCCGCCCGTGGTGTACGCGACCGGCCGTAGCAATCCGCGCAGCAGGTAGTCGCGCACGATATGCACGCTCACCCCGGCATCAAGGGCCAGCCGGGACACTGTGTAGGCGCTCATTGAACACCTCCTTTTCCTCATCCGGCGCAGCACGAAAGCTGCTTCACGTCCTTGCTGAAGGTCTGCGCCGCGAGCTTCAGCCCTTCGACCATGGTCAGGTAGGGGAACAATTGGTCGGCCAGTTCCTGCACGGTCATACGGTTGCGAATGGCGAGCACCGCCGTCTGGATCAGTTCACCCGCTTCCGGGGCCACCGCTTGCACGCCGATGAGCCGTCCGCTACCTTCCTCGATGACCAGCTTGATGAAGCCGCGTGTGTCGAAGTTGGCAAGCGCACGCGGCACGTTATCCAGTGTTAGCAGGCGACTGTCGGTCTCGATCCCGTCGTGATGTGCTTCCGCCTCGCTGTAGCCCACGGTGGCGACCTGCGGGTCGGTGAACACCACGGCCGGCATTGCGGTCAGGTCCAGGGCCGCATCGCCGCCAGTCATGTTGATCGCCGCACGAGTGCCGGCCGCTGCCGCCACATAGACGAACTGCGGCTGGTCGGTGCAGTCGCCGGCCGCGTAGATGTTCGGGCTACTGGTGCGCATGCCCTTGTCGATGACGATGGCCCCCTGCGCATTGACGGCTACCCCCGCCGCTTCCAATGCCAGGCTGCGCGTGTTCGGTGTCCGGCCGGTGGCGACCAGCAGCTTGTCGGCGCGCAATTCACCGTGCGTGGTGGTCAGCACGAATTCACCGTCCATATGGGCGACCTGGCTGGCTTGCGTGTGCTCCAGCACCTCGATGCCCTCGGCACGGAAAGCGGCTGTCACCGCCTCGCCGATGGCCGGGTCTTCACGGAAGAACAAGGTATTGCGCGCCAGGGCCGTGACCTTGCTGCCCAGCCGGGCAAAGGCTTGCGCCAGCTCCAGCGCCACCACCGACGAGCCGATTACGGCAAGGCGTTCGGGAATGGTGTCGCTCGCCAGGGCCTCGGTGGAAGTCCAGTAGGGTGACTCTTTCAAGCCCGGAATCGGCGGGACCGCCGGGCTGGCACCCGTGGCGACCAGGCAGCGGTCGAACATCACGACGCGCTCGCCACCCTCGTTCAAACTAACGATAAGGCTCTGGTCGTCCTTGAAACGCGCTTCACCGTGCAGAACGGTGATGGCTGAATTGCCGTCCAGGATGCCTTCGTACTTGGCATGACGGAGTTCTTCGACACGGGCCTGCTGCTGGGCCAGCAGCCGCTCGCGCAAGATCGTCGGCGGTGTGGGTGGCATGCCGCCGTCGAATGGGCTTTCCCGGCGCAGATGGGCGATGTGGGCGGCGCGGATCATGATCTTGGACGGCACACAACCGACGTTGACGCAGGTGCCGCCGATGGTGCCGCGCTCAATCAGCGTGACCTGCGCGCCTTGCTCGACGGCCTTCAGTGCTGCCGCCATCGCGGCTCCACCGCTACCAATGACGACGACCTGCAACGGGCGTTCGTTGCCACTGGGCTTATCAGCGGCCCCTATCCAGCCGCGCATCTTGTCGAGCAGGCCGGCGCGGTTGTCCGTCGGTGGCGCATCGGCAAGCGTTGCCTCGTAGCCCAGTCCGGCCACGGCGGTAGTCAGCGCATCCGATGACGTGCCCGCCTCAATGGCGAGTTGCGCTGTGCCCTTCGGATAGGACACCAGCGCCGATTGCACGCCGGGCACTTTCTCCAAGGCTTCCTTGACGTGAGCCGCGCACGAGTCGCAGGTCATCCCGGTGATTTTCAGGGTGGTCATGTATTTTTCCTTTTCTGTGGTGGCTACGGCTGTTGCCGTCAGCCACGTTGTTCTGGCAATTCACAGCTGTCCGGCCCGCAGCGGCGATGTGCTGGCGAGATGAAATCCCAGACCGACACCCCAACCATCAAGGCCAGGCCGACATAGAGCAGTCCACCGCTCTGCCAGCCGTAAGCCCGCATTAAAAACACCGCTGCCAGCACCAAGATCGGGCCTATCGTGCCGAGCGCCGTGCGTCGCCACTGTCGATGATTGAGCCAAGCGATAGCATTGGCGAGTAACGCGATGCCGGCGAACATCGGCAGCAGGATGCCAATGAATAGCCCCTCGTACTGGCTCAAGAAGCCCAGTCCGATGGCCGCGCCAAAGCTGGCGATGGCAGGAAAACAGGCGGCGCAGCCCATCGCGGAAACGACGCTGCCGAGCGCGCCGGTTTTGCCAGCGATGCGCGTGATGAGTCCCATGTGTCGCTCCCGAGTTCGGTTAACGGATCAGCGTTTGAGGCTGGACGGATAGCCCGCGTCCTCGGTCGCCTTGGTCAACTTCTGGACGTTGGTCTTGGCATCGTCGAAGGTGACGACGGCCTGGCGCTTGTCGAAACTTACGTCGGTCTTGCTCACGCCCTCAACCTTGGAAAGCGCGTGCTTGACAGTGATCGGGCAAGAGGCGCAGGTCATGCCAGGCACGGACAGCGTGACGGTCTGGGTGGCGGCCCACACGGGGGCAACAACGGCAGCGAGGGCGAGGGCGGCAAACAGTTTTTTCATGATGAACTCCTGTGATTAATAGAAAAATGGCATGACGTAGGGAAATCCGAGCGAGACCAGGACCAGCGCGGCCACGATCCAGAAAATGAGCTTGTAAGTAGCTCGCACTTGGGGAATCGCGCAGACCTCACCCGGTTTGCAGGCTTGCGCCGGGCGGTAGATGCGCCGCCAGGCGAAAAACAGCGCGACCAGCGCTGCGCCGATGAAGATCGGGCGATAGGGTTCCAGCACCGTCAGGTTGCCGATCCATGCCCCGCTGAACCCCAAGGCGATCAAAACCAGCGGCCCCAGGCAGCAGGCCGACGCAAGAATGGCGGCCAGCCCACCGGCGAAGAGCGCGCCGCGCCCGTTTTGTGGTTCAGACTTTTGTGGTTCAGACTTTTGTGGTTCAGACTTTTGTGGTTCAGACTTTTGTGGTTCAGACATACGCTTGTCCTTTCAAATTTGGTTTGGATAGCTTAAGCTTACTTCCGTAGTTATGTACGGAGTCAAGCGATATGCAAATTAATTTTGAGAATCTGACCATTGGCGTTTTTGCCAAGGCGGCCGGGGTCAATGTGGAGACCATCCGGTTCTACCAGCGCAAGGGCCTGCTGCCGGAGCCAGACAAGCCCTATGGCAGCATTCGCCGCTATGGCGAGGCGGATGTAACACGAGTGCGGTTCGTGAAATCGGCCCAGCGGCTGGGCTTTAGCCTGGACGAAATCGCCGAGCTACTGCGGCTGGAGGATGGCACCCATTGCGAGGAAGCCAGCGGCCTGGCCGAGCACAAGCTCAAGGATGTGCGCGAGAAGATGGCCGACTTGGCACGCATGGAGGCCGTGCTGTCTGAACTGGTGTGCGCCTGCCATGCGCGGAAAGGGAACGTTTCCTGCCCGCTGATTGCGTCACTGCAAGACGGAACGAAGCTCGCTGCATCGGCGCGGGGGAGTCACGGGGTGACTACGCCTTAGCGTGCTTTATTTTCCGAATTCTGAGACGACCCCAACTAGCGAAATGTTACAGATTTAATAGGGGTCTTAGTCTGCGAATCTTCATGGGAGACGGGACTAATCAGAGCCCTCGCTCTTGGATAACATTAGACGCTCGCGCGCAAAATTCCACCCATTCCGATAAGGCGGCGTATAGAGCCTTAGCGGCATCTGAGGTTGGCGCGTACTTATCTCTGTCGCAAGCCCATCTGGTGAACCGCTTCAGGGTATGCAGGCATCGTAGTCAGTGTCTGAGGGTCGGTTGAGGTCAATTTTGACTTCAAGAATCTAGACGTGGAGGGGAGGCCTCATGCCCGGCAAGACTTTAATTTCCATTGGCATGAGGCGCATGTTATTCGTGAACAGGCAAGATCCAAGTTTAAGCTTGTTTACTGATATTTTGCGGAGCCGATGAACTTAGAGAAATGCTCGCACCATATTTGGACCGTTGTAAACTCGTTGACGTTGACGCTTGCAGGAATGGTTTTCTTGAAATTCCCGAAGTTTTTCAATTCGCCAATCAGAATTGCTTCTTTCTTTATGTCCAAAAACGATTCTTTGTCGGTGGCTTGTTTCTTTGTCAGGTAAATTTTGTAGTCTGGACCAGGTGCTACATCACCTTTAAATACAATTTCGTTATCCGTAACAAAAAGTTGTCCATTCGCCCAGTGAAGGGCGTCGCTGCCTTTCTGATCTTTCTTGAACTCTCCGCTATACTTTGCCACCTTTTGCACTTCTTCAATTTCGGCGATGGTGGCGTTTTCTTGTGCTGTCAAAATCGGAAGTATATAGATCCCTAGCCCAACTCCCGCGCCAAACAGAGCCAGGTGGGACGCGAGCAGAATTATTTTTAATTGCTTTTTCATGGGTTGCCTCATGCAGTGAGTTATTTGGTGTGTCCATCATAATAGCTGGTTGCAGGATCTGAGTGCAACACGGTTATTGAATTGAAGCGGGAGCATCATGCCGCATCACCACGGCTTCTTGCATCACTTCGCCCATCACCTCGATCGGGCATTTGAAGTCGAAGCGTTTGCGCGGTCGCATATTCAGTTGCAAAGCGATGGCGTCCAGGGCTTCCTGACTATGCACCGACAAGTCCGTGCCCTTGGGCAGGTACTGGCGGATCAGTCCATTGATGTTCTCATTGCTGCCGCGTTGCCAGGGGCTGTGCGGGTCGCAGAAGTAGATCGCCACCCCGGTCCGCTGGGTGATCTCGGCGTGCCGCGCCATCTCCCGGCCCTGGTCGTAGGTCATGCTCTTGCGCACCGCCAGCGGCATGCCATTGAGCGCCGCACTGAAGCCCTCCAGCGCCGAGGTCGCCGTCGCGTCGGCCATCTTGATCAGCATCAGGTAGCCGCTGGTACGCTCCACCAAGGTGCCCACCGCCGAGGCATTGGCCTTGCCCTTGATCAGGTCGCCCTCCCAATGGCCTGGCATCAGCCGGTCTTCGACCTCCGGCGGGCGCACGTGGATGCTGAGCATTTCAGGGATCTGGCCGCGCCGATCGACGCCGCCAGAGCGCGGCCTGCGACTCGTCTTGCCCTGGCGCAGGCAGATGATCAGCTCCTTGCGCAGGCCACCGACCGGCAGGGCGTAGATCGCGTTATAGATCGTCTCGCGGCAGACGTAGGCCTCTCTGAGGCTGGGTATGTTCATGCTGCGCAGCTTGCCGGCAATCTGCTCGGGAGACAAACCCTCACGCAGCATATGGACGACCAGCTCGAAGCGCTCACTGCCCGGCAGCAGCTTGCACTGAGGCCTGCAGACCTGGCGGCGGACCTGCATCTGCTGCTGGGCAGCACAGGCCTGGTAGCGGGTGCCAGGGGCCCGGTTGCGGCGCAGCTCCCGGCTGATGGTCGAGGGGGAGCGGCCGAGCATCCGGGCAATTCGCCGCTGGCTGAAACCTTGGGCAAGGCCGAGTTGAAGGGTCGCACGTTCGGGGATACTGAGTTCGTGATAGGACATAGTGGCAGCACCGTACCGGAAAGGTCAGGTGTTGCACTCAGTTTTTGCGGCCGCCGTGCGTGATATGGCTTTGAGGGGAGGTAGTCGAAAGAATATTGGTATCTTTTGGGAGTTCTAAGTTTCGACCCGTCACTGGTAAATTCTGGCGCATAAGAGCCTCAAGGGTTGGCTGTTTTATTTTATTGTATTCGGCATTAAGCCCAATTTCTTGAGCGTTACGATAAAGCTAAATAACTGTGCGAAATAGTAGATCACTCAGGTAAGGGAACTCAATGCAGTTTGCGCGATCAGATCAGTCGCCAAACAAACCAAACCCACAAACGCATTGAGTATGAACAAAATAGCATTTTTGTACGGCGCTGAACAATGATTGACGATCTAACGCTCCAGAACCAAATCAGGGATCTGGCTTTAGCGAGTCGGAGCGAACCGACCGATGGTTGGCGTACCGAAGAGCTTGACCCTAAGTTGTGGAACGGTTGGCGTAAAATGATTCAGGGGGACCGGCTAGAAATCGCTGAATACGATCTGACGGCTAAGGTTAGCCAAGGGGACTCTCCTAGTGACAAGCCCGGAGTGGTTGAAGGTCTAAAACAAAGAATAAGGGCTTACAACTTTAGTAAACAAAGGACGTCATCAATAGCAGTGATATAAAAAGTTATCTTTGCCGCCCCGATAAGGCTTTACGGGGCGACTAAGTCTCACCCAACCGACAATTCCGATAGTTTCAGAATAAGCTTTGAGTTTTCTAAGATTGGAATTACTACACCACAGCACGTACTCGAGATACTACAAATAGCTTTTTGGTAGGACCGATACCGAATAAATATCCATAATACATCAGGAGAAACTTTTTTTAATTTTCTGTAACCGGTCATAAATCAGTGGCGGATAATTTGCATGATATTCACCACACTCTGGGCAATGCTCTTGTTTTAGGTACGCTTGATTGTCGAGATCTTGATAAGGAAAAACGCTGAAGAGAAGTTCGTGCTGCATAAGCGTTTTATAAAAACTCTTATGATAAGGTGCAATCTCGCTGTCTTTGATTTTGTCGAAATATAGGTCAACGCTGTTCAAAATGCTCATAATTTCTTTAACCCCGTCGAACCTTAAAATGTCGTCATCTTTGTGAATATCAACATCTAAGCTCTCTAGATCCTCAATGAAACATTTAATCGCTCGCCGGGAATGCAAAAGGATCATTTGCGACTTGCCATCAATCATCTTTTCCTGATCGTAGCTAAAATTTTTAATGTTTCTTTCGACGAACATATAAAGTTCGTGAAGCTGATTCAACTCGTGCCTCAGTTGCTCCTTCGTATATTCCTTTTCGATTTGCTGATGGAGGATGCCATTAGCGTCAATCTGAGCTTTTAACACCAGAAAGAGAAGCACTGAACCCAGAATTTGTACAAATGGGCTTGAAATACCTCCAAGAACATCTCCTATTTCGCCATAACCTTTCAAATATTGCAGCGGAAGAAGAGGTGCAAACAAAGGGATAAGCAGGCAAGCCGCACCACCAATGACTATGACCCAGAAAGCTATTTTGGTAACAGGAGAGTTATAGATATTCATTTTTACACCTTTTCAGAATTTTCTTTTCTGTACGCGCTAGGAGTTTTGCCAATTTTTTTCTTAAACAACTTTTGAAAGTGTTCATGTGCCGGATACCCAATGGCTTCACTCACTTCGGGAACAGACTTACCGGATTCTTTAAGCAGCTGCTTTGCTTTTTCAAGCCGACAATAGGTTAAATAATCAAGAGGTGTCATGCCTGACAGCTCCTTAAATTTGACGCTGTAGTTCGTACGCGACATCCCCGCAATCCCGGCGAGATCGTCAAGACCCCATTTTTTATCGAGACTATGATGAATAGCTTCCAAGGTTTTGCTGAGTTGCGGATTTTCGATCAGTTTGAAGAATCCAGCATTTTTATTGGATTTGTACATGTGGATTCTTAACGCTTGCACGAAGATAATTTCGGTCAGCTTTCTGACTAACGTGTTGCTTCCAGGAAGCCCTGATTTTGCTTCCTGCTCTATAATACTTAAAAGCATGGCAAGCCAAGGCGAGTGGGAGTTATCAGCACTCTTGATATGCACGACATTTGGCAGCGAATTTAAGAATGGATGATCGGGTCCGCCATTAAAACAAAAATGTCCGCAAACGACGTTGGCTTTGAGCTTGCTCTGATCACCGTATTCCAAAACTTGAGCTTCGGTGAGGTTGGCTTTAGCTCTAAATTCGACCGCAGGCTCGGCCTTGATTTTTGGTGCACTGGCCATGGTGTGCTCCATCCCTTTGAAAAAGATCAAAATATCGCCCTGCTCCGCCAATGCTTTAAGTTTAAGTTTTGGCACCTCATACCAAAACTCGCCATGAGTCACGATGTGAAATCTCGCTAGATTCTCTTCCTGCGGGAGGCTGATGCCCCAGTCTCCCGCAAATGAGGTTCTATACCAGTAGCTGCTAGTAAGCTCTACCTTATCTAAAATTTCACTGAGAACATCCATATATAGCTCCTACGTAAACTGTCCAATAGGTCATGTTATACGAACTATTGAACATATTATATCTATTTTACATGCTGTAAAGTCAGTCTAATCAGTAAGTGGATGAAAACTAAGGAGGCTTTATGAAACTAGATTATGTGATCGTTGCCGGAGGGTGTTTTTGGGGTCTCGAAGACCTCCTTAGGAGTCTGGACGGTGTGACGTCAACGAAGGTGGGCTACTCTGGCGGAGATTTTGATGATCCTACCTACGCCGATATTATAACAGGGAAAACGGGGCACGCCGAAGCGGTTCGCGTGGAATACGACCAAGACGAAATATCTCTCGAAGAGATTCTACATTACTTTTTCAAAATCCATGATCCGACTACGAAGAATCGCCAAGGAAATGATGTTGGCACTTCGTATCGCTCGGCAGCGTTCTATCGTGACGATGCACAGAAAGCGATTATCGAAAACGTGATTGATGAGGTCAATGAGATCGGTCGCTTCGAGAATGAAGTGGTCACGACCGTCACCCTGGAAAAAGAATTCTACGACGCTGAGGCATATCACCAAAACTATTTGCAGAGGAATCCCAGCGGATACTCTTGCCATTTTGAAAGAGACTAAATCATGAACCAAATGAACGAGGAAAAAATGAAAGCACTTAAGAATGTTGTTATTTATACGAAAGACCATTGTCCATTTTGCGCACGCGTGAAGAATTACCTAACTGCTGAAAAGGTCGATTTCAAACAAATTCGCGTAGACGACGATCCGAAGACTTACCTGGAGTTGAAGGAAAGAACAAATCTCCAAACTGTACCGCAAGTTTTTGTGGATGGAGAATTCATTGGTAGTGCTACAGACTTCTTCTCGTGGATTGATAGCTAAAGAGTGAACCCTAAAATAAAGGAGCAAATATATGTTCAATTGGAAAAGCATTTACAACTACCTGGATAACGGCACTCCCGCGCCTCCCAAAAAAGTAGAAAAGAGCGAGGAAGAGTGGAAAGAAATTCTGACGCCAGCGCAATTTCGGGTCATGCGGATGAAAGGCACCGAACGCGCGCACACCGGAGAACTCTGTTCATTTTATGAAGCTGGAAGGTACGCCTGTGTGGGCTGCGACACCGAACTCTTTGACTCGAACCTAAAGTTCGATTCGGGAACGGGATGGCCGAGTTTTTCTGAGCCAGTCGCAGACAACGTAATTCAATATGAACTGGATACGACCTTCGGGCGCAGAATCGAAGTGCTATGCAATGTGTGCGAAGCCCATCTGGGGCACGCTTTTCCAGACGGTCCTGAGCCATCAGGGGTCCGATTCTGTATTAACTCGGAGTCATTGAAGTTTGTAGAATAATTTTTAAATCGAGGGGGTTTATGAAAGTGAACCTTTTGAAAAAAGGAGCCGTTCGTGTTGATTAAGCTGTTCGGTCATAAAGACTGCCATAAAACCAAGATTTACCATTCGTACTTGCAAGAAAAAGGGAGCCAGTTTGTTTTTTTGGATGTTCATGAAGACGACGCGGCTGCTGATGAACTGTGCTCCCTCTATTCGAACGGAAAGCTGAATTTCCCGACAATAGTGGTTGGGACAAAGAAGCTGAGAAACCCCAAGTTCAAGGACCTTGACAGGTGGTTGGAAGCTTCAATGAAATAATGAGTTTTTTAGAATTATTAATAACTTAATAAGCAGTAAGATCAATGATTACAGCAATTTTCCGCAGTTGTGTTACCAAGAAACATGCTGCGGAGTTTTAGCAAAGATACTTCATCAAGCTGGTGTTGGAAAACGTGGTCTTATCGTCGTTTGCACGGCGTGAGGAATGGGAGTGGCTTCAATTTTTGAAAGTTAGGTGAAAAATATGTCGGATCTAAAAATGAATAAAGAAGACGGTGTTGAAAGCTATGAATTTGCAACCCCTGAAGCAATCGAAGAAGCATTGAAAATCGGGAAGCTTAGTCAAACGGTTTTCGGCATGGGTTGCTTTTGGGGACCGGATTCTAATTTTGGAGGGACGCAGGGAGTAGTGCAAACACGTGTTGGCTACGCTGGAGCATCAACTCTGGATCCGAGTTACCGCAACATCAACGGACACGCCGAAGTCGTCAGAGTGATCTACGATAAAGACCAAATCAGCTACAGGGAACTTCTTGGAAGTTTTGAATCATGGTCTGTTCATGGTAGAAAGCAGGGCCAGTATCGCCAGATACTTTTTGTTTTTGATCTGGAGCAAAAACAAGTAGCTGAAGAACTGATTCAAGCGATTGGAAAGGAGAAATCTCCCGAGGTGATTGAGGCCGGAGAACAAAATGGTTATTTTTGGCCCGCCGAAGATTACCATCAAAAGCATCGTCTTCGCAGAAACAAACAGCTTGTAAGTCTTGCAGAAGTAGATTTCGGTCCTCGCTGGGATGAACATCTGTATTTTACTAAATTAAATAGTACCGATAGAAAAGGCTTCAGTCTCTCAAGCTGGCTAAAAAAGTTGTCTCCGGAAATGCAGAAAGCTTACCGAATCGGTTAATCTGAAATTGCAGCTGGCTAAAGAACTCTATTTTCTATATGTAAAGAATGTGACGATCTCCTTCACATGGAGTCCAAGAGAGCATAAAAAATCTGTGTAAGTCGCATTACCCATGTATTTGAAAGGAATAAATAATGCCAATATCAGACCAGCTTATCGACCGAAGCAAGACCTCAGTTTTTATGAGGTCTTGAGATCAGCGCAGCATGAACAGATCTCTTACAGTGTGGCGAACACACTGGTTTGATTGCGGCCTTGGGTTTTAGCTTTGTATAACATCTGATCGGCGACTTCGAGCAACTGCTTTTTGTCGTCAAATAAATCAGCGCTGGCCAAACCTATGCTGACCGTTAATTGTCGTAATAACCACTCATGGTTAGCCACTACCAGCCTTAACTTTTCCAGTGTTTTATTTGCGGACGCTGTGTCTGTGCCTGGCAGGATCAGCACAAACTCTTCACCACCATAACGGGCGAAAAAGTCATAGTTCCTGCTATGGCGCTGAAACAGAGCCGCGACTTGACTCAGTGCCTCATCTCCTGCGGCATGACCATAGCTGTCGTTAAAACTCTTAAAGTGATCAATATCAATCAATGCCAGTACAAAAGATTGTCCTGTTCTTTGCCAGCGAGCAAATTCAGCTTCAAACTTGAGGTCAAAAGCTCTTCTGTTGTTCACCCCTGTCAGCGCATCCGTCATGCTGGTATTATGTAATTGTTCGCCGACTTTTTTCAGCTCCAGTATGGCGATCACTTGTCTGGACAGAGCCTGCAAAGAGCTTATCTGCCGCTGGTTCAGCTGCTTAGGAACATGATCATAGACACAAATAGTACCAATCACTGCACCTTCGGGATCAATCAGCGGCGAGCCAGCATAAAATCGGTAGCCAGGTCCTGAAATCACCATAGCATTGGTACTGAATCTGTGATCTAAAGTAGCGTCAGGGACCACCATTACCGCATCAGGTGTTTCCATTGCATACACGCAAAAGGACTCTTTAATTAATACAGAGGTACGCGAAATACCAACTTTTGCAATTAGATTCAGCTTTGTGTCATCGGTTCGCGTCACCATAGCCACTGGTGCATCACAGATATAACACGCCAGTTCAGTGATATCCCGCAGGTTCTGATCTGCTTCAGCAGGTGCTTTTAGTGTGGTTTCTGCACTAGCTGTTTGAGCTAAACTAAAGGTCATGTACTTCTCCGTTTTTCTACTGCATTTTTCAAAGATCCTGCATAGAAAAATGAATTAAATCGTTGATTTAACTCTAGCATAGATCTGTCAGACTTGAAGTTATCTCTGTAGCAATGGTATTGTTTTGTACAATATTCGCCTGCTTGATTTGAGTTTTAGCTGTATTTATAAACTTTTGGCTTTTCCGGTCGCAGGCTCTATAATTTGCTCGTTTAAATCCAACTCTTCGTCTAACGTCATCTATTTAGTGTGCATGCGGCCTCCGGAGCATTTTCCGTGGCTTATTTTACCGAAGCATCGGGATTGCTAAATAGAGCTGAACGCTGTAATGCGCTTTCGAACTGAGCTTTCCGTAACTTCGGCATTAGTTCATGTACCTTGCTTACTGGATGTTGGTTGACGCGCAGCAGCACGTCCGTCAGATAATCGTAAACGTTAATAGCAGTGTTGACCTTGCTTTGAATGACGCCAACATGCTTAGCACCAAGCTCCGTTCAGCAGAATCACAGCCAGTTTTTCAGTTATCCCAAGTGTCACTCTCAGATTAAAGGCCGCCATACCGGATGTAGTGCCAACAAGAAAACTAAAACACAACTTCGCTGATCATCGCTGAGTGTTTATAAATCGTCTCCCATCACCGGTATCGATAAGCAGATAAGCCTGGTTATGCCATTAGCAGTTCTTGAAGCATTCCTGCTTTCAATGTCGTCAACGTGATCACGATTTGAGTTGAGATAACGACTCTGTTGCTGAAGACTCTCAGTTAATTGCCACTCACCAGATTCAAGAACAGCACCCGCTAACTCGGCACATACTGTTGCAAAACCATAAAGCGCTTGATTATCGCGGGTAAAACGCAGCGGCATCGTCTGGCCTTTTACAAGAAGGGACCATTCCAAAACTCTGTACTTACCTTTTAATCGGTTACTGACAAAAATAGTTATACTTGTACCGCTGGCGCCAACAACTAAAAAGCTCGTGATAGCTAGTCCTATCAGAGACCATAACTCTGGTTTCCCACTTAGTAACAGTGGATTAGGCAAATGACTCCTCAAAACGAGATCAGCACCAAGGGTCAGCGCTGTTTTATACACTGCTTGTTCTAATAATGGAGTTGCATTGACCAGTGACGCAACAGCATCACAACTATAAGGTTCTAGAACTGCCGTAGCTCTCAACCATTCTGTTTCATGGGCAATCGCCAACAAATTTGACCAAATTCGAACCAGTGCCGCTATATGAATGGAGTTTTCATCAGTCAGGACGGTTTGATTAAGCTGCTTATCCAGTTCCTGATGCCAGTATTGGTATTGGCTTGTCAAAAGTACAAACAACTCAGATTGAAGCAACTTATTATTAGTTACCGGTCTTATCCTATTTGACATCTCATTGAATAGTTGTATAAATTTTTTGTCTGCTTGTTGCTCACGCTTTAGCAGATCTTGCTGTTGTTGAAGCATCTGTAAATCGTATTCAATGGCCTGCTTAAAAAGTGTGAGTAAGGAACAGTGTTGTGATGCCCGATCTGGGCTTGAAAAGTCCAACATACACAAAGTACCGAAAGTTTTTCCGCTAGG
Organism: Shewanella sp. SM68; assembly: GCF_025653925.1. NCBI lineage: Bacteria > Pseudomonadati > Pseudomonadota > Gammaproteobacteria > Alteromonadales > Shewanellaceae > Shewanella > Shewanella sp. SM68. The sequence goes on from NZ_JAKKRU010000020.1 coordinate 31,351, forward strand.
CCAAAGCAATGGCAGGCCATAGTAATAACTAAAGCCTGCTGCAAATGTTGGGTTATTGTTTTCATATCGGGTACCGATTGCATTTTCAACTAGTAATGGCTGGTTACTGGAAATGACTTGGGAACAATAAGTGTTAAGTGCCAATGGAACAGGTTCACCGCAATAAAAAGTTGGTACTGACACACTGCCAACAGCCTGACAAATTTCGTTTTTATCTAATCGATTAATCAGCACACAAGGCACTTCCGCGACTTGAGCCATCGAGTTTACAATGCCTTGCCAGCGCTCTAGGAGCAGAGCGGTTTCTATGCTCAAATCTACTGCCATTTGTTCCCTCAGTATTTAAATAGTCCCCTTTTGCATCATTCGATCTTGTTTATCTCAGAGTATCAAACAGGAAACAAAGTGATTGATGTCAATCAGGGAATTAGCAGCATTGATGCATTAAGCGGCGCACATACACTCTAAGTAAAGTGCTTAAGTCTGATTATGGCAAGAAATTGTTACTTTGTCAGGGATAGTCAACACTTTATTAGCGAGAGACTTGCTTGGCTGACATTTAAGACAAATCGCGAGATTCCAAATCTGCCACCAACAGTCGGAACTGAGTAACTCACTTGAGCTTTAAAAAGTAAAGCATTGAAATATTTATGGTATTTATACATCCTACCTAGCTCACAGCAGAGTTTAGCATCGTGCATTAATATGACCTTACACTAAAAATACGTACTAGTTGACGTCTATCAAACTCGTTTACGAGATAGTGTAGTGGTCGACAAATTTTGGCCACATCGTTATTGCCTAATAACCGATGCTCTCTTTAAATGCGAAATGAGTAGTGCACGCATTTTTAGCCTTTTGGCAAAACGTTGATGTCTCGAAATTTTCAAGCGCTGTGCCTTGTTTATTTTCAGAAACGTCTGCTTTCAGTGAGTTCCTGATGCTCGGGCGCTCTAAATTATGGGTATAGACAATCTGATTTGCCCTATATTTGCAGTTTTTCGTGAACCCTTAATTTCACAACTCTTTTAATCTGATATCCAAAGTCTGCATCCATACATAGCCCCTACGTAAACTGTCTAATAAGTCACATTATACGAACTATTGAGCATGTTATATCTATTTTACATGCTGTAAATTCAGTTCCATTAGTAAATAGATAAAAACCAAGGAGGCTTTATGAAAAATAAATAATGTGATCGTTGCCGGAGGGTGTTTTTGGAGTCTCGAAGACCTCCTTAGAAATCAGGACGGCGTGACGTCAACGAAGGTGTGTAGTGGCACTGAAATGGCGACTGCGCAAGACGTGAAGATGAGCTGTCTGATAGCAACGGATTATCAAGCAGAACCTTCTTAAATACAATTTATTCCACGCCAATACAGCGTGCTGTCTTTCAAATCACTAGGAGAAATTTATGTCACGTTTGAACACCCCTACCACAATCGACGCCGCGCCTACTGCTACCCATACCTCACTCAAGGCTGTGGAAAAACAACTGGGCCGCGTTCCTAACATGTTCCGCGTCGTTGCCAACAGCCCTGCTGCGCTGACTGGCTACCTGCAATTGAGCGCAGCATCAGCACAGGGCGGCTTGGGTACAGCGACTCTTGAGCGTATTGCCCTAGCCGTCGCTGAGATCAACGGCTGCGATTATTGCCTTGCTGGCCATTCCTTCCTAGGCCGTAAGGTGGCCAAGCTTGATGATGCTGAACTCACTGCCAACCGCAGCGGTGCATCAAATGACCCTAAGGCCGACGCAGCCGTGCGTTTTGCTGCCGCCGTAGTCCGCCAGCGCGGGCAAGTCAGCAATGACCAGGTCCAAGCGGTGCTGAACGCTGGCTACAGTGATGCACATGTAGTGGATATTCTGTTGGCTGTTGCCCTGAACACTTTCACTAACTACGTTAACGAAGTGACACAGACCGAGGTCGACTTCCCGGCCGTTCAACCACTAGGCATTGATGTCTAATCCATTGGTGCTCAACTACAGCAATTACCTAAGTTAGGTTCGACTCGAGTAAACATATAGTTTTTCTCAAGAGTCATATCATTTTAGTGGGCTACATAGAGTGAGTCCACATGGCTAAAAATAATTGGAGATATAAGATGACTATTCCCGAAATTGAAAATGGTGTCCAGACTACCAATATCCTTAGTAATAATCTCGGTGCAAAAGTCACTAAGTTTGGTATAGGTGGCATCTACGTTGCCATGACGATAATATATTTGTGGTTTGGTGGTATGAAATTCACTAGCTACGAAGCAAACGGTATACATGGTTTTGTTAGTAATAGCCCTCTGCTTTCATGGATGTATAGTTTCCTCAGCATTCAAGGATTCTCAAATTTTCTGGGTGTGCTTGAAATTTCAGTTGGCCTGTTAATCGCTGCACGAGTTTTCTCCCCTAAGCTCGCAATCTTGGGCGGTGTACTTTCAACCGGACTCTTTTTTACGACATTGTCGTTCATGCTGACTACACCCGGTGTTTTTGAGGCATCTCTTGGGTTTCCTGCGATCTCTGTGGTTCCTGGCCAGTTTTTGCTAAAAGATTTAGGCTTGTTTGTCGTGTCTATATTTATCGTAGGCACATCACTTACAGCACTGGAGCACAAAAACAAATAAGCCGCATCCGAAACAACTATAAGTTAGAGGGCCTTAAATTCTGCGGTATAGGTCTTGCAGTTCTTTTTAGCTGTCATAGGCACCTCGTTATGTGATTTTACTCACTTAGCGCGGTGTACAGAACTACTGGATCAGATCATTTTTTCGGGTTAACGGCCTAAGTGAAATAAATTCTGTAAACAGAAGGTCTCTTATAATCTGAAAGGCACATGGCTCTACTCTATAAGAGGACATTTATGAATACCTATCAAAAATCTATGAATGCGATTTCTGCTCTGACTAAGGAGCAGTATCGGGTGACGCAAGAAAATGGTACAGAGCGTCCAGGGACTGGTGAATTGCTAAAGAACACCAAGCCCGGCATTTACGTGGATATCGTGTCAGGTGAGCCTTTATTTGCGTCTTCTGCCAAGTATGAATCAGGGTGTGGTTGGCCGAGCTTTACCAAAGCGATAGACTCTGTCAACGTAATTGAAATCACTGATAGGTCGCACGGCATGACCCGCACAGAAGTGCGCTCAACTCATGGCGACAGTCACTTAGGCCATGTATTTTCAGACGGTCCCAAAGACCAGGGTGGCCTACGTTATTGTATTAACTCAGCGTCATTACGTTTTATTCCTAGGGAAGAAATGGCAAGTAAAGGTTACGCAGAGTATTTAGACCAAGTAGAGGACATTTAATTATGGCAATTGAACGCGCAGTATTAGCCGGTGGCTGCTTTTGGGGCATGCAGGATCTTATCCGCAAACGTCCCGGTATCACTTCAACCCGAGTAGGTTATACCGGTGGTGAAGTGGCTAATGCTACCTACCGCAATCATGGTAACCATGCTGAAGGCATTGAAATAATGTTCGATAATGAAATCACCAGCTATCGACAAATTTTAGAGTTTTTCTTTCAGATTCATGACCCTAGTACAGTAAATAGACAAGGTAATGACAAGGGCACATCTTATCGCTCAGCCATTTATTATACCTCTGAGGCACAGCATGCTGAGGCAGTAAAAACCATTGCTGACGTGGATGCTTCGGGATTATGGCCTGGAAAAGTAGTGACTGAAGTCGAACCTGCAAGTGATTTTTGGGAAGCGGAGGCTATGCATCAGGACTATTTGGAACTCCGACCAAATGGCTATACCTGCCACTTCCCCAGACCAGACTGGAAGTTGCCCTCATCTCAATGAGTTTGCAGCAGCCCACACAGACTTGCAATTTGCATACGACAACCACCCTTAATACAATCGGCTTAGGCGGTGGTTGTCACTGGTGCACCGAAGGCGTATTTTCATCACTTATTGGCATTGCTACTGTCAATCAAGGTTGGATCGCCTCAATTGGTGACAACGCTCAGTTCAGCGAAGCCATTGAAGTGGTTTTTGATCCGACTGTTATTTCTTTATCAACCTTGATCGAAATCCATTTACATACTCACGCGAGCACATCAAACCACTCAATGCGTGGTAAATATCGTTCAGCGATATACGCTTATGATGAGGTTCAGTATAACCAGGCTGTAAACATATTAGATGCCTGTAGAGCTGATTTTGAGCAGCCAGTCATTACTCAGGTTTATTTTTTTAAGGATTTTAAAGCGAATAAAACTGAGCTTATCGACTACTTTTATACAGCACCCAACAGACCATTTTGTCAAAGGTACATTCATCCAAAACTCACCTTCTTATTAGCACGTTTCAGCCACTATGTTGATACGCATAAATTGACAGAGTCAGGTGTAGAGTTAACATCGATATAGGCTGTGCTACTCTGCAAGTTCGAGCGTCATGATTACCAACTCTAGTAGTGGCATCGATCACACGAAAACTAAAACGATGTCACCGCAAACGAATGGGATCTGCGAGCAGTTTGATAAGGCGATCCTGAACGAGTTTTATCAGGTGGCTTTTCGCAACAAGTTAATCAAACGCTGGAGACGCGGCAAAATGATCAGGATGAGTGGCTGTCTTACAACAATGAACGAACTCATCAGGGCAAAATGTGCAACGGCAGAACGTCAGTTGAAACTGATCTGATCCAGTAGTTCTGTACACCGCGCTAAGTGAGTAAAATCACATAACGATACAACAACGTTACCCTACATAATCCCAAACTAATTTATCGTTGGAAACGCGAGTTATCCGTGAAGATGATAGAGCTTCTACGCGAGATCCTTTCCAACTGAGTCTGTTCGATGCTCTGTTATACCAATATCTTTGGAAACGCCCTTCGATGGTAGCTTGTTGCTTCTATCAACATTCATACACTTTTGTGAAAAAAATTTCCTGTGTATTTATCGGTATAGCATAAAGTCCATAATCAAATTAAAACGCTACCTAGTACAAAATTGCCTATTATTTAACCTTGACACTACCAATATGCACTGATCTGATATATATTGATTTAATGTATATTTTGCAGGCGATTTTTATGAAAAGTGCACTACTGCGGATCATCACCAACCAGAGGTAAGCGTAACGCCAACCACACCTTGCGGTGTGGCTGGTGATCAGTAAGGCAGGAGTTGCTGTAGTTTCTCTTGGGTGTTGGCTTTGGGTAGCTCGGTTAATAAGCGGCATAGGTAATCATACGGCTCCAGTCCGTTGATTTTTGAGGTCTCGACCAGGCTGTACAGTGCCGCACTGGCTTGTGCTCCCGTCTTGGTATTAGCGAACAACCACGCCTTGCGACCAATCACGAACGGTTTGATGGCGCGCTCCGCACGATTGTTGTCGATATTCAGACAGCCATCATCCAGATAGCGGACAAGCTTGGGCCACTGATTCAGGCTATACGTAATAGCCGCTCCCAGTAAACTTTCTTTCGTGACACTCTCGCTTGATTTATCCAACCAGCTTTTGAATTGCGCGAGCAACGGCTTGGCTAGCGTTTGCCTGGCTTCATATTTCTTATCAGGCGGCGCAGTTTTTAATTTACTCTCCAGCGCATAGAGTTTCTGGATATGGTTAAGGGCCACATCGGCCTTACCCGTTTTGCCTTTGCCCTGCGCTTTTTGGGCTTCGACGAACTTGCGTCTGGCATGCGCCCAGCAGCCGACTAAGGTTGCGTGGGTTTTCTCATATCCGGCATAACCGTCGACCTGCAGATAACCGTTAAACCCCGCCAGGAAGTCGGTGGGATGTTTACTGCTGCGACTATCCTGATAATCAAACAGCACGAGCTTGGGGCCGGTACTTTTTTCTAAGCCACAGCCATATACCCACATATAACAGGTGCTTTTCTCAACATCCAGCACATTAACCGTGGTTTCATCTGCCCACAGCACGGGCTGTTTCAGAAGCTCAGCTTTCATTAACGCCAGTAACGGTTTCAGTTTCTCTGCACAGCTTATCAGCCAGCGGCTCATCGTTTGACGGCTAAGCTCAATACCGGCCTGATTAAACAACTGCTCCTGACGATAAAGCGGTAAGCCATAGTGCATTTTGCTGCTGATGATTTGGGCAAGCAGACTCGGTGTGGTCATGCTCTTAGGGATAACCGCCGGTGGCACATCGGCAATTTTAATGTCGACCTTGGTGTCCGTGGTTTCACACTGCCGGCAGCTGTATTTCAGCCGCACGTTTCTGAGCACCCGGATTTGTGCCGGTACGAACTCGATTTGCTCACTGACTTCCTCACCCATTTGATGTAGCGCATGGCCACAGCAAGCACAGGTTTTATCGTCAATGTCATGGATAACATCAACGCGCGGCAGCTCAGGGGCAATCCGTGGGCGGCGTGGCTTAGCAGCTTTCTTAGCGCTCTCGGTCGTCTGAGTATCTGGCTCTGTCGCTACTGACTCGTCTTCAATAAGCTGTTCGGCCTCATTTAACACCTCGCCTTCACCTTCATAGGTTTCACTGCTGGGGCTAAATTTCTGGTACTTCTTCAGGTTGTAACGCTCCAGCAACTGCTGCAACTTGTCCGACAGTTGCTGGTTAACCCGCTCTAATTTGGCGATGCGTTTATCTTTTTGCGCCAGTTTGCGCTCAAGCTTTTGCGTCTGCTCAAGCAGCATTTTCTTGAGCAGTGCAACGTCATCAGGTAAGGTGTCTGGTATCTTTTTCATGGCCGCCATTATAACGGCCAATTTAGCTAAGTGCTTGGTAAGATTTAGATTGTTTTGGATGCGATCATAAGGATTTATAGCCGATCGTCATATCAGCCCACACTCTGGTAATGCAGTGGCTGATGGGCGGTGATTTTTTGGATATCGACACCTTGCAACAGCCAATGCCATTGCTGCTCGCTAATAGACAGTATTTTGCCAGGCATCTGCCGTGGCCAGCGGAACTTGTCTTTTTCAAGCCGTTTGTACCACAGGCAAAACCCGGTGCTATCCCAGTACAGTACTTTTAACCGGGTACGCTGCTGATTACAAAACACAAACAGTGCGCCGCTAAATGGCGAGAGCTGCATCTCTTGCTCGACCAGCAACGATAAGCCATTAATGGATTTACGAAAGTCGACCGGCTGTTTATGGCTAAATTTGCCCAACGCGCCAAAAATGTAAAGTTAGCTTTAAATTCTAAAATCACTCACTTGAATTCTCGTTCTCAATCAGCGCTTGCTTCCAATATTCTGGTTCAGCATATCGAGCAACCAATGCATCGATATCTATTTTTGAGGTTGATGGACTAAACTCAAAATTGCCATACATATTGATGTGCTGCCATGCAACGGGCGAAATACTGTGAAGCTGAGCCAGTGCATTTTGATCTCCTACTGTTTGCTTCTGTTCATAGACACGAGATAGCAGCACTGTGTTGTAGTAAATGACCGCGTTGGTGATGAGCCGAGAGCATTCATTCCATATTTGCTGCTCCTCTTCTGTTTTTACTCTGAATTTTCCACCGTTAACAAATGCAACTGCTCGTCTAAGACGATGATAGGCTTCGCCACGATTTAATGCTTTTTGTACACATTGACGTAAGCCAACATCGTCGACAAAGTCGAGAATGTATAGCGTTCGGCATATGTTTTCCAACTCCCATAATGCTTTCTTGGTCTGATTCTGACGCGAATAGCTCGAGAGTTTGCGAACAATCGTGGCTTGAGTAACATCTTTTTGAGCTAGCGATGCCATGATCCGTTGAATATTGGGCCATTCACGTTCAATCAATTCATCGTTGGTTTTTCGGGCAGGCTTTATTAGCCAGTCACCACACTCATTGGGATGTTGTGAGCCGACTAACGTATCCATTTTCTTATGCAAATCACGATAACGAGGTGCAAAATGATATCCAAATGCATGCAAAATCCAAAAATTAACCTGATTGGTGCCATGGGTGTCAGTGGAATGCCGTTCTGGCTTTATATCAGAGGTATTGTTATGCAATAAATCGAAAACGTAATGGCTTTCATGTTCGTGAGTCCCAATAATCTTTGCATTTATAGGAACATGATTTGCAACCAACGTGTAGGCGCTGACACCTTTCTGTAAACCAAAATACTTGGGAGAATATCGAGCGTTAAGGGTGTTAATTTGCGTTTCTATCCGCTGACCATCGCTACTTGAATGAAGTGTGTCCTGAATATCATAGAGATGAAATGCGGGTAGCTGGCTGGTCGCATTACTAATCGCATCATTAGCCGCTCGTAATGTCTCCAAGCGTAGATAATTTCTTGATGTCCCCGCCATTGATGCTGAGCTAAGGCCTGAAACCTCAGCCATTTTTGCTAACCCCATGTTTGTTCCCATCGCAACAATACAGGCGAAAATTTCACGGGGATCAGCTTCATGCTTTACATAACGATCTAATACATGGGTAAATGCATTTAAAAATCCAGTATTACCCGCAACAAACCACAGTAGATCCGCAATACCAATTCCTGGTAACTGGCTGTAAAAATCGCTATTAACGGATTCATCACTGCTCGGATAAAGCAGCTTCCAACGACGCTTTTCGGCAGCCCCAATTACTTTAATATGTTTGTTGACCCCATCAGAAATATGTTGGTTAATCGCACTATAACGTGCTGCTAGCATAGTATGAAATACAGCCAGAGTATCTTGGATAGGGGCCAATAAAATGGGTGCACCAATATCTTGCAATACTCGTTCTTTATCCTGCCATCTAAGATCGCTTATTAAGTCATCTTCAAAGCGGCGAAATTCATTACTATGTTTAACGTACACATCACCCGCTTCCAGTGAGTTGCGTAGTAGGCGATAGACCAAAAACTCATAGCGATCTACATCAAGCGTTTTAAATGTTTTGCCCTCTTTACTAAACAAATATCGGCGTAAACCTTTAGGAATAATCTCAGTCGGAAATGAATTAGGGTCAGTTTGCCTTGGTGATTTTTCTGTGCGCAATAAGTTTTGTAAAAACGCGATAGCTTCAAGCAAAGGAGAGTCTTCTACACGTCCGGCAAAATCCAGATCAGTAAAAAGTTGCCTTAAGTTACGTTTGAATGTGGCGGATAATTTTGTGTAATGTGACCATTCAAATGCCGTTTTGTCGAAAGCAATATTGCGTAAGTAATCAGCAACTAATGGGAATCTCTCTTGTTCAAGCAATGCATAGGCTTTTTCTTTAATAATGGAAAAAGGTGTGTCATCGGTGATGGTGTCATCCGTAAACAGGCTCAATACATGACCCGCAGCCTGTAAATTTTTCGCTGCATTGGTAACCGCATTATTCATTGCTTCTTCAGCGGCACGCTTGGCCTGTTTCTCGTATTGATCGACCCAATGGAGCAATGCTTCAATTAAGTTGTCATTAATTTGCTGAAACCGATGAAAAGCAAAAAACAGCAGATATAACTGAGCAGTCTCTTTTTTCATGCGTTGAAGTTTATAAGTGGTATAAAACTTAACCATAGAAGCATAATACTTGCCGCTTTCATTGGAGATCCCCGCTGTTATGAGGAACTGCTTGGCAAACTCATGTAGAGGCTGGAAAAACTGCCGCCGTGCGACTTCATGTCGCAATTCTTTATAACTGAAATCTTTAGCTTCATGTTTTAATGCGCTGACGCGAAATACTCCTGACTCAGCCCGAAGCAAAGCCGCTAATTGCTGATCGATAAGTGAAGTCATGCAAGTGCTAAGTAATCGAGCAATACGGGTGCGTTCATAAGCCACCACTCTACCAATCATCTCTTGCATATACCGATAACTGGGCATGACAATACGGTGTAATGCTAAGTATTGGGTTAATTCACGAAAGATAAAGATAGGTTGTGTCGATAACATCGCAACCCGCTGTGCTTTATCTTCCAAATCAACTTTTACCTCATTATCACATTGTTTATACTGGAATAAATCAAGAATTGCTCGTTGTTGTTCAGCCCTAATCGGTCTTGAGGGACTTTTCAGTCTTGAAAGCGTTTTGGTGGGAAAGTACAGCGCGGCAATGTAATCCAAGTCATTTAGTACTGACGATTCTTGTTCATAACTGAAAAACTGCCGTTTGGCTTTGAAATAGCCCAGTTGCAATACTAAATGGGCTGCCACAGAAAACGTTCGGGTATTGTCGAATAGCTCGCGCTCTTTAGCACTTAAGTCAAAATATAATCGACGATCATCATCTGAGAAATGAGGTAATCCAAACAGTTCATCTATTTCATCAGTTGACAAAATAGATAGCCGCCGAACATCATTTTTCATGGTGCCCTCCCTATTTCACTACATCAAATAATTTCCCGCTCCGCGAGATGTGCAAGTGGAATCATACTTTTATGTAAGATCCCAAATACAACGAATTGATGCTCATGTTGGATGTAATAGATGACATGACTTGAATAAGGGAAGCTAAACACATTCATGCGTACCTCGGGTCTATTTTTCCCAAGGGTGGGTGTTTCAGCCAGCAGTTGAATCGTTTGTCTAAGTCCTGATAAATAGGTCTTCGACTGAGTCGTTCCCCATTGGGCTAACGTAAAGCGGTGAATACCTATCAGATCAGATTGTGCATCGGGCGTTAAATGATAAGTTACCGGCATTAGTCATACTGCCCTGCGGCCAGCTCATCAAAAAAGGTATTACCATCAACCAAATTGCCCATTTTGATGTCAGTTATGGCTTTCACCGCTTTGGATTGAAGCAAATGTAATTTTAGTGTCTCGATACTTTGGTATGCATCAGCTGAAATAACAACGGCCACAGGCTTGCCATTTTTATTAATTTGGATTGGAGCTTGTTGAGCTTTGAGCAACAAATCTCCAAAGTGAATTTTTGCTTCATTGGCTGAAAGAGTGTTCATTTATCACCTTTAAACGAATCGTTCGATTCGCTCAATTTACACCAGTTGGGCGATAAAAGTCAAAAATGCACCCTATCAAAATGTATACAATTTGATAGAGTAATTTATCACCTATCAAAACTACTATCATAAGTCGGTTATCAAAATCTCTAAAGAGATTATGGCAAATTTTTAATTTTTAGGTTTAAGGTGTATTTGATATTGAAAACAAGTTGTTACCTCGTGCATAAATCTAACTTTACACTTTTGGCGCGTTGGGCAAATTTAGCCAAGATAGACCATAGTTGTAGCTCACTCATAATATACCTCTGCGCAGTTTATGTTCTTCCGCGCTGTTAATGTTAACAATCCCCCAATGAAGGAGCAATGCAAATTGCCCTTACGCTAAGATAAAAATGCTTATCTAAAGGGGTAATTTTGCCGCTCATGAATGACCGTTAATGCTGAAATCATGCTCACGTTTTTTGCATTGCAAAATTATCTCTCGAAAATGATGCTAAAAAACGGCAAATACTGCCCACCCATTTAGCCCTAAATTTTTGCATTGCAAAAAATCGATGACGATTAACATCGCAGTTTCACGGGGTAGAAAAGTGCAGCCATTCCTTAGAACGGCATGGTTTTAAAGGTAATATTCTGCTTATTGTCATCGAGCGAACGCAGATACACCGGCTCAGATCCCTGCCCATTTTTATAATGGCTATTGAGGTAAGCGGTATCGTCTAAGTGGGTGATCAGCGCCTTGATCACCTCTTGATACTTCTCAGGCACCCGCATCACGACCGTCTTCTCATACTTGGTTTTACGACCCGCACCAGGGCGAGCGCCACCATGGTTATTTGACTTGGATTGTTCTGTCATAAATGTCACCCTTGATTAAGTTACAAAATCAATATACATTGAAATCGTAACATAATCAAGTGACGACTACCGTGACGAGATGAAGATAATATCGTGACCAAATGAAGAGGATTTAACATGGCACTCACTCCTGAAGAGCAAGCGTTAAAAGCAGCGTTACTGGCGCTCCCAGGTCATCACACAATGGATTCCCCCGAGGTACTGGAATGGCTCGTTCGGGCTGCGAATATGTTAGGAAAGCATCAACTCGACCCCAATGAGCATTGGGTATATGACAGCGCCAGCGATATGTTAGTGAAGGAAAAAAAGCACTAACGCTTTTTACCACGCAGACGCGGCTTACCAGACTGATCAGGTAAGCTGCTATGGGTATATAACAAGTATCCCGAATAAATCAGCGTGCCAAAGGTCGCGAGAATAAGAAAAAAACCGATAATCTGAATTGTACTCATGGCGCCCGCCTCCCAATTGGATATTGCACTGAGTTGATAGTAGCAGCACTAAGAACCCAGATAAACAGCCGTGACCGGCAACCGGCCATGGCCTAACTCCTGCGTAATGATTGCCCTTGCCATTTTATCTAGCGCCCTGTGCGCCTCTGACAGCCTTCTTGCCGCGACCCCAGATACTGCGTGACATTCGAAACCGGTTAACGCGACATAGCGCTGCTGCGCGTAGCGGTGACGCAAGCCATGCGCCCGATCGAGGCCAATCTTAAGGCAGGTATTTTCGTAGCGTTTCATTTGCTGCACATACATTAACTGCGGCGGAATGAGCGAACGGCCACGGGTTAACGTGCTCGCTTGTGTTAATAGTTGGCGCTGTTCGTCCGTCAAAATTGGGATCGCGCGATCTCTACCGCCTTTGCACCAAGACGCATCCAACAGCAAACGATCACCTTGAACGGCCTTATCAACAATCATCTTCATCGCTTCCTCGCGCCTTAAGCCAAACGCGGCTTGAAGCTGTAGCGACATTTTTATATACGGATCTGACACCGCATTAAGTTGGGCTTCGGTAAGCGTTTTTCCCTTATTTTCATTGGTGACATACACCCGTTTATCGATCCCTAAATCCGAATTTGACGGGGATATCACGCCCTTTTTGCCTATTTTTTCTGTTAGCCAACGGATATGCACCATCCGGTTTTTAATTGTCCCTGCAGACAAGTTTTCCGCCTGCCATTTTTGCAACAGTGCATCAATATGTTTTGGCTTTAGCCCTTTCAACTGCAGATTTTTAAACCCTAATTCTCTCAATTGCTTATCGACTAAACGGATCGTTTTAATCCGCTCCGATTTCGTTGCGAATGAACTGGCGCAGTGTTGCTTTAAAAATTTATTGGCCTGAAAAAAGAAAGTGAAAGCCATAAACCCCCTTGAAAAAGTAACAAAATCAAAAAGGGGAATGCGCCAAATAGGCGCATTAGCAATGGAAAAGAGTTTGCTCTAGCGGATTAGCAACACATAGGCCTGCAGCATTCGCTAGGCGGCCATTTCGGAAGTCAGTTTAGTGTTAATGCTCGTTCCTACTGCCGAGAACAGGTAAGAACCCACGAGGGTATTGAGCAAGTGTTGCTAAGGGCAATTGCCACAAATGATGCGTCTCTGTTGAGCGCCGCCATCAAGTCTGAGTGCTAGTCAGTGATCCTACAAACGTCCTGTTGGACGGGAGCAAAAAAGGTTTTTCTTAAGGGGAAATATTGAAGCATCGAGAGATGCGCTGGAAGAAATGTCACTTTACCGCAAGCCAAATTCGCACGCAATAGCGGCGGCCGCTATCACGCGCTTAAAATGCCAAAAGAAGCCAACATCCCCCGCATGAGGAGCACACCTGGGGGTATGTCACTCCCTTAAAAGGGAGTGACATACCCCCTCTACGTTGGCTTCTTTATGGCATTTGATTTAGTAACTTTTTCAACTTACCCAAGCCGGCCACTTCACGCATACCGGCAGACTTCGCTAGCCGGCATTCACTCAGCGGCAAAGAAAAATCACAAACCCTCCGCTAAAAACATGGCAGTGTTTTAAGGGATTTCGTCCTATTTTTTCGCTTCATAACTGCCTCATCCAAAACGCCTAGGAAGCGTTTTAAGCATCGTTATCTTGATATTTATAGAACGATTGGCATTTAAAGGGAAAATGCCGCAAATCTTGATTTAGGAGGCTTAGTGTCGACTTTCGCCTTATCTTTCTGCTAGACCGTGAGCGTAGCGAACTAGCCCCGCAGGGTAACGGGTTAACCGCACTGAGATAGTTAAATGGTCGAAGACAAAATTCACTTACAGCGGTGTTTTTAGATCTCGCCCCTGCCAAGGGCAGGAAATGGCGAGGCATTTTTGGGTAAGGGTGGAGCCTTTAGGCGACCTAGGGCTTTGCCCTTGGTCGCGGCGCAGCCGCTGCTTTTGGGGGACGCCGGAAACGAGCAAAGCGAGGGGAAGGGCCGGCGGGGGCGAAGCCCCCAGGAGGGGTTTTTACTCCGCAAAATTAAAAAGTTTTGCACAGTTCAGATCCAATAAGATCCATCTTTTAAGATCCAAAAAGATCCAAAGAGATCCAAGAGTCGCTATAGCCCAATGGCACCAAGGGCTACAGCAGAGGTAGGTGTATTCTAATTGGGTAAATGGTGTATTCTAATTGGGTAAGCGGTGTATGCTAATTGGGTTCGTGGTGTATTCTAATTGGGTAAGCGGTGTATGCTAATTGGGTAAATAGCCCTTTTTTACATAGAACAAAGTTTTCAAAAAATTAAATAAAAAAATCAATAACTTATATGCAAATCACAAATAGGTCGTTTCACAGGCTATGCCGCAGTTACTCACAGCTCAATAAAACTGATCACGATATCCTGTTTTTTGCTCTCTAAACTACCAAAGTGTATTCTAATTGGGTTGTGAATTTGGGGTTAGGTGTATGCCGAGTGGGTTCAACAAATAACCAGCGGTGTATGCCGAGTGGGTAAAATTTTCACCAACAAAAAGAATTTAAGTTCAAGTTTCGAAAGGATTTACAAAGCAATCTTTGATGTACGTTACAAAAAATCAAACGACGATACTAAACCTCAATTAGGTGTATTCTAAATGGGTTTCATGGTGTACTCTAATTGGGTTATAGGCATAAGTAGCGCACATGGAACAATCAGAAAACGCATTATTACCCATCACGGATACCGAATCGCTTTACCGCGGTAAACTCCTGACTATCAGCAGCGCAACCAGTGTGCAGCCTAATGTTCTCCTCAGAACAGGCGTATTTACGCCCGTAGGTCGCAGAACTAACGCCAGTGATGTCAAAGCACAAGATCTCAGTAACGATCTGGTGAGCCTCGATATCTGCCAAAAGGAAGGCTACGACCTGGTTACCGTCAGGGGCCAACGGCTGAATATCGAAACCGATTTTAAGGTGTGGTGCGGTATTGTGCTGGTTTTCAGTAAGTACGGTTATTCTTCCAATACGGTAAAGCTGTCGTTTTCAGAGTTTGCTAAATACTGTGGTTATCCCAGCCGGCGCTTTGATAAAAACCTGCGTAAACAGATCGGTGATTCACTCGGCCGCATCCAAAGCCAAAGTTTGTCATTTAGGCGCAAAAACACCGAAAAAGCGGTGCATACGGGGATGTTATTGCGAGCCATGTACGATGGAGACGCGGATCTGGTTGAGTTAATGGCCGATGAAACCCTGTGGGATCTATATCGTTTGGACTATCAAGTGTTG